>JACMNL010000016.1 GCA_014378525.1 Bacteriovorax sp.
ACTTAGATCTTTAAAAACGAATGAACATGTTGAAGCGAAAGAAGTGGAGCGTCTGGAAAAATCTATTGAGGCAATCAATAAGATGACGGAACTCCTTAAGGAAAGAAGAACCGTCTTACATAGCAAATCTGAACCTACTTAACTTTTACAGTTACGATATCACCGATCATCATTTTTCCGACTTCAAATACAGGTGTGTCTTCGCCTTCTTCCAGCTTATTTAAAACTCCGATCGCAGATGTATCTTCTGCGTGCAGAACCTTAACTTCGCCGATCTTGATCCGGTGATTGAAGCGTTTTTTGCTCTCGTATGGATCTAAAACAGAAACCACGCGGTAAACGTCAAGCACACTTCCTTTTTTTACACCCTGACTTGTACCCATATCTATGTAAAAATTCTTTCTGATAATCTCGTCTTTATTACCCATTGGAATATCCTGGGCGATGCTATAGATGACGTAGTCCTTGGCGATGGCCATCGAACATGTGAACGCCAAAGTAATCATGAAGAGAACTGGTAACTCAAAATACTTTTTCATATTAAACTCACGTCTTATTCAAAGTGCAGTCTTTGAATCTTGATTTAATATCGGTGCGTGCGAAGGAAGTAATAAGACATTGGGACTTTCGGAGGCAAGAAGGGAAGTTCTTGCCGGAGAGTGAAATAGTCGGTTAATGCTGCCCCTTTAATTCACGTGTATTTTTGTTAAACTCTAAACATGGAGAATTTATTTCTATTCATATTTCTTTTAAACACTACTGTGGCCTACTCTAATGAAGGGCCATGTAAGGAACATGAAACTGAAAAAATAGCAGCTGCAGGGGAGGAACTGGATTCTGTAACCGGCAAAGTGATCGCTAAATTATCGCTCACAGAATTTTACAAAAAATCCAAAGAAATAAATGGATTGATCGTTAAGGGCTCGGTATCGATTGAAGATATCTCTTTAGTTAAGGCCGGTGCAACGATTGAAAAGATGCTTTCTAAAAGGGAAGACATAAGAGCACGAATGATTTTGAATCGTGCTGATATAGTCGTCATCGCGAAAAGTGAAAACTACTGTGACATTCCCGAGGCCAGAAATTTGAGGGACGTAAAAACGTTTGATGGAAGAAGCTTTTGCGATATCTGTGGCGGGGGAGGAGTTCCTGGAAGGCCGATCACTACTGTGTGTGAAGATAATCTGCTGAAAACTACGAAAGATCCTTATTTTGGCACTGAAGACATTCTGACTCATGAGTTTGCTCATGCGATTCATATTTTAGGAATGGAAGAGAGAGATAAAACCAGTCTCACAAATCTCTATAATAAAGCTAAAGAGAAAAAGATTTTTGAAAAAAATTATAAAGGTGAGCCAACTTACATGATGGCCAATGAGCAGGAATTTTTCGCTTGTTTAAGTGCGGCCTGGTTTGGTGTTCATAATCCAAAAAGTTTATCGGTATCGCAGGAATTGGTGAATCGTAATTCGATCAGGGAGAAGCTTCCGGATATGTATGAGTTTATGAAAACAATATATCCGGAGTAGTTTTATTTAACCCTTAAATATTTCGGATAACTCCAGATCAAATCCGAAGGACGATAGTTCTTCACATAATCATGATACAAAATAAAATTACGTGAGTAGTATTGCATGATCCACGGAATATCATCGTTAACCATTTTCTCCATCTTAACAATCAACGCTTTTTTCTCTTCTCCATCAGGAAGCTTGCTTAATTTGTCATACATCCCATCCAGTTCCGGACGATTGTAAAAAGAAGCATTCGGTCCCGGCGGATGATTCACAGAAATCAATAACTGAAAAATATTCTCAGCATCCGGATAATCCAGTGTCCAGCCATCCTGGAAAAACTGCAGGTGTCCCGTACGTGATTTTTCAAGATATGCTTTAAAATTGTTGTTTACGATTTTAACTTTAATCCCAATCAATGCCAGCTGCGATTTAAAATACTCCGCCTGGTCATTACTAATTTTAGATTCGGCACGTGTATCGTACACGAGTTCCGGAAGATTTTTTCCACCCGGGTATCCGGCCTTGGCTAAAAAGTCGCGGGCCTTTTCAAGATTGTATTCGTAAGGGAGAGTGGCAGACGGATCGTAACCTAAAATCCCCGGTGGAAGAATAGAGTTTGCTCTCTGGCCGGTATTGTTCGTGAAAAGCTGGATGTATTTATCCATATCAACTGCATGAGCAATTGCTTTTCTTAAATTAAGATTTTTTCCCAGTAGAGGATCTTTCATGTTGAAAGCAAGCCACCAGTAAGTAAGAGTCGGCATTGTTTGAAGGCGGATATTTTTTGCTTTTACTTCTTCTCTTAGATTTCCCACATCATCAAAAACCTGATTGTAGAATTCCTGCGGAAGAACAATGAAGTCCAGTTTGTTCTGGTTGAATAAATCCCATCTTGATTTGTTGTCTGTTACAACAACAAAATGGATTCCTTCAATGAATGGAATTTTTTCACCGCTGTCTTTTAGTAGTCCGCGGCTGTTGGCAAAACGGTCGCCTTCTGAAGGATAAAAACTTTCGTGGTAATTTACAAACTTCGTCAGGTTGATTTCTTTCGCTATGTTTTTTGACTGACCTAAAAAGAATGGTCCTGTTCCAACTGGATTTTTGCTTAGATCATTTTTGTCATACTCAATAACTTCCATCGGCACTGGCGAAACAAAGCTCATCGAAAGTTTATAAATAAACTGTGGCGAAGGCTGAAGTAGTTCAATAACTAACGTGTAATCATCCGGAGCGCTTACTCCAGAAATTGAAGTCGATTTAAATTTTCCGAAATCACTTCCGACAGTTTTTTTGAAATCGTTAACACCTTTAACAACACCATCAACGACCCACCATCCTGTTGAGTTCAGCGGAGTGTATGAAAGACGTTTGAACTGGTTGATAAAGTCCTGGGCCTTTACAAATCTTGGCTGACCTTTAAAGGCCGGGTGATCATGGTAACGAATATTTTTTTTGATCTTAATGACGTAACGCTGGCCTTTGTTTTCAATGAGCGGCATTCCGTCAGCAAGAAGCGGTTTCAATTCGTATGGACGGTTTAAGTAGTGATAGTCGTAAAGTTGCTCACAAATGTTATAAATAATCATTCCCGAAACGTTGTCGTACGAGTTCACCGGATCAAGAGTTGAAATCTCACTGGTAAGAGCAACGTTAAGGATTTTGTTATCCTTATTAATTTCGTCTTTTTTAGTACAGCCTAAAAATAGTGCAAATACTAAACACAGATTGAGAACAACAATTTTTTTCATGCGATTAACCTAGTTTTGCTTTTAAAACACTTTTTGCCTGAGGAGCGATTTTAGCGATCAATGCCGCTTCTCCAGATCCCTGTGCCATATCCGGTTTTCCACCGCCGCGTCCGTTTACCACTGAAAGAATTTCTTTTAGAGCATCACCAGCGTTTAATTTAGCAGCAGCTTTAGAAGCGCGTACAAGTACCGCTGCCTTGTCGCCAGATACATTGTAAACAACGATCGCACCGTTCTGGTATTTGCTGATAAACAGATCTGAAAGCTTTCTAAGGTCACTGTCAGCACTTGCTTCAACGATCGCGACATCAATACCACCCATGTTTTCAACGTTGTTGAAGAGATCTTTTGATTCGGAAAGTTGAATTTTATCTTTTAGTGCTTCAATTTCTTTTTGTTTGTCTTTTAGTTCTTTAAAAACATTTTCAAGTTTATTAAGAGCGCGCTCTTCTTTATCCATAACCATTCCTTCTACTTTTTTAAGAAGAGAAGATCTGTGTGACAGATAATGAATTGCAGTTTCTGATGTAGTCGCTTCGATACGACGTACACCGGTTGCCAATGATGATTCATTTAGTATTGTAATAAGACCGATATCGCCGGTGTTGTGAACGTGTACACCACCGCAAAGTTCAGTCGAAAAATCTCCCATCGTTAAAACGCGCACGATATTTCCATACTTCTCTCCGAAAAGGGCCATCGCGCCTTTTTTCTGAGCAGCTGCCATATCCATGATGTTTGCTTCAACTTTAAGCGATTTGCTGATTTCAGAATTCACGATGTCTTCAACCTTCTGGATTTCTTCTTTTGACATCGCTTGAGTGTGAGCAAAGTCGAAACGAAGTTTTTCAGCAGTAACAACTGATCCGGCCTGTTTTACGTGAGGCCCTAAAACTTTAATTAGTGCAGCTTGAAGTAAGTGAGTTGCAGAGTGGTTTCTCATAATTAATTTACGAGTGTGTCCGTCAACTGCAAGGGTATAAGTTTTTCCAACTTCGAGTGCGTCTGAATCTTTTGACAAGTGAACGAATAATCCATCAACTGGTTTTTGAGTGTCGTCGATGTGAGCGATAATGTTTTTACCGTCTTTTACAGCTCCGATATCTCCTACCTGCCCACCGGACTCGCCGTAGAAAGATGTTGTATCGAAAACTAACCCTTTCATTTCACCCATGTCTACAACTTCTAAAAGTTTTGCATCCACATCAAGTTTATCGTAACCAACGAATTCAGTAGCGCCGTGTTTTTCTTTCATAACATGAAAAATTTTATCGTCGTTATTGATTCCGCCTTTCCATGATTTTTTCGAAAGCTCTTTTTGTTCGTTCATAGCTTTTTCGAAACCAGCTGTATCAAGAGTCAGTCCCTGATCAACTAAATACATCTCTGTTAAGTCGACCGGGAATCCGTATGTATCATAAAGTCTGAAAGCAGCTTTACCTGATAAAACTTTATTCGTTACTTCTTTAGCTATAGCTTCGTTTAGGAATTTAATTCCGTTTTCAAGAGTCTCTCTGAATTTTCTTTCTTCAAGTTCCAGAAGTTTTACAGCGAGTTCTGATCCATCGGCATTCTGTGGATACTCCTGCCCTAAAGCTTCAAAAACAGCAGGAACAAGTTTGTAGAAAGAAACTTCTTTCACTCCAAGCTCGTTTAAGTATTTTACAGCTCTACGAATGATTCTTCTTAAAACGTACCCACGTCCTTCGTTTGAAGGAATTGCTCCGTCAGTAATTAACATCGTCGCTGAACGGATGTGATCCGCTACAACTCTGAAAGCAGCTTTTGTTTTTTCGTCTTTTCCATACGGCTCATATTTTTTGCCGGAGATCTCTTCGATCTTTTTCATGATAGGGAAGAAGATGTCAGTGTTGTAATTGTTGTAACAACCTTGAAGAGCAGCTGCTACACGCTCTAAACCAGCACCAGTATCAATTGAAGGTTTTGGAAGAGAGAGTTTTCCTTCCGGAGTTTTTTCAAACTGCATGAAAACTAAGTTCCAGATTTCTACATATCTTTTTTCGTCTTCGAGTAAATCTTTTGGATCAACTCTTACAAGATCCGTGTCAGTGTGTTCTTCACCATGGTCATAGAAAATTTCTGAACACGGGCCGCATGGACCGAATTCTCCCATCTCCCAAAAGTTATCTTTATCACCTTTGTTGAAAATCTTTTCATCAGGAAGTCCTGCTACTTTATTCCAAAGCTTTCTAGCTTCATCATCAGAGTAGTGAACTGTGACATATAATTTTTCTGCAGGGATTTTTAATTCAACAGTCAGGAATTCCCATGCAAAACGGATTGCATCTTCTTTGAAATAATCACCGAACGAAAAGTTTCCAAGCATTTCGAAAAATGTATGGTGACGAGCTGTGTGCCCGACATTTTCTAAATCGTTATGTTTACCACCAGCGCGTACGCACTTTTGAATTGAGACTGCTCTTTTATTTGTAGCTACTGACTTGCCAGTAAAATAATCTTTGAACTGATTCATCCCGGCGTTGCAGAAAAGTAGAGTTTTATCGTTATGTGGAATTAGAGAGCTCGACGCTACTTTTTCATGTTGTTTCTTCATGAAGTAGTTTGCGAATTTTTCTCTGATTTGCTGGCCTGTAACTAATTCTTTCATAGGAGATCCTTTTGCGTAAAAGTTTACGACATTGTACTTCTCCCAGTGAAATTCATCAATTTTTAAATACTGTGTTGGGCGTCGTCTTCGATTTTCATCTCAGAGACCAGAGTTCCCAGGACTTTTTTTGAAAGAGAGTAGTCGTGACCTTTGGAGATCAGATATCTCAGGATTTTTCCCTGATCTTCGAAATCAAGGTCGGTTTTGCTTCCCATTTTCTTTCTAGCTAGGCGTTCTATTTGTTGGTCTTCAGAAATTTGATTTTCGTCAAAGATCGCCGCAATTTGTTCATCTGTGGCCTCAAGGTGTTCCTGGCGTAATTTCTGACGGATATGGTTGATTGAGAGACCTTTATTCATAAAAGATCTGATTCTGCCTTCGGTAAAGGCCTCTTCGCGAAGGTATCCTTTCGCTTTGATTTCTGAGATGGCCGCATCTATTTCGTTTGCAGGGTATTTTTTCTCTCTAAGCTTCTCACGAAGTTTATGCTCGGAATAATCGCGGGCTGAAAGAATTTTTACGAGATAGCTGTAGGCTTGTTGTGACATAAGAGTTTTTTTAAAAGAACTCCGGGTGTCCCATAACCTCAAATTCTTGAGGGGAATGGGACAGACCGAAGTCATATTTAGATAATTACTGAATATTTTTCTTTGATTTTCTAGCTACTTTTTCTTCTACTTCAGTTGCTTCACCTTCAGTGATCTCTCCTGTCATCGGGTTAACGATTTCAGTGTTGATTGCACCAGCAAGACCGAACTTCACCAGAATTTTTTGTTTAATTTCTTCTAGAAGAACCGGGTTTGTTTCAAGGAAAGCTTTTGAGTTCTCTCTACCTTGTCCAAGTTTAGCGTTGTTGTAGGCGTACCATGCACCAGCTTTTTCAACGATACCGTTGTTAGAAGCAAGATCCAGAATATCTCCCACTTGAGAAATACCTTGTCCGTACATGATGTCGAATTCAGCTTCTTTGAATGGAGAAGCAACTTTGTTTTTTACAACTTTAACTTTAGTGCGGTTACCGATGTGAGATTCACCGTCTTTAATCGCTGCTGTTCTTCTGATGTCTAAACGAACTGAAGCGTAGAACTTAAGTGCGTTCCCACCAGTTGTTGTTTCAGGGTTACCGAACATAACACCAATTTTCATACGAAGCTGGTTGATGAAGATAACTGTACAGTTTGAACGAGAAATTGATCCCGTTAGTTTTCTTAATGCTTGAGACATAAGTCTTGCTTGAAGACCCATGTGTGAATCTCCCATGTCACCTTCAAGTTCTGCTTTTGGAGTTAACGCTGCTACCGAGTCAACGATAAGAAGATTAACTGCACCAGAGCGAACTAGCATATCGGTAATTTCTAGAGCTTGTTCTCCAGAATCCGGTTGAGAGATAAGTGTGTTAGGAATATCAACACCAAGTTTCGCAGCGTATGCTGTATCAAGAGCATGTTCAGCATCAACGAATGCTACTGTTCCACCTTGTTTTTGGCATTCAGCTGCAATGTGAAGAGTAAGAGTTGTTTTACCAGAAGATTCCGGCCCGTAAATTTCGATGATACGGCCTTGAGGAATACCACCAACTCCAAGAGCTAAGTCTAAACTTAAACATCCAGTCGGGATCACCGCTAATTTTTCATTTGCGTTTTTATTATCTAGTTTCATGATCGCGCCTTTTCCGAATTGTTTTTCAATTGCAGATAGAGCTAGATCTAATGCTTTAATTTTTTCTGGAGATGGTGAAGCTGATACTTTCTGTAATGACATTTGAGTCCTCCGATGGTGCTTGTGTGTGCTATTACGCTACACTCTTTATTTTTATTCGATAACCGAAAACTTGTGCAATTTGTTCAACTTATTTAAGAATCAAAGGCTTGTAATTATTAGACTTAGTAGGTCAAAAAATCACAAATTGATGAGTTGTTAATCAATAAGTTTCTTATATAAAGGATGTGCGTAAACCTTGCGTAAGTCAAGCGTAATTTTAGCGTAAGTTAGATTATTTTTAGATAGTGCCTAGAAAGTGGAAAGAGCATTATAAAAGTAGTGGTTAATCACCAGGTACACCAGTCCGGCATACACTCCGCTCACGAGGTCATCGACGATTGTACCAGCGCCGTGAGTGACTTTTTCATCGAAATAAGTCGCAGGCCAGATTTTTTTGATATCGAAAATGCGAAATAAAATACAAAGCAAAATTAAATGAGAAAGATTATGTTTTTGAATGAAGAGCCACGCCACTGACATGCCGAGAACTTCGTCGATCACAATAAATTGCGGGTCATGCAAATCAAATTGTTTCTGCACACTCTCTGCAACAAAAGATGAAATGATTGTGACAATAATAATAAACGGAATGAATAAAACGTAGGGTGGATTAAATGTTCCAAGCAGATACAAAAAAGGAAGCGTAGCAAGAGTTCCCCACGTGCCCGGCGCTTTCGGTAAAAATCCTACCCCAAAAAAGGAAAGGAAAAGAATATCTAGTCTTTTAAGTGATGGTCGATTAGCCTCATTCATTACATAATAGTCTAGCTACTTTGCCGGATTGTAAAAAGGTTTAAATGGAAAGACCGGGTTATCTTCAAAAATATATGTTCGACTGGGAAATCTTCGACGTGGTTGTCGCAGGTAAATCAGCGCTCGATACAAAAAATTTTTTGGGGCCGATGTCTACCAACGATCAGGTTAGTCAATTCCTAAAAGGCTATGGCCTTGATCCCAATGACCATGTTGCGAAATCAGAACTTTTTGGAAACTTCCAGGAAGCTATGCAATTTATCAGAAGATATTTTCTGAGAGAAGGAAACCCGGACGGACTTGATATTAAAGTTCCGAACTCGCTTCTTATGATCTCAGATATCAGCCAGCTATTTTTAATGGCCACTGACGATAACATCGTTAAGAAAGAAGATAAGCTTTGGGCCGAAGCTGTATTAAAAGTCATGCATACAATTATGCACGCTGATAAGGATCTTCGTTCGAGCTATTTCAGCATCGTTCAAACTCAGATCTTCGATCGTTTTTACAAATATGTTTTTAGAAGTGACGACAATAAACTTTTTATTGGAGTGAAGGGGACTGACGATGTAGTTCCTCTGGTCGACTTCGAAACAAAATCTAAAAAAACTCGCGAGAGTATTATCATTAAGCTTCTTCACAAAGCGGAAAACGTAGCAGAAGAACTTTTCGATAGAGTTGGAGTTCGCTTCATTACTCATTCGCGATTCGATACACTTCGTCTGATTCGTTTTTTACTCGAAAAAAATATTGTTATTCCGCACAACAATAAACCAAGCCGTGCGGTCAATACGATGATCGATATGACAAAGTTTAAGGAAGCTCACCAGACCATTTTAAAAATGGCGATCAGAAATAATCTTTCTGAAGACAGGTTCCTTGCTGCAATGGAGAGAGCTGCTGTTGAAGCAAATCTTGAACCGCATGAAAGTGAACGCAATAAACACTCT
>JACMNL010000104.1 GCA_014378525.1 Bacteriovorax sp.
GGGTTAAAGATTATTCATTTCTCGCTGGAGCATGATCATATTCATCTTTATGCTGAGTGCGGATGTAATGTAACACTTGCTAAAGCTATGAAGGCCTTTGGAGTTTCACTTGTTAAAGCTATTAATAAACTGAGTAGGGCAAAGGGTACTCTTTACAAATATCGCTATCATTTGAGAGTCTTAAAAAGTGCTTCTGAAGTTAAAAATGTCATTAATTACGTTTTGAAGAATGGAATTAAGCATGGAAGAACATTAAAAGTAATCAATCCTTATAATTCTGCCCTGGCCTTGCATGATTTCGGTATCCTTAAAATTCATTTAAAAAAGGCAGACATCCGCAAAATGGCAGTTGCATATCTGGAAAGAGAAGGAGCTTGGGCCCAAAGAATGGAGCTTCTGGGGCGATTGGATGAAATTTATGTCTTCCGGAAGGAATTGAGCTTCATTTAACTATGTAAAGTTCACCATATTCATTGTCAGAATGCAGGGTTTTAACCTATTTTCTGCTACTATGAATAATCCAACAGAAACATCATCTTGTTCTCCAGATCAACTACCAATCACAGCGTGGCTTCCTACGACCATGAAAGAAGCAAAAAAACGCGGATGGGAAGAACTCGATGTCATTCTCGTAACAGGTGACGCTTATGTGGATCACCCAGCATTCGGTACTGCAGTTATGGGAAGAATTCTTGAATCGATGGGTTTAAGAGTGGCCGTTATTTCTCAACCGAACTGGCGTGATGATCTTCGCGATTTCAAAAAATTTGGAGCACCAAAATATTTCTTCGGAGTGACTTCGGGAAATATGGATTCGATGGTGAACAAGTATACGGCTGCAAAACGCCTGCGCTCAACTGATGCCTACACTCCAGGGGGCTCACCGGATTTCAGGCCTGACTACGCAACAACTGAGTACACGCAAATATTAAAAAAACTTTTTCCTGATTCTCCCGTCATGATCGGAGGGATCGAAGCATCACTAAGACGAGTGACTCATTACGATTTCTGGTCTGATAAATTAATGCCGAATATTCTAACGACTTCAGGTGCTGACCTTCTGGTTTACGGAATGGGAGAGCTTCCAATGAAGGAACTTGTGAGACTGGTTCTTGCCGGTGTTCCGTTTCATGAAATTAAAAATATTCCGCAGACTGCTTACCTGCACTCACAAAAAGAAAAACTTCCGATGAGCAACGTTGCGTGGGAAGACTTGGAATTATCAAGCCACGAAGTTTGTCTGAAAGATAAAAAGGCCTATTCAAAAAACTTCATGCACGTTGAAGTGGAATCTAATAAACAATTCGCAAATCGTTTACTGCAAAAAGTGGAAGGGAATACACTGGTAATTAATCCTCCGTACCCAACAATGAGTGAAGCAGAAATCGATGCTTCTTTTGATTTACCATACACAAGATACCCGCATCCAAAATACAAAGACAGAGGACAGATTGCAGCTTACGAGATGATTAAGTTTTCACTTAACACTCACCGCGGTTGTTTCGGTGGATGTTCATTCTGTACGATTTCTGCTCACCAGGGAAAAATGATTGCCAGCCGTTCGAAAGAATCGGTGATGAAAGAACTTGATCAGGTTGCAAAAATGCCGGACTTCAAGGGATACATCAGTGATATGGGCGGGCCTTCTGCGAACATGTATCAGATGAAAGGGATTGATCAGGCCCACTGTGATAAATGTGCAGCACCTTCGTGTGTGTTTCCTGTAATCTGTAAAAACCTTGATGCTTCTCCAGAAAAAATGACTGAGCTTTATAGAGAAGTGGCAAAACATCCAAAAGTAAAAAAGGCATTTGTGAGTTCTGGATTACGATACGATTTAATGTTTAACGAAAGATCTCTCGATCCGAAAAAAGATGCAGAGTACGTTGAGCAGCTAATCACTCACCACGTTTCGGGTAGACTGAAAGTGGCACCTGAGCATACGGAAGATCACGTCTTAAAATCGATGAGAAAACCGGCGTTCCATTACTTCGAAACATTCAAGAAAAAATTCGAAGAGATCTCAGCGAGAAAAGGAATCCGTCAGGAAATCATTCCATATTTTATTTCTTCTCACCCGGGTTGTACTCCTGAGGATATGGCGAAGCTTGCGATCAAGACGAAAAAACTTGGTTACAGACTTGAGCAGGTTCAGGATTTCACACCGACTCCAATGACTGTGGCGACCGAGATTTATTATTCAGGATATCATCCGTACACTTTAAAAGAAGTGAAGACGGCGATCACGCTGGATGAAAAAACCCGTCAGAGAAATTTTTTCTTCTGGTATAAACCGGAAAATAAAAATTACGTGAAAAACTATCTTGCGAAACACAAGCTGTTTGATTTAACGAAAGAACTTTTCGGTTAGTTTGAAATTGTGGGAAAATAGAATTTTAAAAATTCTTCCATGTTCACAGAAGGCTCATTAATATTTTTTAGTGATGCCAGAACAAAGGCCGTCTCAATTGAAGTCAAAGGCGCTTTTTCGCGCTTTGGAATCCATGCCCAGCCCCATTGAGTTTTATTTTTAATCGGAGAGTGATGTCCTGCGCGCACGCCATTATAAACCAGTGTGGCCCACGTAACTCCAGCGTCTTTTTGTACGCATTCTTTTAATCTCAGATCTGTCTTATCCATGTCTTCAACACTTCCGCCAAACCAATAACGAAGATCATGCTCGACACAACAGTGTCTCCATAACTCTGGTTGCCCCGGAGGGCCGTCGATAAACATGGTACAACCATCGGTCTCAAAAGGACTTAATTTCATTTCTGCTTTTAGTGCAGGAGCTAAAATAAATAGGGCAGACATGATGATGTATTTTACGTTTTTCATAGTCTTATAGTATCAAGATTCCAAGGAAGGTCTAGACGTACTTTATAAACACATCTAAGCTATTAAAAAACCGGAGTTTATTATGGATGATAAGGCAAAAATCGGTCTCGAAAATTTGAAAGAAATCGAAGAAAGACTCAAAGAAATCAAAGAGCGCACATCTGAATTTGTTAAAGAGCATCCGCTCACATCAATCGCAATCGCCGCAAGCGTGGGCTTTATAATTGCAAAACTCATTTCAGGAAGGCGGTCATAATGGATATTTTTAAAGTCGGTGAAATTCTTTTTAGTTATTTTATTGGAAAGAGAAATGCATTCAGTGAAAAAACATTTGAGATTTCAGCAGAAATTTTAAATCAGTTAAGGAGAATTCTCATTCTCGTTGTGCTGACCCTTGGAAGCCTTGCACTCTTTTGCATGGGCATGAGTCATTTAATTGAGAGATTTTTAAATAACATCGATCATGGCGATGCACTTTTCACACCTTCGATCTGGTTTATCCTGGGCTTTTTAGCGATCTGCGCTGGTGTCATGGTTTACGCTACAAGAAAACAAAACTGGATGGATATTTTCAAATCGGGAAAAAAAGAAGAAGTTCAAATGCAACAAGCTCCACAAGGTGGAAGCGGCCAGCTTGAGTCCGTTCTTAGTTTACTTATTCTGGATTTTGTAAAAGAGCGTGAGAGCAAACGTGCACGCGAACAAAATAATCAATCACACCATAACGAATAAGGTTTTTACATGATGAATCACTTTCACGAAGTCTTCTTCAGAAACTTCTTTAAACTTTTTACGGCGTTAATTATTGTTGGAGGTTTCCTCTACATTTTGACTCCATTTCTCATCCCCGTATTGTTCGGAGGAATGCTGGCCATGGCACTCAGTCCTTTTCTTTCTTACTTCATGACAAAGTACAAATGGGCGAGACAGAAAGCATTACTGGTTTTAACGTCATTGATTTTTTTAATCGGTGCGCTTCCATTTACTGTTTTTATTTTAAGAGGATCTAAAATTATCAGCGAATTTTTTTCCAAACAATCAATTGCAGGTCTTACCCAGAATATTCAGGGGAAAATTTATGCTTTCGTAGATAATATGGCCGAACATAATAATATCGATCCGGCGTTAGTCAGAGAAAAGTTTGATAACTTTTCAAATCAGGCCGGTGCCTGGATTTTAAAAACGTTCAGTGATCTGGTGACGCAAATACCGGACCTGGCACTTGCCGTTCTGGTTATAGTATTGTCGTTTTATTTTTTCCTTTCAAAAGAAGATCACATCAGGAAATTATTCAACCGTTATTTTTATTTTAACCAGTCCAATTCAGATAAATTTGTATCAGTGATGAAGTCGAGTTGCCGTGAAGTTTTCTTTTCGAATGTTTTAACTGGTGTACTACAATCTCTTATCGTATCTCTCGGGGCACTTGCCTGCGGTATCGGTGATTTTTATATTATTTTCGTTTTCACTTTCATTATTTCCTTTATTCCGATTATCGGAGCGGCACCGATGGCATTTTTACTGGCGCTCTTTGCTTTTTTCGATGGAAAAGTCGGGCAGGGAATTACGATGTCAGTAATCGGCGCTGTTTCCGGAGTGGCAGACAATATTGTAAGGCCGTATCTAGCAAGTCTCGGGGAAGTGGAAGTTCCTGCGCTGATCGGATTTCTTGCAGTCATTGGTGGAGTCATTGTCCTTGGTCTTCCCGGATTATTCGTCGGGCCGCTTTTAGCTTCAATGATGTATGGAGTGCTGCCGATTATCGTAAAAGAATATTTCCCGACTGAAAATGATATCCCTCACCGCACTGGTGAAGACCTGGATTAAGCAGCAGACTTTGATAAAATGTATTCGTTGATACGTGGAGCTTTTTTGTAAAAAATAAAAGCTCCCACCAGACAGATAGAGCCGTTAATTAAAAACGCTGTATGAAGTCCTAAATGTTCCGCAGAAAATCCCATCAACAAACTTCCGAACGGTGCGATCCCTAAAAGGGCAACGTTGAAAAAACTCATTACACGTCCGCGTTTATCATCATCAACTGTACTTTGAATCATAGTATTACTTGAAGCTAACTGAAGCATCATTGACATACCAGTCGTGAATACACTGAATAAAATAAACTGGAAATTATCCAGTCGTGAAAGAATCATCAGGAAAACCGCGAAGGCCATTCCTGCAGCACCGACAACTTTCGCGAGAGTCGGAGCACCGGCCCTGTTGCTTAACCATAAAGCACTCAACAATGAACCGACACCAACACAGCTGCTGATCCATCCAAGTGCGTGTGCGCCTCCATTGGGAACCTTACCGGCGATCGCAGGGAAGAACGTCGTGTAAGGAATTCCAAAGAAACTGATGAACGCGAGGAATACTAAAATCGTACGTATGTGCGGATTCTTAAATGTCGCTTCGTAACCAACTTTTAATCCTGAAACAATTTTATGGCGATTAAATTCCGGCGGAACATACGGATCAACTTTTAAAATCAAGAGTGCAGTTAATACTGCAATGTAACTTAATCCGTTGAATAGAAAACACATTCCCTCTCCAACAAGTGCGATCATAGTTCCAGCGACTGCAGGGCCAAGCAGCCTTGTTAAATTAATAACAGATGAATTGATAGCGATTGCATTTGGAAGATTTTTTTTATGTTTAACGATTTGTACGATAAAGGCCTGTCTGGTTGTCATATCAAATGCGTTGATTGTTCCCAGTGTAAAATCGAGAAGAATTAAATGTGTCAGAGTAATTTTGCCGGAAAAAGTCAAGGCCGCAAGTGCGAAGGCCTGAAGTGCGGCCAGTGCCTGGGTCCAGATCAGCAGTTTACGTCTGTCCACGTGATCGACAATAACTCCTGCGAACAATCCAAAAATAAACATCGGCAACTGAGCAGAGAAACCGGCGATCCCAAGCCATAACGGTGAATTGGTAAGCTTGAAAATCATCCAGCTCATTGCCAGCTGTTGCATTGATGTACCGATCAGTGAAATAAACTGACCGCTTATATAAACTCTGTAATCTTTATGCTCTAACGCTGGAAAATGCATTAACCCTGCTTATATGTTCTTTAGTATGCTCTCTTATATTGAGCCGGAACTTTTATTTCATCACCTAATTCGTGAGCAGCTCTGATCGGCCAGTAAGGCTCGCGCAGAAATTCTCTCGCCATAATGATAACGTCCGCTTTGTTTTCTTTTAAAATTTCTTCGGCCTGTTTTGGTTCAGTTATCATCCCAACTGCACCTGTGGCGATGTCTGCTTCTTTTTTTATACGTTCAGCAAATTGCACCTGATATCCCGGACCGACCGGAATTTTTGCAGTACCAATCACGCCGCCGGTTGAAGCATCAATTAAATCGATTCCAAGCTTTTTTAATTCTCTGGAATAAATCACACTGTCTTCAATAGTCCATCCACCGTCACTCCAGTCAGTCGCAGAGATGCGAACAAACACCGGTAGATTTTGCGGCCAGGTTTCTCTCAGCGCTTTTGCAACCATCAGAGGAAAGCGCATTCTGTTTTCGATTGAACCGCCGTATTCATCAGTTCTCATGTTTGAAAGAGGTGAGAGGAATTCATGCAGAAGATATCCGTGAGCACTGTGAAGTTCTATAATTTCAAATCCGGCCTCAAGAGCAAGTCGTGCTGAATGTTTAAAACTCTCCACCAGCTCATTTATTTCCTGATGAGATAATTCTCTCGGCATTCCATAACGTTCATTAAATGGAACTGCACTCGGTGCTACGACTTCCCATCCTCCTTCATCAATGGAAAGTAGTCTTTCATGTTTTAATGTTTCACCACGTGATGCTTTCCTTCCGGCGTGTGCAAGTTGTATCGCCGGAATTGCATCATGTTCTTTTATAAATTCTGTAATGGGTTTAAATGCATTCATCTGGACTTTATTATAGAGAGCAAGATCTCCGTCGGAAATTCTTCCGATAGTTTCAACTGCTGTGGCCTCTACAATTATGACGGCCGCACCACCAACAGCGCGTGATCCAAGGTGAACCAGATGCCAGTTATTTGGAATACCATTGACTGCCGAGTACTGGCACATTGGAGCGACAATAATGCGATTTTTTAAAGTGAGATCTCTGATTTTAAATGGTGTAAATAGTTGTGATGTCATAGACCTTCCTCAAATCAATTCTAGATATACAACTACATTAATGCAATTCAAGATAGTGGACAATATGGGTCCCAATTGATTTAATGTTAACCAGAGGTTTACAATGATTTTAAAGGATATCAATCAGATCAGGTCTTTTATTGCTATTTACCAGACGAGAAGTCTCACACTGGCCGCAAAAAAAATGGGCATGTCTAAAGCGGCGATGGCCAAACGCCTGTCAGTTTTGGAAGCAGAAATGGGTTACAGTCTTTTCAGACGCAGTACCAGAAAAATTGTTCCGACTCCTGAAGCAGATAGAATTTTCGTAGAGGCCCAGCGTTTGATTGATCACGTTCATGAGTTTGAAGCAGCGTTTGGAAAAGATGAGGCGATGAAAGGATTGATTCGAGTGACCTGCTCAATCACAATGGCCCAGGATTTTTTTGCGAAAGTGTTGAATAACTTTCAGGCAAAATATCCCGAAGTCATCATTGAACTTGTGGCGACCGATAGTATGCTCGACATGGTAGAAAATAATATTGATCTTGCGATAAGGGTGAATCCTGCAGTGAATTCAGTTCAGCAGGGAAGAAAGATTGGTCTGCACAGAGTTGTGATGGTGGCCTCACCGGAATATTTGAAAAAAAATAAAAAAATAAAAGTACTGGATGATTTAAAAAATCAGCGCGTGCTTTTCACCAATAGTCATGGTGATTATCATTTTAAAAATAACAAAATAAAAATTAAAACGTTTACCAGGCCCCGCGATTTTTTAACAACTGATCCTGGAGTTTTAACCAGAGTGGCACTAGATGGAATGTCTATCAGTGTACGCCCGTGGTGGAACGTAAAAGATTACATTGATAAAAATCAGCTGGAGCTGGTTCTAAAAAATGAAATGATCCTTCCGCAAGGAGATGTCTGGTTATTGTCTTCAGTTGGTAAAATGCAGACTCATAGAGTGAGAATTTTATTTGATGAACTGGTGGAAGTGCTAAAGCCGTACTTCGAATAAAAAACTACGGCTCTTTTATCAGACTGACTAAATAAGGCCCTTCTTCAACTGCAATCGATTTAGAAAAGGCCACTCGCATTTTAAACGTTGGTCCGAAGATAACGAATGTATGAAATTCTCCATTTTCTCCGGCAGGATCAACACCTTCAGGCAGGCGGTTGATGTACTCTTCGTTATAGTCACAAGCGAGAAAATTGTATCCAAGTTTTTCACCGTAGACAGAAGTCACAAGTGCTTTATGTCCCGTCGATAAAAACTTCAGGGCCACATCTTTTGTGTTTTGATTCCAGAGAGGAAATAGTGCTTTCATTCCCAAATCAGATAGCATTTTTTCTTTGAACGTTTTTAATTCAACAAGGTTGATGTCACCGAAAGCAACAGTTTTAATTCCACGTTTTGCATACATCGATAAAATTTTGCTTACTTCTTCAACGTACTCAAGGTTTGTTGCATTTTCCGGAAGAAAAATTCTTTGTAATGGAAGCTTTAATAGTTTTGCCTGCTCTAAGATTAGAGTGTCAGGAATACCGTGAAAACGGACGCGATTTTTTTCGCGGTCGAGAGTAGTGATGAGACCAACGACTTCGATATTAGAGTCTTGTTTAAGTTCATATAAGGCCATGGCGCTGTCTTTACCGCCACTCCAGAAGAGAAGTACTTTTTCTTTTGTTTCCATTGCGCAAGTATTACATAGTTAGGACATGTTGTTGACTAAAAAAGTAGGTTTAATAATCATAAACAATTCCGATAAGTTTACCTATGAAGTGGACTTGTTTTCTTATTATTTTTGCCCTCTTTTCATGCTCCCGGTTGGCGCAGAGGACTCCTTCGGCCAAAACACCTGAGCGTCATGTTGTTTTTGATATCGACTGGACAATCGTAAGTGAGATTAAAAAACCAACTCCGGAAATACTAAAAAATAAAAGGCTCATAAAAGTCCAGGACAAAACTTATTACGTGAACGAAGGGCTTGAAGAATTTATTGCAGAGATATTATCTCATCCAGAAATGAAAATTTCATTTTATAGTGGTGGTGAGTCGATTAGAAATCAGGAACTACTTTCAAAAATAAAATTAAAAGATGGCAGATCTCTTCTGCAGATAGCTTATAAAATTATGAGTAAAGAAGATCTCGTTATAATGGATGCTCCTGTGGGGGCACGTTTTTCCGAAAGATATAAAAAAGACCTGACAAAGATTTCAAAAGATATGGATCAGCTGATTATGTTTGATGACACTCCAAATTTTATCAAGAATTCTGAGCAGGCCGAGCATGTGTTTTTCATAGGAAAAGCACTGGAGCATTATGAAACTTTTCTGGAGACTGAAGGAACGAGTGGAGAATACGTTCCGAAAAATTATGATGAATGGTTTTTAAACAATAAAAAACTTGTAGTCCTCAACGGAGTTTTTAGAGAAGCTTATACTGAATCAGTAGAGGATGGTATTCCATTTAGTGAGACGATGAAAAAGCGTGAAGGATTTTTAAATATGGCAGATCATGAATGGAATAATCAAACTTCCATTTACTTTAAAAAAATTCAAAAAATTGATTTTTCAAGACCACATCCTAAAGGCGTGAGTTGCCAGCAGATGGCCCGTTCTCTTATAGGATTCTAACAAACACTTAAAGCGAAGGCGATGACTAAGACTTAAGTTGTCCGCATGCCGCAAGAATGTCTGAACCCTTTGTTGTCCTGATCATTGTACGAAGTTTTCTTTCCACCAGCATTTCTTTGAATAATTCAACTTTTTCTTCAGAAGGTCTTTTGTATTTGCTTCCTGGAAACGGATTGAACGGAATGATATTGATAGCAGCTTTTCTGTCACCTAAAAGTTTTTCCAGCTCATTAGCATCTTCTAACCGGTCATTGAGTCCGTCGATCAAAAGGTATTCGTAAACAATAAACTGTCTCTTCATCAAATCGAGGCCATCGAGCTCTCTGAAAATATCTTCAAGTGGGAAGTGCTGATTGATAGGGATCAATTCTTTTCTGATGTCATTGAAAGGTGAGTGCAGTGAAAGTGCGATATTAATTTTGGGAAAGTTATTTAATTTTTTTATTCCAGGAAGATAACCGGCCGTTGATAAAGTCATTTGTCTCGGCCCCATGCAAAGTCCGAGAGGCTCCATCATCACTTCGATGGCCTTTAAAACTTCATCGCTGTTATGAAGTGGTTCACCCTGGCCCATGAAAACAATATTTGGTTGCATTGTTTTCATTCCAAGTTCTTCTTCTAGATAATTTGCAGCGACGATAAATTGCCCGATGATTTCACTGCTTTTTAAGTGACGTGACAGGCCCATCGTTCCTGTGTAACAGAAACTGCACTTCATCGCACATCCCACCTGCGAGGAAAGGCATACAGTGAAACGCTTATGGAAAGGAATCAAAACAGTTTCGACAGACTTTCCATCATTAAACTCCATTAAGAATTTTACGGTGCCATCGTCTGATTTAGATACCAATGCAATTTTGGGAAGAGTTAAACTAAAATTCTTTCCAAGTAATGACATTATTTTTTTTGAAATAGGCTGTTCATGTTTATTTTTTTTGTAGAGATTGCGGAAAATAGTTGAGGATAAATCCGGAGATAAATTATTTGCATTTAAAAAAGCTTTTAGCTCTTCAATTGAAAGTTCGTAAATAGATTTTACCGGTGTCATTGTGCTCATTTAACTATCTTGTAATGTGCGGCTTGCTACTGCCGGCTTGTAAAAATTGCGTAATAAACTACTATTAAATTATATGGAGAAACTACTACTTATCATAGATGACAGTAAAGAAATAATCGACGTAGTTCAGGGAATTATTGGCGGATTATTTGATCGTGTTGAGTCTGCGGAAAGTGTAGAGGCGGCCCAGAATGCGCTGGAAGCTAATGTTTTTTCGTACATTGTTTTGGATATCAACCTGAAAGACGGCAGAAACGGAGCCGAAGTCTTAAGGTTCCTGGTAGAGAACCCTGAAAATAAAAATAATGAAAGTCCCGTGGTGATTCTGAGTGGGATTATCAATGCTCAGTTTATCGAAAAATTCAGCTCTAAATTTGCCGGAATTGTGACCAAACCTTTTGATCATGATGACTTCATTCAGATGACCAAAGATATACTGGATGCAAAGGTAAGTGCGAATTATAAAGAGCTGCCAACGATCACATGTGAGCTTCCTTTTCCACTTCCGCAGCTGGAGCAAAAAGTCAGCAAGATGTTGGACGTCGTTAAAAAGAATACAAAATTAAAAGAGCTTTTTCACAATCTCAACATTGATAGAAACAAAGACAATTATGTTATGTCTCACGTTGGAATGCTGATAAATATTTCCACGGCCATCTCCATCAAGATGGAATGGAACACAGATAAAACTCTCGAAAAATTTATCTATGCTGCTTATCTTCACGATATGGCAATTGCTGAAAGACCTGATCTCGCAAAAATAAAAGCCACGGCGCTGGAGCTGGAGCTGATGCAGGATAAAATGTCTCCGGCAGATCATAGACTTGTTTTAGAGCATGCCTTGATTGCAGCTAATACAATCGATGGCATTCCTGAAATACCAGCTGACGTCGGTATGATGGTGAGACAGCATCACGAGTTGCCGAAAGAAAATGGATTTCCTCACAGGCTTTCGTTTGCAAAAATTACTCCACTGGCCACTGTATTTATTGTCGCTCATGACCTGACTCATTACATTCTGGAAAACCCAAAATGGACTGTTAAAGATTATCTGGCCAAAGTTAAAACTAAATTTAAAGGTCCACATTTTGCAAAAGTCCTTTCCGCTTTAAGTGAGATGAATTAACCTTAAATCATGTTAATCGATTCTCATTCTCATAGAGCAAATTCAGGTATTCAGATCATCGTGAACGTTCATACGCTCGCTGTTCATCCGTGGGAATTAAAAATACCTTTTGATAAAAAATCTTTTGATAAAGAATGGGAAAAAATAAAGTTAACTACAGAAAAAATTTATGCAATCGGTGAGTGCGGACTGGATAGAGTGCACGAAGGCATTGCAGATATCGAAGACCAGAAATATGTTTTAAGTAAGCATTTTGAACTGGCCTCAGAGCGAAAACTTCCCATCATTCTTCATACAGTCAGGGCCTACTCCGATCTTCTGGGCATGTTAAAAAGTAATAAATTTCATCATCCGATTATGCTTCATGCTTACGGCGGCAACGAACATGAAATGCATGAGCTATTAAAATACCCGACCTATTTTACCTATGGGAAAAGACTTTTTAATACAGATAAAATGTTAAAGATAACTCCCATCGACAGGCTACTTCTGGAGACAGGGGATCAGGACGAATACTCGATTGGTGATATTTATAAAAAAGCAGCCGAGAGTCTGGGAATAAATCAGAACGATCTTGAGGCACAGTTGGAAAAAAATTTCTTAACTGTTTTTAATAAGCTCGACGATGTTAGTGCCACGGACTTCATCAAGGACCTGAACAGTCGCAAGACCCGCGGATAATTTTTTAATTTCATCCTGAAGATTTCTTCCGTGATGAGTTCCAGGGCGAACCAGAAGAAAAGCTCTACCTTCAGGTTTTAAAGAGTACAAAGTTGAAGAGATAAGTATTTTGAAATCACTGTCGATAAAAAAACGGCAGCGGTTTTTGAATTCATTTGGAGAGAGAAGTCCTTCGCCCATAAAAAAATAAGGCGGATTGGAAACGATGACATCGTACTTTTCTTTGAATGAATCCTTCAAAAGATCAGCATAATTCATGCATAAAAAATTAAACTCTGAGGACTCAGATTTTGCCTGTTCAGCATTTTTTTCAAAGAACGGACGGTAAACATCCTGCACTTCGAGAAAATCAATTTTATTCACAGATTTCAGGTTGAAATTAAGCTCCAGGCCCACGACTCCACACCCCGAACAAAGGTCCAGAACACGGAGTGTTTCTGGTGCGTGATGAGTCTTTAAAACTTCTGCCACTTTTTGCGCAAGAAACACCGAGTCTAGGGAGAATCGATAGTCCTCCGGCTGGTGATAGCTGTAGCTATAAATAGTATTTTTGCTCATCTGTTTTTTATTATCTAAAATAATCAAAGAATCAACAGGAGTTTATATTTTGAAATTAATGGAAGTTGTCCATATCCCCATTATTGCATTAATACAGTTGGGATTTCTCTATGTGTGGAACTTAAAAATGAGAAACCGCGCTTTCAGAAGCAAAACTATCTGGATGCTCGCAGGTTTGGGATCACTTTTTAACGTCTGGGGTCTAGACGTGATTCAAAGAGACTTTGGCGTAGATACATTATTTGGGATGCTGGAAGTAAGTGCAGGTTGCTGGCTGGTTTTTGTCGTGGCCACTACTGCTAAGTATTATGCAGTTTATGGTTGGTCTAAAAGAGAATTTTGGCTAGACTATGGCGGGGATCTGCTGGCATTTCTCCTCTCAGGATCTTTAATTTACGCAGCTACGTAAGGGGTGATTTATGGGTAATGAAAAAGCGCTTTTAGGGGCCGGATGTTTTTGGGGTGTTGATTTAATTTTAAGAAAAATTCCGGGAATAGTTAAAACAGAAGTCGGTTACGCAGGTGGAACGACAAAAAATCCCACATACGAAGAAGTTTGCACGGGCAAAACAGATCACGCAGAAGTTGTTCTCGTGGAATTTAACCCTGAAGTCATTTCATACGCTCAGGTGCTGGATGTTTTTTTCAGGCTGCACGATCCGACGACGATGAATCGCCAGCACAACGATATCGGAACTCAGTACCGCTCTGTAATCTTCACATACAACGATGAGCAGAAGTCGACGGCGTTAGAGACAATTAAAAAAGTAAATGACTCTCACGTTTTTAAAAATCCTATAGTCACTCAGGTAATGGCCGCACCGGATTTTTTCACGGCAGAAGCTTACCATCAGGACTACTTAATAAAAAATCCTTCGGGATACATGTGCCATATTCTCAGAGACTAGTGAATGGATGATTTAAATGCTCTTTTTAAAGCTCAGGTTGATAACCGCTGGACGATGTCACAGACGACAGTGAAAGAGCGCAGGGATCTTCTTTTAAAGCTTAAGCATTCTATCCAGGATCACCGTGAGGAAATCAAAAAGGCCTTGCATGACGACTTCAGAAAGCCTCATGCCGAAAGCGAGCTGACAGAAATTCACACGGCGATTGATGAAATTAATTTTGCCGTTAAAAAATTAAAAAAATGGATGAGACCAAAAAGAGTGCCGACACCGATCGTACTTTTTGGTTCAATGTCTTTCATAAAGTATGAAGCAAAAGGCGTAGTGCTGATTTTAGCTCCATGGAATTATCCTTTTTCACTTTTGATGAACCCCCTGATCGCAGCTATTGCCGCAGGAAACTGCGCGATCGTCAGACCTTCAGAGAAAACTATCGCCACTGGTTTAGTTATCAAAAAAATTCTCGATGAAGTTTTTCCCGCTAATATCGTGAAGACTGTCATCGGGAATATTGATGTGGCCGAAAAATTACTCGAGCTTCCATTTGATCATATCTTTTTTACCGGCAGCACGAATGTCGGAAAGATGGTGATGGCCGCAGCTGCAAAAAACCTGACTCCGGTGACTCTGGAGTTGGGAGGTAAATCTCCCGTGATCGTCGATCACGATGTGGATCTGGCAGACTGTGCAGAAAAAATATTCTGGGGAAAATTCATGAACGGCGGGCAGACCTGTGTGGCCCCGGATTATATTTTCATCCCTGAAGAATTAAAAGCAGAGTTCATTGAGTTGTTTAAAAAGCAGGTGGAGAAACGTTTTGGAGAAACCAGCGTTGACCGGTTAAAGACAGAAGACTTTGCACGAATGGTGGACGTAAAGGCCTTTGAGAGGCTTGCTACCAAGATTAAAGATGAAAAGAAGCTGATGGAAGATGAAACTCAAAAAGACCAGAGGTTCATTCCGCCGACTCTTTTAACTGATGTGCAGTTAAATAGTCCGATCATGGAAGATGAAATTTTCGGGCCGATTCTTCCTGTGCTGACTTATAAGAATGTTGATACGGTCATCGATTATATCCGTGCAAATCCGAAACCGCTGGCACTTTATATTTTTTCTAAAAACAGAAAGACAATTAAAAAAGTTCTAATGGGAACTACATCCGGTGGGGCCGTGATCAATCACGTGATTCTGCATCTGGCGAATCCGCATCTTCCTTTTGGAGGAGTGGGGCATTCGGGAATGGGAAGTTATCATGGAGAGTTTGGCTTCAAAACCTTCTCGCATGAAAGAGCTGTCCTGAAGCAGGGGAAATTTACTCTCTCGAATTTATACTTTCCTCCTTACGATACTTTTATGAGCAGACTTGCCTTTAAAATTTTACGCTGGCTTGAATAGCCTGTTACTGGAGATATTATGTTAGAGGTTCTTTGCGTTTTAGCTGTGATAAACATCGCAGGGCTTGTGCTGCTTTTTTTACGCACGAAAGAGAAAACTCAAGACTTGAGTTTTTTATCGGCCGAAATTAAACCTGTGTCAGATAAACTGGTTCAACTAGAAACAATTATCCAGCAGCGATTTGAAAACCAGAAAGAAATTACTAAACTTCAGGTCTCAGAAATTATCGAAGATAAATTCAAAAAAATTGCGACTGAACAAAACAGAACTTCTCAGGAAATCATCGAGAAATTCGGAAATTTCCAGCACATCCTTACCCAGCAGCTGGTTTCAGTAAATGAGAAGCTGACTCAGGAACTGGTGAACATGAATTCGAAAATCACTTTTGAAATGGTGACGATGAAAGAAAAGATGGCACAGGAACTGACAGTCATGAATGCCAAGATCACTAAAGACATGCAGGTAAAACTGGATGAAATTTCTGACAGAGTCAGGGAAAATCTGGATCAGGGATTCAAAAAAACCAACGAAACTTTTACAAGTGTTATCGAACGTCTTGCGAAGATCGATGAGGCCCAGAAGAAAATTGAATCGCTTTCAACCAACGTTGTTTCTCTTCAGGATATTTTAACGGATAAAAAATCACGCGGGATTTTTGGTGAAGTTCAATTAAATCAGATTTTAGTTTCTGTTTTTGGAGAGAAAAACGATAAAGCTTATAAATTACAGTATAAACTTTCAACAGGTGTGCAGTGTGATTCTATCATCTTTCTACCTGAACCATCCGGGAATATTGTAGTTGATTCAAAGTTTCCATTAGAGAACTTTAGAAGAATGTTTGATATGAGTTTTACAGAAATAGAGAGAAGAGAATTTGCAAAAGATTTTAAAAATAATTTAAAGAAACATATAAATGATATTTCAGATAAATATATAATTACTGGCGAGACTTCTGATCAAGCTATTCTATTTCTTCCTGCGGAGGCCATCTTTGCTGAGATCTATGCATATCACCCGGATATTATTGATTACGCACAAACTAAAAAAGTTTGGTTAACAAGTCCAACTACATTTATGGCAATGTTAACTACAGTTCAAGTTGTAATTCAAAATATTGAACGAAGTAAATACACAAATATAATTCATCAAGAGCTAAATAAACTTTCAGATGAATTTAGTCGATACAAAGAAAGGTGGACTAAGCTCGCTGGGCATATAGATAACATCACTAAAGATGTTAAAGATATTCATACAACAACAGAAAAAATCACATCACGTTTTAACCAGATTTCTGAAGTTAAGATTGATAACCTTTTAGAGTAAATGATGAGAACACTAGCTGCCTATATGGACGAGTACTCAGAGTCTCACCAGAACCCTACGAATATTCTTATTCATAAAGTCTGCGTGCCTGCTATTATGTTTTCCCTGTTAGGAATTTTTAAAGCATTTCCTGTTCCTGAATCATGGCCGATGTGGCTCGACTGGAGCAATGTTTTGATTATTCTGGCGCTGATATATTACGGCATGTTTAAAAACATTCGCGTGTTCTCAGCAATGATGGTTTTAATTATTCCGATGATTCTTTTATTAGAACTTTTAAGACCAAGATTTTTTATTTTATCTGTTTTGATTTTTGTGGTGGCGTGGATCGGGCAGTTTATCGGTCACAAGATAGAAGGGAAAAAACCAAGTTTCTTTAAAGACCTTTTCTTTCTTTTAATCGGACCCGTCTGGACAATGAATTCACTCAGTGCCCAGGCAGGAATAGACTTACAAATTAAAAATTAATAATGCCAGGGATACTTTGAAAAATCCTTCGGGCGTTTTTCAACGAAAGAGTTGCGTCCTTCAACGGCCTCTTCAGTTCCATAAGCTAAACGAGTGGCTTCACCGGCAAATAACTGCTGACCTACTAAACCATCATCAATCATATTGAATCCGTACTTTAACATGCGCATTGCTGTTGGCGATTTAGAATTCATTTCGCGTGCCCAGTGAAGAGCTTCCACTTCAAGGTCTGCGTGATCGATAACGGCATTAACCATTCCCATATCAAAGGCTTCCTGTGCGCTGTAGTTTCTTCCTAGAAAGAAAATTTCGCGTGCGCGTTTTTGTCCTACCATTCTTGCAAGATAGGCCGAACCATATCCTGAATCGAAACTTGCAACATCAGGGTCTGTTTGTTTGAAGACAGCGTGCTCTTTTGAAGCAAGAGTTAAATCACATACGACGTGAAGTGAGTGGCCGCCACCAACTGCCCAGCCCGGAACAACTGCTACGACAATTTTCGGCATGAAACGGATTAAGCGCTGCACTTCTAAAATATGCAGACGACCTAAACGAGCAAGATCTACTTTTGAATTTCCTGTGCCGTTGTTATCGTCTCCTTCATATTTGTAACCATCTTTTCCGCGAATGCGCTGGTCTCCGCCTGAGCAGAATGCCCAGCCTGCATCTTTTGGAGAAGGACCGTTTCCAGTCAGTAGAACAACTCCGACATCAGCGCTGATTCTTGCATGCTCAAGAGCTGTGTATAATTCATCAACTGTTTGCGGGCGAAAAGCGTTTCTCACTTCAGGACGGTTGATCGCGATACGAACAGTGCCCTGATCTTTTGCTCTATGGTAAGTGATATCTGTAAAATCAAATCCCGGAATTTCATTCCAAAGATTCGGGTCGAAAATTTCTGAAACATTATTTTTTGTCATATCAACTCCTAAGGATAACTCAATTTAATTTTTAGAATTTGTGAATCGTGAGAGTCCGATTCGATATTTGTCAGACCTTCAAAACTCATAAGGACATGATCTGCATCTCTGTATTCAACAACAATTTCTTTAACCAGGGCACGAAGCACCCAGCTTGAAATTTTAAGAACGAATTTTCTCTGGCCCGTAGTCTCTGAAGGCTCTTTTTGAAAAAAGAATGAATAGTAATCAAGCTTTGGTAAAACGATGAATTTGATATCTGATTTTTTTGCATCATAATGTTTTAAAATGTAATTATGAAAACCTGATCCTGAAACCATGTCATCAGTTCTGGCAATTGTATTGGTTTTAACTTTTCCATTTTTGTCAGTGAGCTTCATCGTCACCATCTTTGAGTCTTTGTCGTAGGTCAGTTCCTGTTTTTCCGAGAATCTGTGATCGATAAATACTGTGTCGGGTATAAAAGCATCTTTGGTAAAATCGGCAGAAACTTCAGCAATCAATTTTCCTTCAGCATTGTGATATTTCGTCTGTATTTCAGTGATTTCACCTGATGAAAGTTTTTTATAAGTGTGAGATTCAGTATAGACCAGTTTACCTTTGCTGTTCGTTGCTTCACCTTTCATAATCACATTGACTGGAGTTTCAGCAAATCCTGACATGGTTACAAATAAGACAAATAAACAGGCAAATAGTATTTTCATTAGAATCCTTTAAGTTTTTTAGAAATATAGAAACATAATGGAAAGAATACTAACCAACAGGCACCATGAATAGCGTAGTAGGTTGGAAATGGATGATACAAACTTAATAATCCGAACTTTGCGCCGGTAATATAGCTCACTGGGGCAAAAAATCCTCCGACAATGATCTGTGCCGGGATTTTATTTCTTAGCAAAATAAAAGTGTATGAGATTGTCGTCGCAAACAGGAACCAGATTCCCATAAGCCAGAATGGAGGTATTGTTGAAGAGAATGAATTGTTGAAAGTCAGTATGCCGGTCTTCGCAAGAATTGTATCCAGCAGAATTCCAAGAACCGCGATGATCACAACTTCTTTAACGTCTTTTTTCTTGTTGATTGAAACGCGGAAGAAATGGATGGCCATGGCCAGAGCAAATACGGACCAGCCGATAACCGGATTATTTTTCCAGCTAGAGATGAGCATGGCCCACCAGGCGATATAAAAAACGAAGAAATTTAAAATGACTGATTTTTTAGTTAACATATTATTTTATCCAGATTCTTTTGGGATCTTTATGATCCACCGGCCATGATTGATATTTTTTATTTCCAAGACTTGCCATTAAATTATGAACGATGACGTTGGTATCTTCGAGACTCCAGAAATCTTCGGCGAAACTTGATTCAGCTTGAAGGGCCAGATGACCCGCGAGAGAATAAACCATTCCGCTCATTGGAGGAATTAGCATTCCCAGAGTATTTAAAACGCCCTGCAGACGTGAGAGCACACCTTTGCCGCCAACTGAGTGCATAGTGATGATCACTGCCGCAGGTTTGCCCATGAAGATGTCACTGGCCTCAAACTCGGTCGCGACTTCCAGAAAATTCTGCATCGGACTTCCCCAGCTGTCCCAATAGGTACCACTGGTAAAGATAAAACCTTCTGCTTTTTTTAATTTATTTTTTAGCTCACCAGTCGTGATCTTTTTTTCCATCAGGTCTTTTAAATGCAGTACTTCACAGCTTTCGATTTTTTCCTGAACTAAGTCAATCAGATGTTGTGTATTGCCCTGGTAACCGGAAATGCTTCCGTTTAAAATAAGAATTTTTTTCATACGAAAATCTCCTGTGAACTTTCAAAAAAATCACGCAGGTGAGTTTCGTCTTCAGAGTTAAACTCCGGTGTGTTGAGTTTATGAGCGGCAGCTGTCACATGCACCGGCATGCTCCACCATTCAAGCAGAAGCGGGAAGAGCGGGCTTGATTTATCAGCGTCCGTACGGATGAAAGCAGATTTCAGGCATTTAAATAAATGGATGACGTATGCATTCATATCAGAGACGACATACTCAAATTCAGATTTAAATTGTTTGTCTTCTTTCAGATTTTTTTTCAATAAAGGCTGATCGTAAACACTTTCAACCAGCGAATAAAATCCAAGCTGCCCTTTTAAGCTTACATCCTGATTAAAAAAATGATCAGCATGGTGAAGATCGTGAAGAACAAAACTTAACGGGTCCCGCGAGGATAATACCAGTTTATCAATTTCGTCGTGATCAGTTGTGAGTGTAATACATCTTGTTTTCTGCACCTGCATACGAAGAAGTTCGCGCGGACTAGGAATATGAGTCAGTAATTCAATCTTCCATAATCCCAGACCCCAGTTTGTCATCGTGCGATTGACTGCCTGTGGAATGCCTTTCAAATTATAAAATTTAAAAAGATCATGAGCGCTCACGCCCTGAAGTTTTTCTTTTTCCCAGTCTGTTAAATTAAATTCGGAAGGGATGATATCGAGTAATTTTTTTTCAAGTGGATTACTTTTGAAATCTGTTTTTTTCTGCAGCCAGTTTTTTGAATGGCGAATTCTTAAAAAAAGCAGGATGTATAAAGTGCAAAGTTCAAAAGGTGAGAGGGCCTGGGACGTAAGAATATCAATGTTTTTAGTTAAAGTGGTTCTGTGTGGGCCTAGAAGGCCTTCGGCTATAAGGACTTTTTTATAAGAGCCGCTACGATTTTTCATTAACAAGTACTTGTTATTAGAAGGTTTTTAAAGTTTACAGAACCACTCAAGTTTAGCCTGAGTTTTTCCGAAAAGTCCATTATGAAAAGGACTTATCTCGCGTATTTTCTCCCTCTCACGGCATTATTATATGTCGGCGTCATAAGCATTGCTTTTGCCCGTGAACCTGAAGTTTCAGAAAAAGATGGAAGAGAAATTCTCGAGAGTTTAAAAGATGTCGGCACAATGAATAGAGATATTCAGAATGTTGGTAAACAACTTGTAAACTGTCCGGGATGTGCTGCCAAAGAACCTGATCTGAAAGTGTATCTTGAAGGTGACACTGTCGATTTAGGAAATCCCTATTACATTCATGAGAACGAACCTTATGTAATTTATTTAAAACGTACAGCGAAGACTCCCGCAAAAATAGATTTGAAATTTAAAAACGGACACGACTACTGCGAAAAAATGTATGTCGGTACAAATCCCTGGTCACCGAGCGGGCCGCTGGTGATGGGGTGCCAATTAACACTGACCCGATATGAAGATGAAGAAGTCACACTGAATTTAAAAAATCTTCGCAAACTTAAAGGTGATGAAACTGAAGTCATTGAAGTGAAGCTTACGAAACGAAATCCGAGAGCAGCAAAGTATGAAATCACAGTTAAAAATTTAAGTAGTGTTACGGCAAAAGAAGATATTGGTAAAAAGTTTTTAGGCGGTGGATTCAACGTCAGCTTTGAGGACGTGGCACCATGAAAGACCAGAAGTATAAAAATACAATTCTTGATCTTTCGCTCATGTTAAATGAGTTGCAGAAACCTATTCAGGTTCTCGATGCCGTCAAATGGCAGGATGGAGTGGAAGACTTCATCATCAAAAATAAATTTAAAGAAATTCCAAAAATCTCCTATGAAGCAAGACCTCTTAAATACGATCCTGTAAAAAAACTGCAGGAGTTTAAGGATCTTCGTCTGAAGATTTCCAGAGAGCTCGGCCCATCAGATCCACTCGGAATGATCCTGATGAGAAACTGTATGCAGTATGAAGATGTTATTCGCATGCTGATGGTGCGCGGGAAAAATGAGTTTTATAATTATTCCAAAAAACTTTACGGAAGTGCCAATGAGATAATGGGCGACGGGAAAACAAAACTTTCTGACCTTGCACATACGATGTCACATATTTTAAATGAGCTTGATACAAACCGCTTCGGCGAAAACTATGAACGTAATCTCTCGAGTGAGCAGGTTGTCGGTGAATTAAAAATCAGACTCGGCAGCTATTTTAAAGACGAAAAAATTAAAATCAAACTTTCCGACGGGATTATTTCCGATGCATCGGCCGGTTCTGATTATATTAAAATTAAAAGCGAGATGAAGTTCTCGAAAAAAGATCTGGATATTTTTGAAGTGCACGAAGGATGGGTTCACCTTGGGACAACTCTCAATGGAGACAATCAGCCTTATGCTAAATGGCTTGCGAAAGGTCCGCCTTGCTCGACAGTCACGCAGGAAGGTCTCGCTGTCATCATGGAACTTTTTAACTTTGCACTTTTCCCAAGGAGAGCGATTCGTTTAAACGATCGTCTGCTTGCCTGTCAGATGGCCGAAGACGGTGCTGATTTACTTCAAGTCATCGAATTTTTCAGAGGTAAAGGACAGGAAGAGCATCAGGCGATTAAAAACGCCGGACGAATTTTCAGAGGAGCACCACTTACCGGTGGATCACCATTTACCAAAGACATCGCTTACCTGAAAGGTTTTGTCATGATTTATAATTTTATGAGAGTGGCGAGCAAAGAAGGGCGTACTGATTTAATTCCATTCTTGTTTGCGGGTAAAGTGACGCTGGAAGATCTTCCGGTGTTAAAAGCTTATCACGACGAAGGTGTGATCACTCTTCCGAAATATCTTCCACCGCAGATAAAAGATTTGAACGGTCTTGCTATCTGGATGGCCTTTTCTAATTTCTTAAACACCATGAAGCTCGAAGATATCATGCAGGAAAGTAAGAATACAGAAGCGACCAATCCGTTTAGAAAAGCTGCTTAAGCTTTTGGTATATTCGTATCAACTACACCCGGGCATTGATTAAAACGCTCTCTGAACACTCTCAGTTCAGGAAAGTCTTTCAGGTTGTAAACTTCTCTGAATTCAATCCAGTCAATCAACGCCACCATACTCATCGTCAGGTAGTTCCAGTTGTTTTCTACCTGCTGTTTCGCTGCCCACGGAGTGATAAATTTTAGAAGATTAGGAATACGCTGCTTTTGTCTGATTAAAAAATAGTTCGATTCATCATCAACATTCATCCCGCCTTTTTTTAGCGAAAATAAATTTACACCACTTGAAATAATCGCATCAATGGCAGAAAGAATATTTTCTTCATCCATGGTTAATGGTTTTAAGTTTTGTTTTTTAGCGATGTAATTAAACATCACGCGGGTTTCATAAATCGGCTGATCACCGTCCATCAAAATCGGCAGCTGGTTGAACGGGCTTTTTTCACGAAGCATTTTATTTCCCACTTCTTCAAAATAGTTGAGCGGTTGAAACTGAACCGTTTTGTCATTCCAAAGCAGCAGGCGGATTTTTCTTACAAAGGGAGATGTATAAGAGCCAATTAGTGTAAGTGTCATAGGTTTTTCCTTTCGAGTTGTGATATGATAAAGCTACTTTTTTAGCGATAATAAATCAATCTGATTGCACAGGATTTTATGGACTGTCACTGGTTTAAAACCAATCATTGCCGTTCGTGTGAGCTTCTGGATCACTCCTATGAAGAAACACTGAGAATGAAGGAAGCAAAACTTACCAGTTTGTTCCCTGGGATTGAGCGCGTAATGAAACCGACAGTGGCCCTCGGCGCAAATGTTGCGGGTTCGAGAAACAAAGCGAAACTTGCAGCTTTTCCCAATGGGCATGACATTCAATTTGGTTTTTATGACAATGCTCTCCATTTTAAAGACCTGGAGTCCTGTCCGCTACATATGCCTGAGCTCAATGAAATTCTTCCCATCTTAAAAAATAAATTAAAAGAATTTAAAATCATTCCTTATTCAGTTACAGAAAAAAAAGGTGAGCTGAAATATTTAATTTTATCAAAAAGCGAAAGCCATGATGAAATGCTACTGCGTTTTGTTTTAAGATCGAAAGAGTCTCTCGATCGATTAAAAAAGATGGCAAAAATTCTTCAGGATGAAATGCCTTCCATCAAAGTGATCACTGCCAATTTTCAATCTGAGCATAAAGCGATTTTTGAAGGCGATGAAGAAATTGTTCTTACAGAAAATTCGCATATCTTAAATACATTCGGTGATGTGAATTTGACATTAGGTCCGAGAAGCTTTTTTCAGGTGACGCCGGAGATCGCAGGAAGACTTTATCAAAACGTTGGCGATGTTGTCCGCGATTTAAAAGTGACTTCATTTCTCGACCTATTTTGCGGAGTCGGTGCCTTTTCTTTTTTCGCTGCTAAAAACTGCCCGAAAGTTTATGGTGTTGAGATTTCGAAAGAGGCGATTGAATGTGCAAAGAGTTCAATTAGTCTGAATAAAATAAATGGCGAAATTAAATTTGAAGCTCTGGATGTTGAAGAGTACTTAAAAACAAAAAAAGAAAAGTTTGATGCCATCCTGGTGAATCCCCCGAGACGGGGTCTTAATAATTCCATTATTCAAAATATTATGGAGAATGACCCTCGCGTGATTATTTATTCAAGCTGTAATGCTGAAACACTGGCCCGAGATTTTGAAATTTTAGAAGAAAAATATGATATTTCACATGCCCAGATTTACGATATGTTCCCGAACACCACTCATTTCGAAACGCTTATGATTTTAAATCGTAAAGGCGTTTGATTTCCGCAATCAGATGCTTTTCATTAAATGGTTTATTGAAAAAACGATTTTCTGGATTTATTTTCGTAAAATTTGTAAATTCTGAATAATCTTCCAGATCCCCACCCGAAAACAGAAAAAATGGTAAATTGTGACGGGTAGAGTTGAAATGATAAAGTTCACCGCCAGAGGCCTTCGGCATTCTATAATCTGAAATGATCAGATCGAAGTTACTGTCCACATTAAGGATGTCCATCGCTTCATTGCCGTTGGTTGCAGTTGTGATTTCGCAGTCAAACTCTCCTGAAATAAGCATTTCAAAAAGGTCCAGTAGCATTTCTTCATCTTCAACAATTAGTATTTTAAATTTTTTCATAATATTTTTCTTTTTTTAACATATCGGTCTACAGTAAAGTATATGTAGAGCGAAAGGACTTCTTAAGCTTAAGTTATCATCAATTTTCTGCAAGGATTTTATGGACAATTTAATCAACTATTTTCTAAATAAAGATCCTGTAGGTTCTTTTCAGGAATGGTATGCAGATGCAAAAAAAGTGGAACAGAATCCTGAGGCCATGACTCTATCGACTGTGGATCTGAATAATAACCGTCCTGACTCAAGAACAGTTTTGTTCAAAGGGATGAAGGATGGACAATTAACTTTCTATACGAATTATCATAGTGTCAAAGCAAAAGAGCTCGACGAAAATAATGAAGCTTGTGTTTTGTTTTACTGGCACGTCTCAAAAAGACAGGTCAGAATTCAGGGGCGTGTGACGAAGATGACGGCGGCAGACTCTGATAAGTATTTTAACGGCCGCGACAGACAGAGCCAGCTTGCTTCATACATTTCAAATCAGAGTTCACCTATAGCCGATAAAGATACTCTGATGAAAAAACTCTCGGACGCTGACCAGAAATTTCAGGACACACAAGTGCCTCGTCCGGGGAACTGGGGCGGCTTTCTTTTCGAGCCTTACGAGTTTGAATTTTTTGTATACGGTGATTATAGAATTAACGATAGATTTCTTTATAAAAAAAGTCATAATGACTGGATCATTACCCGCTTACAGCCCTAGGAATAAATATGAACGTTGTTAAGTTTACTGTGGACCCTGTGATTGAACAAAACTCTATCTTCATAAAAAATATGGGGCTGAGTTCTCTCTATTTAAAAAATGATAAAGAGAATCCATGGTTTATTTTAGTTCCGAGAAAAGCAGGGGCGATCGAGATTGTAGATCTGAACCATGAAGAGCAGAGTATCCTGATGGAGGAAGTGACGATCATTTCAGAATTCCTGAAGTCGCATTATCGTCCGCATAAATTAAATATTGGTTCTCTTGGAAATATAGTTCAGCAACTGCACCTCCATGTGATTGCGAGATATCCTACTGACCGTGCATGGCCGGGACCCATCTGGGGATCGCCGACCACTCAGGAATTTGATTCTAATGAGATTGAAAATTTGAAATCTAATTTCTTTGAGTTCATCGAGTAATATTAGTCTAATTAAGCAGCATCCGTTTCATTCTCAGTTGTTCCAGCGCGTGTCTTCTCAATGCTATCAATATACTTGTTGATAGATTCCGGCAGTTCCTGGAAAAAGTCATTATCACGGAAGTAGATTTTTTTGCTAAGTGGAGAAGAATCCACTGCGGCCTGATTAAAATATTTTTGCAGACGGAACATCGGCCCTGCAATTTTGTGAGAGTAGAAGAGTCCCCACAACCCTGCCATTGCTGAAATCGTTCCCGCAACAATGATAAAAACATTCGTCATAAATTTCTTCTGCTCATGGATCATTAAAAAGAACGGGTGATCCGGAGGAAGATTCAAGGCCTCTCCACGCTGTATATAAGAATGGAAGAAGTAGTCGTTAGCTAAGTAGATAACCGACATTGAACAAATTGAAATCAGAAGCAGCGAGATCATAAACTGAATCTGGAAGTCGTTGTTGATCAGGAACTTCTTTTCTCTTAATAATAAACTTACGATAGGAATTCTTTTTTTCATTGTTTTCATTGTTGGATCCTGATTATTGATTGTTCCCATATTTCATTTCCTCTTTTTCATCTTGATTATAATTCATTTCGATCAATTTATCCTCGATGCCTGGTCCGTCTTTTACGTCATCGATGAAATCATCAACTTCTTTTTTCTTAGGTGCTTTCTTGAAACTTGCAACCGCACGTCCCACTTCACCTTGTTGTTTGAAGGCCATGATTCTGTCGTTGAAAGAATCTTCTCTTACCAGTTCGTTGATATACTCGATCTCTTCCATGTTAAGTCCGTTTTCTGCCAGCGACTTAATCAGATTGATTTCAGCATAAGTGTAGTTTTCCTGAATCATCAGATAATAAACAAAACGCGGGTCCCACTTTTCAGTGTTTGTCACTTCAGCTTTCATTTTGTTTTTTCTTTCGATGATTTCACCCTGGATCCGTTTAATGTCTTTCACAGTGCTCGCACGGTCCAGGTAACTCTGCTCAAGCATCGCTTGAAGCTCTTTAACACCTTCTTTAGCGTTGTAAGCAGTCTTAGCTGTCTTGATCTCTTCTTTTGTATCCTGGTCGATTTTAACGTTATCTTCGTTGATAACAGAACCGATCTTGTCCAGGTCACGTCTTCTTCTGTTAGATAACATAGAACCGTTTTTAGAAAGTGCTTTATCTAATACTTCTGTATTGGCACTATCTGCTACGGCATCTTTCTTATCGTCACTCTTGAGGAAGAAGTACACTCCCCAAAGAAGAAGAAAGCTCGTAAAGGCAATGATTGAGATTGTTCTCATATTGATTTTCTTTCTTTTATTAGATGTGATTTTGTTCTAAGTCCCAAAACGTGCAGCAGACAAAATCGCATTGTTGATTGAAACCATTTTAGTGAAATAAGTGAGAGCATCAATAGGCAGCAAGAGGATCTGTGTGAATAGCTTGAGATACAGGTATTTAAAGCGGATTTTAAAGAAATTTTAGTGGTAGTGAAAAAGCAGTGAAAGTGACAACAAATTCAGGCAGAGTGTGAGTCTGCCCGAATCTGATTAAATGGTAAAATTATTTTCCAACACTTGCAGGCATACGTCCGTTAGAAACTTCTTTCGTCGTTTGCTCGTGCGCTACGTTTTCATATCCCTTAAGCTGGATAAGTGCCAGCTGATCAGTTGTTCTTCTGTTTTCTAAAGCTAGCTCAGTGTTAACTTTGATCAGGTCTTTCATAGCATCAGACGGCTTGATTTTTTCAAGTTGTCTCTGGTATTCCATTGCCGTTTTTGTTTTAGCAACCAGCTCTTTCTTTAAGTAAGTTGTTTCTTCAGCAAAACGCTTTTCCATCGTCGATTTCATTTTATCGTGATTAATAGATTTCTCTACTAAACGGTCTTTTGATTTTTTTAGCTCTTCTTCTAAGTAAGTTACTTTTTGTTCATACAAACGTTGTTGTTGATCAAGAAGTTTATTAAGAGTCATGATCTTCATGTCTTTTTCGTTATCAGCAAGATTAGCTCCGGCCTTGAAGTCGGGTTTTTCATATGCATATGCGATCACTCGAGCGCCGCCATCTTCAGTAGTAAGAGCTTGTTTAGCTGATACCGATGTAGCAATCGTTAAAAGAGTTAAGATTAAAAGATTCGCCTTCATAAGTTTTCCTTTGATGGTTTAAGGTCTGAATCTCTTCTCGGTGGGTTGTTCGGAATACTTTAGTGATTTGGTCAGCGAGCAGAAATAAAAAGGCCTGGAATGATCCAGGCCTGCGATTTTACAATAATTATAATTTTTCCGGAGTTGAATCCCAGTCAGTTGCAGGAGATCCTCTTCTCGTCGTATGCATAACTCTGCTTTCGCTATCAAGGATGATAACTTTTAGGATTTCTTTTTCTCTTGGAGTACAAGTATCGTCACATGACTTAAGCATTTCTTTCGTCATCGCTGCACCGATACTATAAGGACCGTTTTCGTTTTCATCACATGCGTAGGCACCGGCAAGGTCATGGCCTGTAGGGCATTTTGAGTGAGCAAATCCAAGGCTTGATCCGTTACCATCAGAGTGTTTTGCTTCATGGAAGAAAGTTCCAAGACGGTTGATGCTGTTAGCGATTGAATTTGGGTTGTCATTGTTTACAGTAATTTCTTTCATGAACAGACCTTCACCGATCTGGATGATACCGGCGCGGGGAGATTCAACTACAACTTTCGTTGCTTTCTTTAATAGTCCTCTTGAAACTTTTAAAGCATAAACTTTTCCGTCGTTTTTTCCGGCCATATAAAGACCTGAACCGATGTTCGACATTACAACAACACCATCTTCATTATTTTTTGCATCGAAAAGAGTTGAAGCATTATTTTGCGGATCAAGTGAGTAGGGAAGAATACCGGCGTTTGGAAAAGATACGCCTTCTCTTTCTACCTGAATTGTTTTCTTTAATAAAAGTTTTAAAGTTGAAAGAGCATTTTCTTCGATAACATAGTTTACTCTTGTGTTTAACCAGTCGCCTGCAGTTTGAGCATTAAGAGTTGAAACTCCCATGATCGCAAGTGTGCGTGCCTCAGTGTTTGAAGAGAATTTAAAGTTATCAAGAATATTCATATCGCGTTCGATTTTATCGCGCAGGTCAGACTTGATCCCGCGTGAAAGCTGGATGTCGTTAGCGTGTGCCAGGGCCGAAGTAACTAAAAGAGATGCTACCAGTAGCTTTTTCATAAATAATCCTTTCGATAATCAGTCATTTTGTTGAGCCGGTGGAACATACCCTTCTGAGTATTTTTCTCAAGTAATAAGTCACCCTAAGTGTAAAGTTTACAAGGTCTTATATGTGGCAGGCCTTATATAGTGGATAACCTTTTCCTTTTTTACGTTATATTCTCCTTACTTATAAGGTCTTTCTGAACATTGACCGATAAAACCTCTATGAATAAAACTAAAATTAATCTTATAAGTGTCCTGTTAATTCTCTCGATGTTTGTCTCATCGTGCTCATACCAGCAGCATGTTGAAAACAGCACAGACCAGAATCGTGTCATTGCGAATTCTGAAGTTGATGCACTCATTGATGAGTTCAAAAGTTATTATGAAACGAGCTTAAGTCTTGAACGTAAGAATGAAGTAAAGCTGGTTCAGGAAAACTTATTGAAGTATCTCATCGAAGCCACTTCTGCTGATGATGCTTATAAAGTAAAAATTTATAAAGAGGCGAGTAATTATTTCAATAAAGTTTATCCGCTCGTTCTCGAAAATATTCGCAATGAAAAAATGGGAAAAAAAGAATTCGTTCAGATTAAAAAAGCACCGCTTTGGACTTTAAAAGAAGAGCTTCGTTACTTAAACGGCGTGGCCGATTCATTGCCTGCTCCCAAAGTTAAAATTGATCTTCTTGAAGGTCTTTCTCTTATGTCTGCTTTCTACAAAAATATCAATCAGGACACGAAAGAGAAATTAGGAAAAGAGTATGGGGCCGCTGTTAAAAAAGTTATGGGAGAGGAATTCGACCTTCATCCAAGTTTTAATGAAATTGAAACTTTGATCGACGGGCAGGGTACTGATCAGGATAAAATATTAAGAACAGTAAATCTCGTTGAATCAAAATTAAAAAAATATGAAGCACGCATAAGAAATATAGGATCGGAAATTTCTAAAAGCGGGCAGGTAGATATGAAAAACGGCCAGATCAGGGTGGTCGTTGAGTTCATGAATTATTATTTCAATAAAATTCCTGACGATGTCATCAAGACCATCATGTCAGAGCTTGTGACTGGCGGACCGAAAATGCCTGAAGAAGAAATCATGAAAGTGGTTTTCCAGAATACAGGCCCGGGACTTGGAAAAGTTTTACAGCAAATCGGAAAAGAAAAAGGAGTGGGAGAGCAGTTCTCAAAACTCATGGCGATTTTAGAATCGAGTGGAAAGGAAGTTCCGCTTCATTTAGTCAATGAAGTTGTGAAGACTGATAAAGGCGGGTTCGAAGTACGATCGATTGTCGAAAAGCCGCTTGGTACCGGTACAATTGCTCAGGTTAATAAAAGTGTCATCTGGTTTGAAGACAAAGAAGAAACTGTCGCCCTTAGATTTTTAAAACCAGGTGTTGCAAAGCGCTGCAAAGAAGATATTGCGATACTTCGCCAGTTCGTTCCGGACAACGAGGCGATGTTTGCCAAAGAAGGTTTTACTGATATCAAAATCTTTGCAACGCTGATTGATAGCGTGGAAAAATTTTTAAATGATGAAGTGGATTTAAATATTGCAGTTGAAAGACAGAAACGAGCTTTCGAAGTTTATACCCGTTCAGTAAAAGTGACGGCGAACCCGAAATTCGATATGCTGGAAATGAAAGTTCCTCAGGTGTTTACAGCTCCGAACGGAAAATCAAATCTGCACATTCAGGAATTCGCGACCGGTGGTGTGAAGTTTGCCGACTTAAAAGATGCAGAGACCAAAAAAATAGTCGCACGCGAAATGGTAAGAATGTGGTTTGAAGAGTCTCTTTTCCAAAGTGGTTTTTTAAATGCCGATCTTCACCAGGGAAATTTTAGAGTCGTTCTGATTGAAGAAAATAATAAAATTAAAATCCTTCTTTATGACTTTGGACTATCATCTACTTTATCAAGAGAAGACCAGCGTGCCTTTTTATTATTAGGGGCAGGTGCTTATTTACATTCACCAAAAACTCTTGCAGACGGTCTGATGGTGTCGATGAACTCAACTGACAGCAGCTTGAAATCAAAACTCTTAAAGGATATTGAAGCAGAATTTAAAGTGTCTCCTGATAAGCGTCCAGAAGACTGGGTTGTCTGGTGTGTGCAGAAAAATTATTTTGTCTCGGATAAGCTCGGGGCATTTGCACGCGGTTCCCTCCTTATCAAGCAGTTGCCGGAGAGTATCGGTGAAACTGAAATGTTTAAGGATACAATCGTAAAGGCCGCGATTAAAAATCTGGGTCATGCTATTGCTGATCGTGATTATGAATACCCTTTGACAAAAATGGATATGGTGAAATTGGGAATGACCCAAATTAAAAATTCGTGTATCGATCTTTTTAAATCATTTTTTAAAAAGTGATGGTATGATTTACTAATGAACCAGCACAAGACCACTATTTTACTCGTTGATGACGATAAAGATCTCGTAGAAATTTTCAAGGAAGGTCTTGAAGATCTTTCATTCGTTGTTCTTACGGCCTTTAATGGCGTTGAAGCTAAAAAAATAATTGATACTGAAAAAATTGACTGTCTGGTGACAGATATTACAATGCCCGATATGAATGGTGTAGAACTTGCCACTTATCTTCGTGGTCTGGACAACAACGACCTGCCGATTTTTTTCATCACAGGTTACATGGATTACTCACGCGAAGTTTTAAATTCGTTTCGTCCTAAAGCAGTCATCTTCAAGCCGTTTGATATTGAAGAGGCGGCGCTTTTGATCAAAAATCATTTTCTGAGACACCCGTAAATTTATTTCCAGAAATCTTCATGATAGTTGAAATGAGTTTCAGCTTTCACTCGCATTAAATAAGCATGAATGTGCGGAGCAAACTGATACTCGGGAACTACATACATTCCCCAGATATGAGCTGCAATCATCAGGTCCATGATCGTAACCTTATCGCTTTTGTAAAATGGTTTTAACTCAGATAAAACTTCATTAAAAAGTATCAGATCAAGTTTATCGACAAACGATTTCTGGTTTTTTACCAGATCTTTAAAAGGCCCGCGCTTTACTTCTTTTTTTGTCTGAAAATATTTTCGCGAACTGTCGTTAAATTCCGGAGTCCAGATCCAGTAAGGCATGGCCAGAGAATGAACCAGGGATCCGGTTTTATCTAAAAGAGTATTGAGACTTGATTCGTGTTCAGCAAGATGCTTCCACCCCAGAAGATCATTCACGTCCTGACGTTTTAAAATATCCAGACTCTCATTCTGGGCCTGTCCGTCATTATACTCCATAATCGGAAGCATCTTTTTTCCAGTGAGTCGCAAAGGAGTGGCCTCATCATCATACGGAGTGACTTTCGATTCATAAGCGACGGCAAGGAAGCCCAAACCCATGCGAACACGTACACAAAACGGGCAATGGACATAGTGATATAGCTTCATAAAATCTTCTCTTTTAACTTTGGTGAACAAACTAATTTAAATTTAATATATACCGATAAGGCTGACATGAAAATGGCCTTGTTAATCATTTGTGTATCTTTCATATCCTCTACAGTTAGAGCTCAGGAGTTTTTACCTCCCTCTGAAACTGATTTGATGAATGTGAGTTTCAATTTCCTGGAAGAATCAAAAAAAATAATGTCGGCCTCTCCTAAAAAAGACTGCGATCGAAATACTGTACAGGAAACACCCAAAGCGCCTCCTGCGGAACAAAAAGAAATTTTCTGTTTATGTGAGCTGGGAAAAATGAAACAGAAAGAAAAAGATCTGCTCACTTCAATGATCGGTGATTATGAAACCACTGAAGTGACAGTGAATACCGGCAATGATAATTTTTTGCACGGAGCTTTGCAGTTAAATAAGAGCACCGTGAAATATGATGGTGATGACCGCGGAAGAACATTCGGCGGAAATATTGATTACAGTATTACCGGAAGCGAAGGAAAATTAAAGCTGAGTTTCGATTCAACGGGCTTCGGAAAATTTACTTCGATCAATGGTGCACATAAATCAATAGACGGACATTATTATTTAAATTTTCATGAAGTCGAAACAGTTGATGCCCAATGGGAAAAAAATATTTCCAAATCTGCTTATTCAAAAACATACCTGATCAATGAATTTAAATTTACCGGCGAAACAGACGATGGAAAAATCAGTCGCAAAATTCAGGAAGGCTGGCATAGCTTTTTTAAGAAAGATATGGGCATGAATATGATCCAGTATAAATACACCAATGAACTCAAAAATAAAGATACTGCCACACTGATGACCGGAATCGGGAAAGAGTGGACGAAGGATATCGGCCACTGGAAATGCCAGAGCAAAGCAGAAATAAAAGGCGGAATGAGCATCAACATGGATGGTGGCCTGTCTCCGGAAGCGGTCTTGCGTGCAGAAAATAAACTAAGCAATTCTTCGCTGCCATGGGTGGCCTTGTCTACGTGGGTCCAGGGGAGCGCAGGATTCATGGGCCCTTCAGTGGAAGGCGGTATCATGCTGTCGTTTGAAAAGAAAATTAAACAGGTTTATATACGCCCATTTCTTGGCATCGAACGTCATAGAACTCCCATGGACAAATTGTATGGAGCTCCCGGCGGAAATCCGTACGAGAACTATCATGTTTTAGGCGTGACAATTAAATATTAATTGATCACCATAGTCCTATGAGAAAAATATCTCCCGAATTCAATTCCTTGTTCTGGACACAGCTCTACGGTGCCTTGAACGATAATTTTTTCAAGAGTGCACTGGTCATTCTTATCACTTACAAAAATATAAGTTTGTTTGGCATTCCTTCTGCCTCGATGGTCGCACTTTGTGGCGGTGTTTTTATTTTTCCATTTTTCTTTTTATCGGCAACCAGTGGTCAGCTCGCTGATAAGCTCGACAAAGTCTGGTTGAGTTACAGAATTAAAGAAGCGGAAGTTGTGATTGCAATTCTGGGAGCGATCGGACTTTTAACCGGTAACTATTATCTGATGCTGTTTGTTTTGTTTTTATTCGGAGTCCAGTCGACATTCTTCGGGCCGATTAAATACTCTCTCATTCCACATTACGCTCCAAAGGAGCAGCTGGTTTACGCCAATGCGATGGTGAGCTCGGGAACCTTTGTTGCGATCTTAATCGGGACAATTGCAGGCGGATACGGAAACGGGAATCACTGGCCGATTGTGGCCGCACTTTTGATCATTGCTTATCTTGGACTTCACTACGCAAAAAAACTTCCTCTGGAAAAAATTGAGAATCCTGCAGAAAAAGCAGTGCTTGAAGTTGACTGGAATTTTTTTACCGCCACAACTAATATTGTAAAACTGGTTTTTAAGAATCACCTGGTCGGACTATTAATTGTGGGTCTTTCGTGGTTCTGGTTTATGGGAGCAGGTTTGTTGTCACTTCTTCCACTGCTGGCAAAAGATATATTCAACGGCAACGAAGCGGTAGCTACCCTGATGCTTTTTACTTTTGTTCTTGGAATGGGAGTGGGCCCGTTTATTTTAGAAAAATTAACAAAGGGAAAAGTCAGACGCTGGGTGATTCCTGTTAGTCTCATCGCCATGACGTTTGTTATTTTCGATTTATCATTCGTGATTAAAGAAGCTTCCAAACACAGTTTTCTTTTAAATGTCATTGGGCCGGTGGGACTTAAAAATTTTTTCAAACTTGATAACAGCATGAGAGTGATCATCGATTTATTTTTGCTTTCACTTTGTGGCGGAATGTTTACTGTCCCTCAATTCGCTGAACTTCAAAGAGTGACTCCTGACTCTGAACTCTCAAGAATCATCGCAGGTAATAACATTATCAATGCTCTCGCTATGGTTTCGGTCTCTTTATTTCTTATGTTTTTTCACTCACAACATTTTTCTTTGTCACTGATCCTTGCGATCTTAGGCGGCTTCAACATGATCATGTGTGTGGCATTGATGTATTTTTATAAAGAAGAGTTCAACAAGTTCTGGAGATTTTAAGTTGAAGGATAAAGCAATCATTGTCGATCTCGATGGAACACTTTGCGATGTCGACCACAGAGTTCACCACGTTCAGAAACATCCAAAAAACTGGCATGCATTTAACTCTGCGATGGACCAGGATAAATCTTATTTCTGGTGCCTGGAATTAATAGCAGCGATGAGAACCCGCGGTTATAAAGTTTTTTTTGTGACGGGAAGGGATGAGCATTTTCGGGAAATGACTTCGGCATGGTTAAAAAAACACCACGTTGAATATGAGGAACTTTATATGAGAGCAAAAGGGGATTTCAGGGAAGACTCTGACGTCAAAGAAGAAATATATAACCGAAGTATTGAGAATGTGGCAGAAGTTCTCTTCGTTGTCGACGACCGCAAAAGTGTGGTAGAACGCTGGAGAAAGATGGGGCTTACCTGCCTGCAATGTGCTCCCGGTGATTTTTAAAAGGAAATGATTGTGAAGAAAATTTTTCTGGTTGTTTTAGGATTAATGACTCTTGCCGGATGCAAACCTGCTGACTCGCGAACAGCAAATCCAAATAGTGTACCTGTTTCAACAATCGGCGGACTTACTGTTCCTGAACGAAAGAATTTTTCATCAAACGAAATGGCAATTGGAAAAAGAATCTGTGCTGCCTTCAAATACAAACGTGAAAAAATGGCCAGGATGACAGAGATGGCCGAAAAGTTTTCTTTCACCGGCACATGGAAAGCGTGCGGTGACAAGGCCGTGACCCTTGCTCCTTACTTGGTTTCAATTTCAAACATTACCGGCGAATTAAAATACATTCCTGATTCATCAAACACAAAATCTTTTTCGGATGTTTTAAGTGATACCACTGAACCAATGCACACATTGTGTTCAAATCTTGATGTGAGTGTGACTGTTTCTAATTTTATTATTTTAGGTGGCACAAATTTTTTCGTAAAGTTGTATACACTTTCTGGTTACGACACTTATGAGCTGGCCCAGATGTCAAAAAATGCGAAAGGTGCTTACTCACTGGTGAACACACAAAGTATTGGTGTGATTACTTCAACGACTCCTTCGCTTGATATCAGGTTACTGGGAATTGAAAAGTACCGCACATTCAATTCAACATGTGCAGGATCAACGGACTACAGCAGCATCGGTCACACATTTGTAAACGCGACGACTGCTTACAAGCTCCCAACTGAATAAAGTACTCGGGTATTTTTTTAGTTTTGAATTTTGGTCCACTTCACTTACCCTATCAATAGATTAAATTTTTTTAAAATACACAGGATGGTATTCATGAAGAAAGCACTCGTACTTCTATTGACGTTAACTGCAATTGCCGGATGCAAGGGCACGCAGAAATCGGGAGTGACTGACGACACTGTAAGTATCCCTGGGGTTCCAATCACTGTTCCTGCAACAAGAAATTATTCTGCCTCTGAACTTGTCATCGGTAGAAGAATTTGTGCCGCTCTAAAACACAAACGAGAATATTTCACATCACTGACAGACATGCAGGAAAGATTCCGTTTCAAGGGCGAGCTTAAGTATTGCGGTAATCCCGGTATCAGCAATGTAGGGGAGTTCAATGCTTCCATTTCTAATTCCAGCTCAACTGACCTTGAATATATTTCAGTTTCAACCAGACCAAATTATTTCAAGGATATTCTTCACGATCAAAATGGTGCGATGAAAGTTGTGTGTGAAAATCTTTCGACGAGTGACACAGTTTCAAATACAACGCTAAATGGAAATTCATACCTGCTGGTGAATTTATTAATTCAGGACGGCTATGATAAATTCGAAGTCTCGAAGAGAACTCCGGATGCTAAAGGAAATATGGCGACTGTAAGTTCAGAAGGTGTGACTGTGATCACTCAGCAGAACCAGGCGAACGCGAAATTTTATGGAACTGAAAAGGAGCGCATTAGATACACTCCTTGTTCAGGATCTTCAGATTTTTCTTATACAAAACAAACATGGCTTCAGGCCGTGACAAATTTCTAGTTAAGAGATTTGTAAGCTTTCACAAGGCCCTCTGCACTTAAATCAAAACGCGCGTAAAGCTGGTCTGCCTTATAAGCAGACTGGCCGAACTCTCCGCCGATTCCCAAAGTCTTCACTTTTAAATCAACACCGTTTGTAACCAGCGCATGAACGATCATCGATCCCATTCCGCCTAAAACCTGGTGGTCTTCAATCGTGATCAGTTTATTTTTTGTTTTCGCTAAACATGCTTTTAGAGTTTCGATATCAACGTGGTTGATGTGTGAGTGGTTTACTACACACGCAGAAACTCCTGTCGCTGCTAATTCTTTTTGCGCTTGAAGTGCTTTTCCAACCATCGGTCCCGCTGCAACAATTGTTACATCCGATCCTTCAGTTAAAACATTGGCCTTGTTCCATACATATTTTACACCTTCAACATAACTAACCGGATGGTTTTCTCTTCCTAAAAAGAAGACAGTTGAGTTTGGTGTCTTTCCTGCTTCACGGTCTTTTGCAAATGATGTCAGCGCTTCATACATAAGAGCTTCTGCTTCACTTGATGAAGAACAGTTTACAACGTTCATATGCGGAATTGATGAAAGAGCTGCGAAGTAGGTTGTCGCCTGGTGAGAGGCACCGTCAGCAGCGTCCTGGAAACCTGTGTGAGAAAATAAGGCGATCACCGGCGCCTGAGAAAGTCCTGCCATGATGAAGGGAAGATTTCCTTTTGTGATTCCGAATTGTGCGAATGTATCAACGATGGGAATCAGTCCACATTTTGATAATCCGATCGCCGAGGAAACCATGTTTGATTCAGCGATACCTACATCGATATAACGATCAGGGAATTCTTTATGGAAAGCTTTGATACCAGTTGAACTTTGTAAATCAGATGAGATTGAAAAAACCGGAAGACCTTCTTTTGCTGCACGAATGACCGCGCGGGCAAAACCATCCTGAACTTTTTCCGTTTTTGCGGAAGAAGCTCCGCCTTCCTTTGGAGCAGGTTTTGATTTTAAAATATCAGCGGCCCAGTTTGTAAATTCAGCTGGAGCTTCACCGTTGTAAATTTCAGCAACGAACGCTGTAAGTTTATCATCGTATGCAGAAAGCGGATAACCGTGTCCACCTGAAGCACTGTCGACAGTCGACTTTACGCCGAAACCTTTTTTCGTTTTGAAAATAACAGCAACTGGTTTTGTTGGATTTTTCTGTGCTTCTTCGATTGCTTTTTCAGTAGCAAGATAAACTTTCTGGATATCGTTTCCTTCTGCCACTGTGACTACAGTCCATCCTAAATTTGTCAGTGAATTAAAAGTCGGCTCCATTGAAAAAGAGTCTTCATCAATTCTTCCACCAAGTTTTGTATTGTTGTCTGAGACCAGCATAACAAACGGATTCATTTTATTTTTTACTGCAAGTCCAGGGATCGCAGCGAAAGATTCTTTCGCTTCTCCTTCCATTGCACCACCATCTGAGATCGTGCAGATCGTGACTCTCTTATTTCCTAAAAGTTTATCTCCCATGGCAAGACCCTGTGCCTGCGGTAAACCAGAACCCAGCGGGCCGTTAGAAATTAAAATACCTTCAGGGTTTAAGTGGGCTTCACCATGGCCTGTCAGTTTACTTTCGATTGATCTGAATAAACGTAAATCATTAAATGTTAAATTATCAAAACCGTAATTTGCACGAAGAGCATACACTCCATTTTCTGTGTGGCCGGCATCGTTTACGAAATTGAAATTTTCAAACCAGTTTTTATTTTTGTCTGCGAACATTAGTGTGTGAGTTGCTGACATAATTTCTGCGAAAGCAGCAGGGCCTCCCCAGTGGCAGGCAGCTCCGCCGATTGTTGCATGCATATTCATCAGTGCAACCAGTGCGCGGGTGGCACGAGGGTCAGCAACAGTGACTTCAGATCCGGCATTATTTTTAATTGTGAGAGCATACTTTGGAGATTGTTTTGGAGTAGGTGCAAGTGTCGTTTTGAAGTTGAGCGCCTTAATCATCGGTGATCTCCTGGTGTGCTAGAGGGGGTTGTAAAATAAATTGTCACCAGCATAGCAAAACTTTGTGGCATTTTTGAGAATTATTCTCAACGATTTTTTATGCTTAGGGCCTAAAACTATAATGAAATGATACTGATTCTATTGAGGATGGCAGCAATTCTTCAAAATACTTAAGAAATGCGGGGATTATCCGATAAAATTCATTGTGAGGTAAAAAATGTGCGATATCTGTCAATCTGAAGGTAAAGACCCTGCATTCGTGAACGGCCCTAAAGACGTTATTTCGACTCAGCAGCTTTATAAAGTTTATAAAAACTCGGTTGCCCCAGTGCGCCTTTGTTACATTCACAGCATCGAACTTTTCATGATCGGTGAGAAGAGATTCCTGAAAGAGCATCTCTCATTCGCACGCGTTTTAATCACGCGTACAAAAAAAATCTCCTCTGCTTCCGACTCTCCATTTGGCTTTTAGTTGCCCTTTGGATTTTCTGCGAGCTAAAATAGTGTCATGGAAAATCGTGACGTATTACAAGCAAAAAGTTTTATCAACAATGAATGGGTGGGACACTCTACGACTAATGTTTTAGTTGTAAAAAACAAGTTCGACCAGACTCCACTCGCAACCGTTGCTTACGCCGATTCTTCTGAAGTGCAGTTCGCTATTGCGAATTCGGTTCAGGCATTCCAGAGTTATTCAAAAATCTCCGGCGCAGAAAGAAGAGACTACCTTTTAAAGATCAGAGAAGGCCTTTATCAGGAAAAAGATAAATTCATTAACCTGATTGTCTCCGAAGCGGGAAAGCCCGTTGATTACGCCCGTCAGGAAGTCGAGAGATCGCTCTTAACTTTGCAGGCCGCTGCTGATGAAGCAATTCGTGTCGGTGGTGAAGTTATTCCTATGGACTACGGTTTAGGAAAAGGCAGATCCGCGCATACAAAAAATTTCCCGATCGGTCCGGTCCTTGCGATCTCTCCGTTTAATTTTCCTCTCAATCTGGCCATGCATAAAATCGCTCCGGCACTGGCCGCAGGATGTACTGTTTTATTAAAACCATCTCCCTTCACTCCGCTGACAGCACTTGCACTGGGATCATTATGTAAACGCATTGGACTTCCACCGGGAGTTTTAAATGTTGTTGTCTGCCAGAATGAAGAAGCTTCAATCATGTTAAAAGATGAACGCGTGAAAATGCTTTCGTTCACCGGCTCTGCAGAAGTAGGCTGGTCATTAAAATCACAAGCTGGAAAAAAGAAAGTTGTGTTAGAGCTCGGCGGAAACGCGGCCGTGATTGTCGACCGCAC
>JACMNL010000105.1 GCA_014378525.1 Bacteriovorax sp.
CGGATACCCTAATGGTGGTATCGGAGCTAACGGTGGAATCGGCGGATATCCAAATGGCGGGATTGGTATTGGTGTAGGCGGAAACGGCGGCATCGGTGGATACCCTAACGGTGGATACGGAAATGGTTACCCTGGTGGATACGGCAATGGGAACGGAGTTTACGGGCCGGGAACAATTGGTGGAGGTGCCGGAATTGGAAACGGTTACGGTGGTGTTAACAACGGAGGCTACTACGGTGCTTCTGGTGGTATGAACGGTGGCGGTGGATACGGTGTTGGTGGAATGGGACAAGGTTATTACGACCAGTACCAACAACAACAACAAATGCAAATGGGGATCCAGGGACAAAACCAGGCGATCCAGGCACGTATGCAAGGGAACGTTCAGACAAACCAAATGGGTTATCAAGCGTTACAACAAAACTATCAAAACGCTTCGAATGATTTATACACGATGGGTGGCGCTGGAGTTTACGGTGGAACACCGTACGCTGCAGGAAATCTGAATAGTATTTTTAGTGTTCAAGGTGGAGTTTCTGGCGGATTTTATGCTGGAGCAGGAATTCCGTAAAATTTAAAAAAATGAAAATAAAAAAGGGAGCTTTCGGGCTCCCTTTTTTTATCTAAATTTCAGTTGAAATTATTTTTTGTGTAGAAGAGTTCTGAAGTCATCCTGGAACAGAACTTCGATTTTGTTGTCATCGATAAGTTTTTCAACAACACCTTGTCCGAAAGTCGGGTGATCAATAACATCTCCCATCGCGAACGAAGCTTTCATTGAATATTCTTTTGAGCTTCCAGTCATTTTATTGATTGCTTTGTTCCATAATTCACCAACTGTTTCAGTTGATTTTTTTGAACCAGCTCTCTTCGCAGACTTGATCACTCTATCAACAGATGCTTTTTTCTTTTTAGCACTTGGATCTTTGAATGACTGAGTGGACTTACATGTTTTACACTGTACTTTATCAGGCTCCGTAGCTGATTTCATCGTAACGATGATGTGTGCTAGGATTAATTTGCATTTTGAACAGTTAGAGAGAATTTCTTTTCCGACACCGATAGCAGCAGACATAATGGACCTTTTGAAGAAGGGAATTCAACAAGAGTATAGAAAGTGGACGATAATGTAAAGAACAATAGGCCCGCCGCTCCCGCAGTCACAGTAAAAATGGAGGATAAGGCCCGTTTACTTCCGACTAAACCCGGTTGTTATTTGATGAAAAACAAAGATCAACAAATAATTTACGTTGGTAAGGCGAAAAATTTGCGTTCGCGTGTCACGTCATATTTCAATAACTCTGCCAAAAACGCCAAAACAGAAATTCTCGTAAGCCATATTGTCGACTTTGATTTCATCATGACGACCTCAGACGCTGAAAGTTTTGTACTCGAAAATACGCTCATAAAAAAACATACTCCGAAATATAACATCCGTTTAAAAGACGATAAATCTTATCCGTATGTTTTGATCAATCACAATGAACCGTTTCCGCGTCTCGAATTCATGAGACGGGTGAAGCGCGGAAAAGGCGTGGAAGTTTTTGGGCCGTTTGTGACTGGAAGTAACGTGTGGGACATTCTCAGAATTCTCACTCAAAGTTTTTGTCTCAGAGATTGTAAACTTTCTGAATTCAAAAAAAGAAAGGAGCCTTGTCTCTTGTATCAGATGCACCAGTGTTCTGCTCCCTGCGTGGGAAAAATTGATGAAGCGTCTTATTCAGACGATCTCGCATTTGCGCGCGATATGTTTTCGGGGAGCGGATCAAAAACCATTCGTGAACTTGAAAAGAGAATGGAGATTGCCGCTGAAAAAGAGGAGTTTGAAAAGGCCACACTTATTCGCGACAACTTAAAAACGCTGATGGCATTTGCAAATAATTTCAAACAGGAAAATGCCGAGCACGGTGACGACAGAAATCTTGATGTCATTGCTTATTATCAGGGAGAAATTGAAGTTGATATTTCAATCTACATGATGAGGAACGGTGTTTTACTCGGGCATAAAAACTTTAATTTTTCCAATCTCGACATTGTTGAATCACTGGAAGATTCGGTTCTCAATTATTTATTTCAGTATTACTCAACGACATATGATTCACTTCCGCAGTTGATTATTACCCAGATGACTCCGGAGAGTAATGAACTTCTGGAAGCAGGGATTACGACCATTGATAAAAATATCCGCGTTCGTCCTCCGCAGAAAAAATATGATTCGTTTTTAAATCTTACGCGCGATCATGCTTTTGAACAGCAGCGGGTTCGACTGCTGCATGAAGATTCTGTCTATGTCGGTTTAAATAAACTAAAAGATTTATTATCGCTGAAAGAGCGTCCTGTCGTTCTTGAATGTTACGATATTGCTATTTTCCAGGGGTCTTCTCCGACGGCCTCTCAAATTGTTTTTCACGATGGTAAACCCGATAAAAAAAATTATCGTTATTATCACCTCGAAGAATTGCCGGAAGGGAACAACGATTTTGCAATGATGAGGCAGTTGATTTTAAGACGCTCGGATAACGGAAGTTTGCCGGATGTTTTTATTGTCGACGGTGGTTTGGGGCAGGTCAATGTTTTTAAGGAAGCACTTCGCGAACTGGAAATTCCTATTCCTGTTATCGGAATTGCAAAATCAAAAAATATTCGTACGAAAGATGGATTTAAATCTGAAGATATTAAAAAATCTGAAGAAAGATTGATTATACCTGGAAGATCGAATCCATATTTTTTAAATCAGAACAGATCATTGTTTAAAATTATTGTTCAGATGAGAGATGAGGCCCATAGATTTTCAAGAAAGCTTCACCATAAAGAAGAAATTAAAAGGGTATTTAATAAAAAGGTTGAGAGAAAACCGAGAGTTCCGAAGACGCCGAAGGAACTTAAAAAAGAGCGGATTGATAAAACTGCGGTTGATATTAGTCTGGATGATTTTGAGATGGATAGTGATGAATGAAAAAAAGCCCCCTTCTTTACGAGGGCTTTGAGAGTATCACTCGAGTGGCATTCATATTATTTATTACGAGCCTTACGAGCGAAAAATAATTAGTTTATGACATGGATAATTTTTCTATTACCTTGTCCGCAATCTGGACATCTTGCTGACTCTTGCATTAAAAGATTTTTGTAATCTGATAAATGAGTAAGAACCAGTTTCGCTCCACAGATCTGACATTCATTAATGATTTTCTTAACGTTCTTAATGTCACCGTAGTACTCTTGGAAGTTCTCAAATTTGTAATCTGTTTCCATTGACATGCAGGGCTCCTTTTAGGTTACATAATCTTTTTCGGATTAAGTTCCTCGCGTCTTTACACTCGGGCCTGAAAATGGGAACTTAGGGATAATTTTGCTTATGGAATCAAACTTCAAAAAAATTATTCAAAAAACTAAAGCTTGGAATCAGGGGGTTGAACCACTGTCTCAAACTTTTGAAGGCGCGCTTTTTAAAGACGCTGCCTGGCCTTTTATGTTTGATGAATCTGTAAACGTTGAATCAACTTCTCCAGTGAAAAAAGACGCTCCTGTGGTCTCTCAAACATCGTTAGCAGCCCCAAAAGATGTTGTCGTTAAGACATCTGAATTTGTGGCAAAAAAAGATTCGTTATCACTTGTTTTATTTGTAGGGGATACATTTGTTGACAGTTCCGGTGAGGATCTTTTAGGTAAGATGATCCAGGCAATGAAGTTAAAAAATGGTGAAGTAAACAGAGTTCCTTTTAATGTTTCTTTGGATGACGTAAATGATCTGGCAGAAAATTTAGTTAATCCATCTGTCGAAACAACAGAATTACTCGAGCAAATAAAAAAATTCAAACCAAATATTGTTGTAAGCCTCGGTGCCACAGTCACCAATATTCTTCTGGGTAAGAGAGAAAAATTGTCAGGTATTCACGGTCAGTTTTTTGAGAAGTCTCTGGAATCAGTAGGTGATCAATACACATACCAGCTAATGCCGATTTTTCATCCCGATTTTCTCGTCATCAATCCCAACATGAAACGCACGGCCTGGATTGATCTACAAAAAGTTATGGAGCGTGTAGGGAAAATTTGATCGTCCTTGTGGGAAGATCCGGTTTTTCGCTACAATTAAAGGACGTGGTTTCCAGGATGGAAATCAAACCCTGCGAGTCGGATGCTCAAGATATTTTTCCTCACATTTGTGGTCATGCTTGGAACGTTTGAAAACGTTTCAGCTGCAGCTCCTGTTGTGAGTGTACGTATCGGCAAATCACTTCGTGCGATCAATGTCACAGGCCTCGATTTAAAACGTCATCTATTATTCAACGACGATTATAAAAGTTACACCGGAAAACAAACGGTGAAATTTAACTGTGAAACTTACACAACATTAAACAAGCATAGAAACACACCAATACTTCTAGCGACACTTGAATCGCCGACTGGCCTTCTATCTTACGGAAATATTAAATATAAAGGTTTGTTTAAAGTCGTAACATCACCTCGCGGTGACAGTTGCGACATCATCAATGATATTCCGATGGAAGATTATATTTCATCGTTGTTAACAAAAGAGATGAACTCAACATGGCCGGTTGAAGCACTAAAAGCTCAGGCGGTGGCAGCGAGAACATATGCTCTTCATAAAATGCAAAGTCAGCAGGTGAGTAAAGAGCTGGGAAGCGAAGCTTTTTATGATCTGGAAAGTTCTGAAAAACACCAGGTCGGTGGAGCTTTTTTTGATGCCACTGACACAACTATCAATGCAAGTTATGCCACTAAAGGTGAAGTCCTTTTAACTGGTGAAGGAAAACTTCGCCCGATTTTTTTCCATGCAAAATGCGGCGGAAGAACGCTTCGTCCAGATCAGGTATGGCATAACAAAGAGGAAAGTTATCAATCAGTGAATTGTCCTTTCTGTCACGGCATCGGTCCGAAAAACTGGTCGCGTGTTATCGGACTCGACAGGATCAAAACTTTTTTCAGATGGGCCAATAATCAAAAGCTTTTATCAGGGCCTCTTGAGTCAGATTTTAGTTCTGTGGTTTTAGTTCCGGACAACATCGACAGATTCACAGTTAATTTTTACATCAACGACAGACCTTATATTGTGGAGAAAGCAGTTCTTCGCAGGTACTTCGGAAATGTCGTTTTTCCATCAAACTCGTTTTCTTTGGAAATGAGAAGCGGCGGCTTTATGATCAACGGCGAAGGCCTGGGCCACGGTGTAGGATTGTGTCAGATGGGCGCATTTGCTCTGGCAAAACAGGGCTGGTCTTATAAAAAAATTCTCGCACACTACTTTCCTGATCACGTTCTGAAAAAGATGTATTAGACTAGAGTCTAATGACATTGTTTAAATCCGTTTTTATTTTTGGTTTAAGCTTCATCTGCCTTTGTAGAGCAGAAGCGTTGACTATTCTTATTGACCCCGGCCACGGCGGTGATGAGTTTGGTGCGGTGGCGATGACTCAGGAAAAAAATCCACAGCCTATCAGAGAAAAAGATATCGCACTTTCAATCGCCAAAAGAATTTATGATCTTCTTCGCGATAAAAACTACAGCGTGTTTTTAACCAGAAGTCTGGACAGGACAGTATCACTTCCGGAACGAGCTGCGATTGCAGAAAAAACCAAAGCAGATCTTTTTATTTCAGTTCACATCAACTCAAGTCCTGAAGGTGGAGCAGTTGGATTTGAAACATACTATTTAGACAATCATGATGATGTGGCGATGAAAAAGGTCGAGAGAACGGAAAACATCCAGACCTCAGGCGATGAAGTGGTCGTTCAGCAGATTCTGGTCGACCTGGTTGTCCAGCAGACGGTGAATACTTCGAAGCCTCTTGCAGAGAGCATTCACTCGCAGTTGAAATCGACAGTCGGAAAAAAATATGGAATTAAAAGCCGCGGGATTAAACCCGGGTTGTTTTTTGTTTTAGCACTATCAAAACGTCCGGGAGTTCTTCTTGAAGTAGGGTTCATTTCAACTTTCAAAGAAAGAGTGCGTATGATGAGTCCGAAATTTCAGGATGAGTATGCGAGAGCTGTCGTCGTTGGAATTGAGAATTATATTAAAGGGCAGCATTCGAAGCCTGGCAAAACAGTCATCAGAAAAAGAAAGTAAAAAAAACCCTCTTTCGAGGGTTTTTTTATTATTAGAACTGACCGTTACAAGTCGGTTTAGTAAACGATGTTGGAATTTGAGCATCAGGTGGTGAGTACGGATTGCTTGAGGCCCTTCTTGAAATGATAGAAGTGTTCTGAGCAAGATCGACTACACTGTAACCGCAGTATGTATTACTATCCACGATAATCCCGTATGGGGCCTGGAAAGTATCAAGAGCTCTTTCGTTAGAAATGATTGAAGGAAGACCGTAGCTGCTTTTCATTTCACAGAATGAAATTGTTACGTTGAAACCAACAACTGTAGACCCATTTGCAACCTGAGTAACGAACATAAGGTCGCGGTAGGCACTTACACCAACCCACATCTTACTGATCGTACCACTCGACAGGAATCCTCCCACCCAGTTACCACCGATTGTAGTTCCTGATTTATATCCACCGTTAACGTAAAAACTTACGTCGTTAGTTAATCTGTATCCACCATTTAAACAGGCAACATTCGATTTAATGCTTGAAACCTGATTGATAATTGTACTTCCAACTGATCCAGACAGGGCCGGGTTGTCCATCGTAAATGGAGAGGATCCAGAAACACCATTGCTGGAAACTTTATTTTCTTTTTTGCCACATGAAGCAAGCATTAAAGCACTTACTAGCAGGCAAAAGTGTAAAGTATAATTTAAACGCGATTTCATCTCATTTCTCCATGAGTAGGATTTATGTCTTCTGTCTGATCGGATAATTGTGCGAAACACTTTAATGCTTTCATAGTATTTGTTTAAAAAAGTCAGATATAACTAAGAATTTTCGCACTTTAGACGATAAGAAAGACAAACCCAGAGTAAACTAAATTAATTCTTATATAATGAAGGTCTAACCATGAAGCCGTTTTCCCGAATAAAAGAAAGATGTGAGAAGTACTGGAACGATGAAGAGCAGATGTTTAAAATCGGCATGGGATTAAAATTTCTTGGTGTTTCCGTTTTCTGTTTATTATCGGTATTACTGTTTACTTATCTACTTATAAGAATCGATCTGATCTTTTTTGTGTCTCACGGTTTTCCGGGGGCAGCAGAATTTCAGAATGCTTTTTATGAATATATTTATTCATCTTTCTCAGACGAAATTATCTGGGTTGTTATAGCAGGTATCTTTATCTTTAGTCTTGGATATTATCTATCAGGTATTATGATTCGTCCTTTTAAAGTGATCGGAGCGTACTGTGAAGATAAGATGAATAATAAAATAAATTTCTATACTCCGGATTTTTTCTCGGATCTAAAACTACTCACTTCATTTTCAGTTTTCTTTTTTACGAAGATTGATGAAGCGGGGATTAAAGGAAAACTTGAGACTATTGAAATTCCTACTCACTTTACCCGCATCCATAAACCAAACTTCGAAAAGAACTTTTTCTTCAATTATCTTTTTATTATCGCCATCTTTGCATTAATTTCGTCGCTGGGAATCGTTTTGTTAAACATTGCGATCAGAGACAATATGTTCGAGCTGGCAAGAAAATTTCTTGCGCATAACAATCAGGTAACTTATTTTCTGGATGAGCAGTTTGTCATCGCAGATATCGCCGTTTACTTTTTCATAGGTCTACACCTTTTGCTTTATTTTTTACTGGGCGTGCATTTGTATTCAAAGATTGCGACGCCGGCCTTCGCCGTTTTTGCGACGATGCGCTCTTACCTTCGCGGTAACCATCACAACAGAGTTCATTTGTTAGGGTATTATTACCTGCGTAATGATTGTCGCAAGATTAATAAATATCTCGATCAAGTTCAAAAGAACCTGACTTAATCAGTTTAATAAAGATTCGTCTTTTATCCTTTAAAAAAACCTAAAAGTTTGCGAAACTGTAATGACAAAAATTATTGTTAAACTTACTGACCCAGGTCAACCCAAGGAAGGATATGAAATTTTCAAAATTACTAGTGCTCTTTTTAGCGACAGTGCTTCTTGCAAGCTGTACGTCTGATGAAAAAATGAAAGCTCAAATGGCAAAAATCTTAAAGGATGATCCAAAGATTTTAACTGATGCAATTGAAAAGCACCCTGCTGAGTTCATCACTGCACTTCAAAATGCAGCGAAAAATGCTCAAGAGTCTATGGGTAAAGTTCGTGAAGAAGAAGAAAAGAAAAAACTTGAAGAGTCATTTGATAAACCACTTGTGGCAGAAATCAGATCTGACGAATCAATCCGCGGCCCGAAAGATGCTCCTTTAACTCTAGTTGAGTACTCAGATTTCGAATGCCCATTTTGTTCTCGTGGTTACACGACAGTTATGGACCTGATGAAAAAATACAACGGAAAAATCCGTTTCGTATACAAACACCTTCCATTAAGCTTCCACGAGCAGGCAATGATCTCTGCTCAATATTACGAAGCAATCCGTATGCAGGATGAGAAAAAAGCTTTCGCATTCCATGACGAAATTTTTTCAAATCAGGGGAAACTTAAAAACGGTGTAGCGTTCCTTGATGCTACTACTAAAAAGGTTGGTGCAGATCTTGCGAAAGTTAAAAAAGACCTGAACTCTGATAAAGTAAAAAACAGAATTGCTGCTGACCAAAAAGAAGCTGCAACTTTTGGAATGCAAGGAACTCCAGGGTTCTTACTTAATGGTGTTCCGGTTCGTGGTGCTTATCCAGCTGAATACTTCGTTAACTTAGTTGATGAATTACAAAAGCGTGGAAAAGTTAAAATCTAGTTCGTAGCTCGAATCATTACGAAATTTGTCATTTAATAAAGTCCGGTTATAATATCATTAAAAGGTCACCAGTTTTGGTGGCCTTTTTTATTTAAAACACATCACAAAGAGTTTTTTATGGAAGGATCTTACAATTCTCTGGGTCTGAGAGCTAACCGTACCCTTCGCGAAAAACAGGCGAATGAGCTTCTGACACTAAAAGATTTTATCGAACGCAAATTTGTTATTCATAACGAAGAAGAGTTAAAACGTATTTTTGTGAAAGACCTGAAGGTTGTTTTACAAAAAGAAGACATCTTTGATCTGATTCAAAGCTTCTTTGATTTAGAAACTGATTTGAGTAATGCTGTTGAAAGAATCGACACAGAAATCAACCTGGTTAACTTCGACGAATTCTACAAAAATTTATCTCCAGTACTTATGCGCGCACTTCTTGAAAATGAATCAGCTCCAGAAAATGCAGGAGCGATTTTAAAGTCTATTAAAGAAGCTCTACGCATTGCCCTTGAAGAAGAGCTGGTTCAGCTAGAAGATATCGGTACCAACGTATGAACCGCAAAGAATTAATTGAAGTGCTTTTAAAAGACCGCGACCTTTCTACTATGACAAAAAAGCAGGCCAATCAATTCATCGACGTCATGCTCGACACTATCAAGAGAACAGTTAAAAAAGGTGAAGACGTAACCTTAGTTGGTTTCGGAACTTTTACTAAATCAAGAAAAGCTTCGCGTCTTGGTGTGAATCCTTCAACAGGTGAGCGCATTCGTATCCGTGCCCGCGTCGTTCCTAAGTTTAAACCGGGTAAACCGTGGAAGGAAAGTCTGTAAAAAGACCGGCCTCGTCGGGTAATTTTTTCCCATGTCAAAATTCAAACTGTCAAAGAAAGATCTTTTAAGCACTTATTTTGCTCAAAAAGGGAATTATATTCCGTTTTTCTCTATCGGCACTTGAACCAAATTGCCTTCCTATGTATAATTTTTGACAGGTACCCACTAAACCATGGAAGGTGAAAGTTGTCCGAAGAAAAGAAGACTGATGATCATGATGGATCAGCAGCACCATCAGGAAAAAATCCCTTATTAGTAGTTCTTGTATTGGTGAATACGCTTGCTGTATGTGCAATCGGTTTTTTTCAATTTCAAAATCACAAAAAATTGAATTCAGTGACGACTGCTGCAGATGTAATGCAACAGCAGGTAGCTGGTGAAGGTCACGGAGAAGCTGGCGGAGAAAAAGCTGCAGGTGGGGAAGGCGGAGAAAAAGCTGCAGGTGGGGAAGGCGGAGAACACGGTGGTGGAGCTGCAAAAGAATCTTCAGTGAAAACTGATGGCCTTATGTATCCAATCGATCCGTTCACTGCAAACTTAGCTCAAGGTGATGGACCTAAAAGATATATCCGTATTTCTTTAGTATTAAAGTTTACAAAAGAAACTAAGAAAGAAGAAGTTGATGCTAGAAAGCCGCAGATCAGTGATGCAATCATTAGTATGTTGAATGCAAAAAAACCTGAAGAGCTTTTAAAACGTGAAGGAAAAGAATACTTAAAAGAAGAAATTAAATCAGCGATCAATAATTTTATGATCGATGGACATTTAGAAGATATTTTCTACGTTGGTTTTCAGATCAACTAGCCAAAGTAGAATGATGAGAACTCGCTTGCTGACATGAGGTCAGTAGAAGAGCTTTAAGAATCCCAGGAGGGGAGAATTATGGCACAAGTACTAAGTCAAGATGAAGTAGATGCATTATTAAACGCGGTTAACGACGGTGGAACTGATTCGTTCTCTGGCGGCGGCGATTCAGGCGGTGGTTCAGCAGACGACTCTGATGAAAATATTCAGACCTACGATCTAACCAATCAAGATAGAGTTATCCGCGGTAGAATGCCCATCTTAGAAATCATCTATGAAAGATTCATCAGAAGCTTTCGTGTATCGCTTTCAAACTCACTAAGAAAAATTTCAACTATCTCAATCATCTCTACCGATTTATTAAAATTCGGGGAATTCGTAAACACACTTCCGATCCCGTCGTGTATGTGTATTATGAGATATAACGAACTAAGAGGTCCCGCTCTTTTAGTTTTCGAATCAAAACTTGCTTACGCAATCATCGACTCATACTTCGGTGGAACAGACAGACCATTCACAAAGATTGAAGGAAAAGAATTTACGATGATCGAACTTTCATTCATGAGAAAGATCATGGATATGGCGATCAACGATCTTGAAGAAGCATGGGCACCAGTTCACAGAATCGACGCTCAGTACTTAAGAACAGAAATTAACCCACAGTTCGTAGGGGTTGTTCCTCCTTCTGACGTAATTATCGCAACAACTCTTGAAGTAGAATTCGAATCAGCTTCAGGAACAATCATGATCGTAGTTCCATACTCTACGATTGAACCAATTAAACAAAAACTTTCATCAAGCTTCCAGACTGATAACGAAATGGCCGACTCTATCTGGACACAGGCGATGAACGAGCACATCAAGAATACGAAAGCTACTGTTGTAGTTCGTCTTGGTGAAACAGAAATGACTCTTGGAGATCTATTAACATTAGAGCCAGGGGACGTTATCCCACTTAATCAGGATGCTTCAGGTGAAGTAACTGTAGCTATCGAAGGCGTAGATAAGATGAAGTGCCTGATGGGTACTTACAAGGGCTCTCGTGCTGTACAAATTACACACGTAGATGCGCCGGTATCAATTGAATCGATGGAAGATGAGTAGAAAGTAGAATAAATAAAAATTGAAGGTGAGAGAGGAGATTATATGAATAAGGTTTCAGTTGATAGAATGGCAGATTCGGTAAAAGCAGGGGACGACTCCCTCAACAAACTTAAAGTCCAGAACCTGGATTTTATTTTGGATATCCCGTTGAAAGTTTCAGTAGAGCTGGGAAGAACTCAGATCATCGTGAAAGATTTACTACAACTTGGTCAAGGTTCGGTTTTAGAACTTGATAAACTTGCGGGAGAGCCGCTTGAGATCCTGGTAAACGGCAAGCTAGTTGCAAAAGGTGAAGTAGTTGTTGTTAACGAAAAGTTTGGTATTCGTTTAACAGATATCATTAGCCCGATTGAACGAATAGAAACTTTAAAATAATTATTTTGGCCTATATTTTCTATCAAGGATTGAGGAAAAGAAATGAAAACATTAGCACTTTTATTAATTAGCTTAGCATCTCTCAACTTATCAGCTGCAGACGTGACAATCAAAAGCGCAGAGCTGGTAAATGCCAGAGGATCTGAAGCAAGATTGTTAATCTCCCACACAGGAACTTTAAACGATAATCCAAGAATTATTGTTAAAGACAAAATGCTTAACATTTCAATCCCAAACTCAGGTTTAGCAGGGAAAATTAACAAAAAAGTAAACGGCTCATCAGTCTCGGCGACAATGTCGGGTGAAGAAACTGTTTCAGTTAACGTAGCTCTTCCATACTCACTTCAAGGTCGTGAAGCAGAAGTTACAATCACTTTAAAAGAAGGTGTGATTGATGTTCATTACCCGCGCATTGAAACTGCTAAAAAGGCAGTGACAGCAGAAAATTCAAGATCACCAGGAATCACTGATAAAGCAATCGTTCTTGAAACTCCTGAAGCAGTAGCTGCAGCTGATAAATTAGATGAAAACTATTTATCAACTCTTACTAAAAACCAGGAAAAACTAGCAGCTGCTAATCATCCAAAAGCTTCGATTGAGGCCAATAAAGCATCCCAACTTGATACTGACAGAGTCAATCTGGCACAGTCGGGAATTGCAAAACCAGCAGCAACTTCTCAAACTACTGGAGAACAGGCAACGACCGCGACTCAATCTAAGTTTTCGGTAGCGGGATACATTGGTAAGTTCGTTGCATTTATGGCTATCATGATCGCCGGATTTTACGGAGTGTTAACTCTGTTTAAAAAAGGGATCATCAAAAAAGGGAAATTAGGATTTTTAAACAGTACTAAGTTAGTTGAAGTTTTAAGCACAACTCACATTGCACCAAAGAAATCACTAATTATGATTAAAGCGCACAAACAAGTTTTCTTAATCTCAAATACTGAAGCAGGTATGACTCTGGTTTCAGAAATTAAAGATGTAGCTGGCCTTATTAAAACTGGTGAAGAAGAAGTGACAGGATCAAACTTCGATACAAATCTTTACACGGCAAATAAGACTGATAAATCTTTCAGACTAAAAGAAGAATCGACTGTTGGAAAATATTCAGATCTTCAAGATGACGACTACGAGATGGATTCTCTGGACGATATGTTGAATGATTCAGTACCAGCTGCGAAGACTGAAAACAATTATAAAAAGAGCAACAATGTTGCGAACGCTTACGGGCAGACAAATGCATCGAAAGCAATCGACAAAGCTCCAGTCCAGGATCAGGTAAGATTCTCAGACCAGATTAAAAGTAAAGTAAAAGGCCTAAAACAACTTTAACTCATTCAGGATTGGTGAGAGCATGGATGCTCGTTTTAAAAAATTACTAAAAACTTTGGCGCTTATATTAGTGCCTTTAGTTTTACCAGCACTGGCGTTTGCTCAATCAGCAGCACCAGGAGCAAATAATTTAGCATTACCTGGTATGTCGATCAATTTCGGTCAGGGTGTAAACCTTGTCGACTCAATCGAAGTACTAATGCTTTTCACAATCATCACACTTGCACCTTCGATATTGATTCTTTGTACAAGCTTTACAAGAATTTTGATTGTTCTTTCATTCATGAGACAAGCGATCGGTACCCAGAACATGCCACCTAACCAGGTGCTCGTAGGGTTCTCACTTTTTCTTTCGTTGTTTGTTATGCAGCCAACTGGAGAGAGAATTTATAACAAAGCAATTCAGCCGTACATGCAACACCAGATCACAACAACTGTTGCAATTGATGAAATCGTTTTAGGTTTAAGATCTTTCATGCAAAAGCAGGTTCGTAAAGCTGACATCGGATTGTTTTACGATGTAACAGGAAAGACTGCTCCGACGACAATTGATGATGTTCCTATTCATTACTTAATTCCGGCATTCATTATCTCGGAGTTAAAAACTTCGTTCCAGATTGGGTTCCTGCTTTATATCCCGTTCCTGATTTTAGATATGGTCGTGGCTTCAGTACTGATGGCCATGGGGATGATGATGCTACCTCCGGTAGTTGTATCACTTCCATTCAAGCTTTTACTTTTTGTTTTAGTAGATGGATGGCAGTTAGTAACAGGATCGATCTTAAGATCGTTCAATCAGTAGGTAACAAATGCAATTTGATTCATACACAGACATTACTCACCAGGCGATCAAAGTCGCACTTATGGTTTCAGCTCCGATGTTGATCGGTGCTTTAGTTGTGGGTATTCTGGTTTCACTTTTCCAGGCCGTGACTCAGATCAACGAGCAGACGTTATCTTTCATTCCAAAGATTATCGTTATCGTTGCTGCTTTGATTTTTTTCGGACCGTGGATGTCTGATTCACTGACTACGTTTACAAAAGATTTGATTCTACAGATACCAAACATTGTAGCTGAGAAATAATAGAATGCTTACAGTTCAAATTACAGACATGACGATGATTGTAGCTTTTTGGTTAGCGTTTTCACGCTGGTCAGCTGTAATTTTTCAATTGCCTTTATTTGAAAACACAACGATCCCGCCAATCGTTAAGGTTTTAACAACATTGCTTTTAACTTTTGCTTTTTTTCCGTTAGTTCAGGACCAGATCATGCTGGACATTAAATATGTTGGATCTAACAGCTTCTGGTATCTGACAATCTTCAACGTACTTGTTGGTCTAGTGATCGGATTTTTTGTTAAATCAATCATGGCCATCTTTATTTCAGCTGGTGCGATCATCACTCAGCAAATCGGGTTCAACGCACTTTCATACTTTGATCCACAAGCTGGTTCTCCGATCGGTCCTTTTGAAAAGCTGATTGAATGGACAGTGTTAATGTTGATCATCACGTCAGGTGCTCTTCTTCCAATGTTTAAAGGTGTCATCTCTTCTTTTACAACAGTTCATATTTATAACATCGGAAAGATGGCCCACTCGATAGATTTTTTCATGATTTTATTTAAGTCGATTTTTATTTCGGCAATCATGCTAGCGTCTCCAATGATTTTTATTAACTTAGTTATCAATACTGTCATGGGAATTATTTCTCGTGCAGTTCCTCAGATGAACGTTATCTCCGTGAGTTTCGCGGTTAACATCGGTCTGGGACTTTTAGTTTTTGCAGTTGGATCTGATGAGTTTTTTCAAACTTGTTTTAGATTATACACGGACAGGCTAGGTGATTGGTTTCAGTTCTTATCGTAATATAAAAAACTCAAAGCAAGGATTGCTTTGATTGTATTTGAGGTCATGGGATGTCAGAAGAATCAGAAGACGGCGGGGAAAAGACCGAAGACCCCTCCCAGCACAGGATTGATGAATTCCGAAATAAAGGGGATGTTGCCTCTTCACGTGAATTAACGTCAGTACTTGTTCTTGCTGCTTGTCTTCTAACTTTATCCCTTTCATTGGTTTTTATTTTTGAGCAGATGACTGCTTATATTGAATGGCTTTATACACTGGACATCGCTTCAGCATACGGGCCGAAAGCGCTTAATACAATCACGACAAGAACATTCATGGTTGCTGCTAAATGTGCGGCACCTGTTTTATTTACTGCTTTATGCTCGGGGATTTTAGCTCAGGTTGCTCAGGTGGGATTTCTTTATTCACCGGATGTTCTTGAATTAAATTTAGACCGCGTAAATCCACTAAACGGAATTAAAAAATTATTTTCAAAGCAAGCGTTGTTCGAAGCTGTAAAAGGTGTTTTTAAATTCGTAGTTATTATTTCTGTCGTTTATGTTTACCTGAAAGATGATATCGCAAAATATAACGGCTTCATGCACCTTGATGTGACTCAGGCGTTTCTTCACGCCAAAGATCTTCTGCTTAAAATTTCATTCGCTATTTTATTAGCGTGGACTGTAATTGCGATTTTAGACTTTGCCTGGCAGAAATTTACTTACAAACAAAAGCTAATGCAAACGAAACAACAATTAAAGCAGGAATCGAAAGAGCAGGATGGTAACCCTGAAGTTAAGCAACGTATCCGTCAGATACAGAGAGAGATGTCCCGTAAGAGAATGATCCAGGACGTGAAGACTGCTGACGTTATCGTTACGAACCCGACGCATATTTCGATTGTTCTTAAATACGATTCTGAAACGATGGTCTCTCCAATGATTATTGGTAAAGGTCAGGATCACATGGCGATGAAAATCAGAGAGATCGCTAAAGAACACAATATTCCAATCGTAGAAAACGTTCTTCTTGCAAGAACACTTTATAAAACAGTGAAAGTGGGGCAGCCAGTTCCCCGCAATATGTACAAGGCCGTGGCAGAAGTTCTGGCATTTGTTTATAAACTTAAGAAAAAGCGTAAAGCACTGGCTTAACAAAAAGCTACAGGTGAAAAAGTATGAATGAAATTTTTAAGAAAATGAAAATCTTTACTCAAGGCCCGGATGTTCTGGCGGCCGTGGGTATTTTGATGATCCTGGTGGTGATGATCGTACCGGTTCATCCATTTATTCTCGATTTGCTTTTAGCAATGTCACTGGCCTTCGCAGTCGTGATCATGCTTGTTGCTCTATATTCTAAAAAGCCTCTGGATTTCTCAACATTTCCATCGGTACTTTTAATTTCGACATTATTTCGTCTGGCCTTGAACGTTGCTTCAACCAGAAACATTCTGATCCACGGAGCAGCTGATGGAACGGGAGCTGCCGGAGAGCTTATCAAGTCTTTCGGGGAATTCGTTGTCGAAGGGAATTTCGTCGTTGGTATTATTGTCTTCATCATTTTAGTTATCATCAACTTCATGGTTGTTACAAAGGGTGCTGGTCGAGTAGCTGAAGTTGCAGCACGATTTACTTTAGATGCAATGCCAGGGAAGCAAATGGCGATCGACGCCGATTTGAACGCTGGTTTAATAAATGACGTTGAAGCAAAACGCAGACGTAAAGAAGTAGCTGAAGAAGCTGACTTTTACGGGTCTATGGACGGTGCTTCGAAGTTCGTTCGAGGAGATGCGATTGCAGGTATCTTGATTACAGCTGTAAACATCATAGGTGGTATCATCATCGGTGTTGCTCAAAACGGAATGGATATCGGAAAGGCCGCTGAAACTTTTACACTGTTAACGGTGGGTGACGGTCTCGTAACTCAAATTCCTGCTCTTATCATTTCTACTGCTGCCGGTATTATTGTTACTCGTTCAACAAACGACGAGAACATCGGTACTCAGGTTTCTAAACAATTTAAAGTTCACCCGAAAGCTATTTACATTGCGGCCGGCGTTCTGGTTTTCTTCGGATTAATTCCTGGTCTTCCAAAACTTCCATTCTTTATGATGGGAAGTTTTTTAGCTTACGTTGCTTACAAAATTGACCAAAGCAATGTTAACGAAGAAGTGGCAGAAAAAGCAAAAGCAACGGAGACAACAAAAAAAGCTTCTCCACAAAACCTGGAAGAACTTCTCAACATGGAACTGGTCGAGCTGGAAGTTGGTTACGGACTTGTTCACTTAGTTGATACAGAACAAAACGGTGATCTGCTTGAACGTATCACTCACATGAGAAAAATCTTTGCACTTGATTGGGGGGTTATTATTCCTTCGGTTAAGATCAAGGACAACCTGGAATTAAAACCAGGTGGATACTCTGTAAAAATTAAAGGGGTGCAGGTTGCTAAAGGCGAACTGATGTCCGACTACTTCCTGGCGATGGATCCGGGAACAGTTATCGAAAAAATGGATGGTGTAGAAACTACAGAACCAGTTTTTGGATTACGTGCTGTCTGGATTTCTGAAGACCAGAAAGAAGATGCTCAGTACAACGGTTACACTGTAGTTGATTGCTCAACTATTGTAGCAACTCACTTAACTGAAATTTTAAAATCTAACCTTCACGAGTTGTTTGGACGTCAGGAATTAGTACGCGTTCTGGACAATTTTAAAGAGACGAACCCAAAATTAGTCAACGATTTAATCCCGGAAATAGTAAATCTTGGAATCGTTTTAAGAGTCATGAAAAATTTACTTCGCGAAGGAGTTTCTGTTCGTGATCTACGCACAATTTTGGAGACTTTATCAGAGTATGGCTCTACAATTAAAGACACAGAGGCACTGACTGAACATTCAAGACAGGCCCTGTTTAGAACCATTACTGAGAAGATTAAAAGTGATTCAGGAGATATTCCGTTGTTCACTCTAGATCGTAATATTGAAGAGTCTATCGCTCAAAATATTATCCAGACGGACCAGGGACATCAGTTGTCACTCGATCCGAAGGTTACTCAGATCATCCTTGCTTCACTCAATGAAAAAATTGAAGAAGCAACAAACATGGGTGAAAAAATGGTAGTACTTTGCTCTCCCGTTATTCGCTCACACTTTAAGCGTTTAACAGAAAAATTTATTCCTAACCTTGTGGTAGTAAGCCACAATGAATTAAGCCCAGATGCTAATATCAGATCACTAGGAACGGTGAGGTTATAAAAAATGTACGTTAGAAAATTTGAAGCGGATTCAATCGAAGAAGCTCTAAAAGACATTAAACGCGAACTAGGGCCTGACGCCGTAATTTTAAAAACAATTACGAATAAAGGATTAAAAGGCGCGTTCAAAAAGAAAAAAATTGAAATCACTGCGGCGATCTCGGAAAAGAATTACACGAGAAAAGCTTCTGTCGATACAGTTTTAAACGACACTCAAAAAGAAGAATTTTATGGTGGAAGCGCAAGCTACATCGCAAACATGATAGATCAACATGATCAGTCCCAGGAGAAACGTTCAGTGCAATCTAACAACAATCAATCACAACAAAGAAATGGATCAGGATACGGAAGCGCAGGACTTAACCGCACGGTAAGTTCAACGAAAGGAATCGCTTCTCAACTTAAGGAAGGTCTTGATGACTTTTTAAGTTTAGGTGAGAGAGACGAACGTCCTGCTCGCGGCGGAAGATCTGATTTTAATTTTGATGATGAGATTGAAGCGACGAGACCTGTTCAGGCTCAACCGAGACAGACAGCTCCGATCGCACGCACGAATCCTGCTCCTCAGCAGCAACAAGCTGCTCCAGCTCAGGAAACACGTTCACTGGTTGGTGTAGAAATGTTCGAAAAACAAAAAAATAAAATCGATGATCTTGAAAAGAAATTATATGAACTAACAAGAAGCTTCGAACGTATCCACAAAAAAGAGCCAATCGGAATTTACCAGTTACGTACAACTCTTAGAAGCCTTGATATCAACGAAACATACATCCAGACATTAATCAAAAAAGGTCTTTTTGAATTAACAGATTCTGATGTTGAAAATGCAGACGTAGTTTTTGAATTCGCTCTTCGCGAAATGATGAATACAGTTTCAACTGCAATGCCGATGTTCTCGAATGTAGAAGCAAAAAAATCACCAGTGATCACTGTGTTTTTGTCTGAATCTTCTTGCGGCCAGACTTCAATGGTTCAAAAGATCGGAGCAATGAAAACAGACTCAGTAATAATTAAAAATTCTGTATCTACAATAAATCCAAAAGTGGAAGTGAAAACTCCATTTGCTGAAAAGATTTTTGGCATGAATGTTGTGAAGACAAATTCTATTGCGGAGATCGTTGCAGAATGCCGTAAGGCCCTTGAAGATGGTAAATCTGTTTTCATCGATTACAAATGCAGCGAATCTGAAGCGAACGAAACGAAAAAATTTATCGATGGATTAAGACGCGCTTTTTCGAAAGTGGAAGTATTGATCACTCTTTCAGCAATTCATTCAGAATTGTACAATAGAAAAGTCCTTGGCACTTACAGAAGATTATCTGATGGTGCTGTTGTTTCGCATGTTGATGCATGTTTAAACTTCGGGTCGCTCTTTAACATCACTCAGGATATTAAAGATCTTCCTTACAAGTTTTTCGGAACAGGGGAAGTTTGTCCTGACGATCTTGAGCCGGCAACTGCAGAACGTCTCATGGCCGGAATTTTCAAGTTAACGTAACCGCTTTTTAACATTTAAAAAAATACAAATACCATGATGGAATTTGTAGAAAGAAAAGATCTAAGGGAGACATGAAGTCCATGCTTAGTAATAAAAAGTCCAATCCAACA
>JACMNL010000106.1 GCA_014378525.1 Bacteriovorax sp.
CGGGTAAAACAACAAGATGAATTAACTGCAATGGCCTTAAAAATGCCTGTGGAAATGATTCTCAACTATAATGAAATGGAATTGATGGCAGATTCAGCAATACTCACTGACAACGATTGGGATGAAGTCGCAAAGGTGAAGCAGTGATCATAAAGTTTTTATTACTAATCGGTTTTTTAACTGTAGTCACACACGCTAGTGAAGTTAACATCGATGATGAGATTATAAAAAATCTGGAGTTCTATCAAAACTTAGATTTAATGACTGATAAAGATGATTTTGTAAAAGATCTCTTAGTAATCGAAGCTCCAATTGTTGTAACTCCAGAAAGTGGGGCCTTTGAAGTCGAGAGGAAAAAATGAAAAAAGTAATATTGTTTTTTGGATTAATGTTTCTTCTTATTATGCCAACTCTGGTTTTTTCAGCAGATAAGGCGGAAATATCTAAAAAATCTCAAGAGTGGAGCAAACTGACTGAAGATCAGAAGAATAAACTTCGTGAAAATTATAAAAAATGGAATGATACACCAAAAGATCAACAGAAGCTGATTAAAGATCGTTTTGCAGAATTTGAAAAGTTACCTGAAGATCGAAAAGAAAAAATTCGCGAAGCTTACACTCGCTTCAACGAATTGCCTCCAGAACGTCAGGTAATAATTCGCAATCGTTTTGGTGAATTAAAAAAATTAGGTCCTGATGAGCAAGCAAAACAATTAACGAGAATTCGAGAGGCCATCGAAGAAAAGAAAAGCGCTCGTGCAGATAAACGCGAAGAAAAGCGTGAAGAAAAGAGAGAAGAAAAACGCGCTGAAAAACAGGAAGAGCGCAAAGAAGAAAGAGAACAAAAAAAAGCAGAACGCCGTAAAAAAGATTAATATAATTAAGGAATTAATTTAATGAAAAAGATTTTCCCCGTTGTCTTGTTAATGTCATTTAGTTCAATCGTATCGGCCTGGGACTTTGGTATAAAAGGGAATCTTCAAGGTGGAAGCACAAGCAACGTTAATTTAACGTCAACTAATGAACTGAGCGATACCTATAAGTTGTTAGGTGGATATGCACAAATCAAAAATGAAGAATGGAAATTTAAATTACGAGCGAAAGGTGAAAAATATACTAAAGAAACTGTGAACGACAATTATAGTGGAGATTTAAGTGCACAGTACAAAGGTTTCAAAGATATTGCTCTGACTGTTGGTGTTTTTAAGGTGGTTTATAATGGAAAAAATTTAATCAATACGGATACTACAAGTGATAATACAGGAGGAAGGTTTGAAGCAATTTTCAATCAAAAATACTCGAAAGATACTTCAGGGTATTTCACTTTATATGGCAATTATAAAAACTACTCTAAAATAGCAGAACGAAAGGATAAAATCTTTGGTGGAAATTATGGCATTGATCACAATATTTCACCAAAACTACTTTTGAATGCAGAGTTGATTTTACAGCAGACTTCATCAAGTGATTCTTACTATAGCAATTTTACTTTAGGCCCTTTTGTGGAACTTACTTATTCGCCTACGGATAAGTGGGATCTTTTTGTAGATGGAAGTTATAACCACACAACTTATTCAGGTAGAACTGTTACAACGACAACTCTAAGGCCTGTAAAAGTTTCAACGAAAGACGAATATCAAAATTTAACCATTATAGATGCGGGAATTGGTTATAACTTTACAGATGTTTTTACGCTGCAAGGTAAATACTCCAAGAATAAAAATGTATCGAATAATTCAACCTCTGCTTATAAGGCGAATATTGTAAGTTTAGATTTTAGTGCAAGAATTTAAACCGGCCTCTTGATCGCCACTTCCAGCATTTTTAAATAAGTTTCGCGGGGGATTTCGATCCCTCCTAAACTTTCTACCACGGGCGTGACCATCTGGGTGTCGAGCCAGCCGATGTTCTGCTGGTTCAGGCTGTACAAAAGGGCGATAAGGGCGACTTTGGAAGCGTTGTCGGCCTTATGGAACATAGACTCGCCGGAGTAAAAACGGTTGATGCAAACGCCGTATACGCCGCCCACCAGATTGCCGTCTAAATAAGTTTCCACCGAGTAGGCGTAACCCTCTTTATGAAGTCTCACGTAGCTGTCGATGATTTCCTGGGTAATCCACGTTCCCTGATTATCAGCTCGCGCGACCATCGCACAGTTCATGATGACCTGTTCGAAGTTGGTGTTGAATTTTATCTCAAAGGGATTCGCTTTAAGAAATTTTTTAAGGCTCTTTGAGATATGCAGTTTTTCAAAAGCTAAAATCCCGCGCGGGTTAGGTGAAAACCATGCCAGAGGATACTCTTCTGAAATCGGCCATGGGAAAATTCCGCGTGAGTAGGCAAGCAGAAGTGAGTCTACTTCGAGGTCACCGCCGAGAGCGAGAAGCCCGTGTTCGTCAGCTGACTCTACAGGTGGAAAATCCGCGATCGCCATTGTTACTTACTTCCCATCGCTTGAATAAGGAAAGTTGAAAGGCTTGCTGCCACCATCAATGTTGTTTCCGGTTCGATTTGTTTTACAGCGGCCGATTTCACCTGAGGTGCAATCTCCACCATATCAGCTCCGCCGATTTTGAAATTCTCAAAAAGCGTTTGCATGATGAGCATTGGTTCGTGTGGACTTAATCCGCCAGCTTCAGGAGTTCCGGTTGCGCCGGCGTATTCAATGTCGAGAGCATCGATATCAAAACTGATATAAATTTCTTCAACGTTTAATTTTTTTAGTTCAGCAACTACTTCGTCAGCGATGGCGTTAGCTCCGCGGTCGAAAAGATCCTTCGCCCAGATTTGTGTGTGGCCGAATTTCTTTTCCCAATACGCACGTTCCTGTCCGCTTGATCTGATTCCGATTTGTACTAAATGTTTTGGTGTTTCAAGAAATGGCATGATTTGCGAAGTCCATGTTCCGAAACAAATATCAATTCCCAGACGCTCTTCTGATAAATCAGTGTGAGCATCAAAGTGAACCAGTGCTACTTTTTTTCCCTGAGCTTTTTTAGCTTCAAGATAAGCGCGCACCATCGGATAACTAACCGAGTGGTCTCCACCGATCATGAAAATAGATTTTGAAGGGTACTGCTCGTGAAATCCTTTTGCAAAATCGTACGCTATAGATAAAGGTGAAACAGGAAGCGCAATCTTTTCACTTTTATAAAGTGCAAGTCTGCACTTAGAAATGGTTTCATCATTTAAATATTTATCGTGAAGCAGGTGAGGGATCGTTCTCACGTCACCAACGTCGTACGCATTCAGTTCATCTCTTGAATTAATTAAAGTCTCGCGCAGAAATAATGGCCCCCAGTTCGCTCCTCTTTGAATCCCGCCACCGCAGTCCGAGGGAATTCCAAAGATCACGCATTTTGAAAGTGGGAGAGTTTTCTCTAAACTCTGCTCCCAGATTTCTCTGACCTTGTTATCTTTAACAGCGTCTGCACCGAAAATCTTTTTTTGCAGATTGATTCTCTTATCGGCAGCTGTGTGAACCGTGAAGACACCTTCTCCGGGAGGAGTGAGGTAGTGCTTAAGTTTGGAAATAAATTCCTGGCGCGATTGAGCGGTCATATTAATCCTATCTCTGGTCTAAGTTTGTTTTGCAGAATCATTTTCTGGTATTTATTTTTGAAATCGAATTCTGTCATCGAAGTAAAATCCCTGATCACTTCGAGTTCAAAATCTATTGTGTGTTGATCTATGTTTTTAAAGACACCGGCGATGTGTGAAGTCAGGCGGACATTTTTTAAATGCCTGAAGTCTGAAAAATCATTGGGCTCTTTTTCAAATACATCGAGAACGGCATAAGCTTTATCGTTAGCACCTAAAAAATTAATCAGGTCAGACGTTTTAATCAACTCGCCTCTGGCAGCATTGATCACTAAAACATTTTCACTAACATGGTTTAAAAAATTCTTATCGACTATATGGCGGCTTTTTGAATTTAATCCGCAAGCGAGAATCAC
>JACMNL010000107.1 GCA_014378525.1 Bacteriovorax sp.
CAAAATCAAAAAACAGAACTTATATCGTACAAAGAAGCTATGGCCCACTCTTTTAAAACAGACTGGAACCAGGTTGAAATTGCCAAGCCTAACCGCACTGGCATTTTCTCTCTGGATGTATCTCTTGAAGAAGTTGTACCTTACATCGACTGGTCTCCATTTTTCTGGACCTGGGAACTAAAAGGAACTTATCCAAAAATTCTCGGCAACGAAAAATACGGACAGGAAGCACAGAAAATTTTTCACGACGCCCAGGTTTTACTAAACCAGATCGTGAAACAAAAAATCTTTCATCCAAAAGTGTTGATCGGTATTTTTCCCGCTTATTCACAAGGTGATGACGTCATCGTCGATGAAAAAACAACGCTGCACTTCCTTCGCCAGCAAAAAGAAAAAATCGGTGAAGACGGAGTCTACTATAGCCTCGCCGATTTCATCGCACCAAAAGGCCATAACGACTATTTTGGCGGCTTTGTTGTGACGACAGGACACGAAGTAGAAACATTCGCTAAAACCTTTCAGGACAAGAATGACGATTACTCGTCAATCATGGTGAAAGCAATCGGCGACCGTCTGGCCGAAGCTCTAGCTGAACTTGCGCACAAAAAAGTCCGTGAGATTTTTGGCTACGGGCTAACTGAAAATTTATCAAACGAAGATCTGATCAAAGAAAAATACAGAGGTGTTCGTCCGGCACCTGGTTACCCTGCTTGTCCTGATCACACTGAAAAACAATTACTGTGGGATCTTCTGAATGCAGAAGCAAACACTGGTGTTACTTTAACAGAAAACTTTGCGATGAATCCTCCAAGCTCTGTTTCAGGATTTTACTTCAATCACCCGGAAGCAAAATACTTTAACGTCGGAAGTATCGGCCAGGATCAAATCGAAGATTATGCAAAAAGATTAGATAAACCTGTTTCTTATGTAGAAAAATGGCTTTCACCAAATTTAGGATATGAACCAAAATAATCTGCCGAAACCTATTATCACGTTTGAATCCATCATCGCAGACAAAGGCGAAGAGTGGAGAGCAACACTCGATTACGCCCGCACGACGATTCCACAAAAATTTATGTCTGATAAAAATCTTATCCGTCTCACAAAAGGAGCGGCGACAATTCCTCAGACCGAACTGATGGTTAAACTTTTATTTCAGGATTCAAAAGAGCGTCCGGTTGGTGTTCCCGGGATCGAATTATTTTTCAGAGTAGTTGATCATTCTAATTTTAATTTGGGTTCATGGCTTACGGCCATTACTTATTTTTATGAATGGCTGGCAAAAGAAAATCGTACAACGACACTATCTAAAATGCTGGGCTATCTTCAGTGTTGTGAAGACTCTCCTGAGAATAAAGATATTGAGCATGTCTTTTTGGATTTAGTCGCGGATATGATTCGTGAGCATGGATTCGTCGGCTAGAAATAAAAAAGGCTCCGTGAGGAGCCTTTTTTATATTATCGAACACAACCGAAGTTGCGGTTAATAACTTAGTGAGCAGCAGGAGCAGCTTCAGCAGCAGGTGCAGCTTCAGCAGCAGGAGCAGCTTCAGCAGTTGGAGCAGCTTCAGTTGCAGCAGGTGCAGCTTCAGTTGGAGCAACTTCAGTAGTTGCAGCTGGAGCAGTTTCAGTTGTAGTTGCTTCTTCTTTTTTAGAACAACCGAAAGACATTGCAGATACAACAAGAGCAAGAACTAATAATTTTTTCATCTCAAATCTCCTAATATTCGTGTTAGATGACGTGTTACCGTGCACAATAATGATTACTAAATTTATATTACTTTACAGGTATTAAAGTCAACTATCTTCGTAAAAAAAAGTGAAAAAAAATTCCTCATACCGCTTGTAAAACGCCCTCAACTAAATCTGCATAATGAGTAAATCCCCAAATAACTACTCTCTGTTCACACGTTTTTTCCCTCTGAGGATGATACTTTCTCGCCTCTTTTACACCACTAAAAAATCCTTCCAAAGTTGCCATATGTGATTTCAAAATAATTTCTTCATCTCTCGTGAGCCACATCTTTTGAATTTTCAATTGAGGGCCAGTTGTTGCCGCCGTTGAATCTTTTTTGAAATACTGATTTACCAATGAAGTAAAAATTTCTTTTGCCTCTTCTTTCACGTTTTCTTTTTTATTCACGTCACTTAACCACTCAAAACAATGATCTTTATCAATTGAATACTGGCCGCCTTTATAACGAATCATGTTACGCATTAAAAGGTTCGGGAGAATATTGAGCAATAATCCGTGAGATAGATTTGTGTCAATTTCGATTTCCTGAATGTTTTTTTCTTTTTTTGAGAGTGATTCGATAACAATTCTCTCGATCATTAATAATCCGTCTTTCATTTGAATATCCTCTTGCGTTATTTACGCTGTTAAAGTGTTTGTTCCAGGAAATTTATTAATCTGCGCGAGCTTCCATGTTTCAATTTTTCTTTTTAAAAATAATTCGAGATCTTTGATGGCCTCTGGACTTAAGCGAAGCGAGCATTCAAATGCAATCGCTTCCAGCCCTTCAGTAAGCCCCATTTTCTCTTTCACTTTTTTATTGAAGATTTGATACTCGGAAAGCTTCATCGTAGCGCCATTCAGGATTCTAAAGACGCGTGTGAGTTGAATGCCAGTATCAGCAGAAATTTTCTTTAATGTAGGTTTTCCATTCAAGAGCATGTATTGGTTTAAAATCGTTTGTTGTAAGTCCATCGGTCCCCCTCGTTTCGTTTATGACTCACAAAGCAGTAAATATGCCAAAGTTGAAATGGACTCAAACGACTGAAATCAGGGCCAGTGCTTGAAAGGAATCTTGAGAATCATGTTCTCAGATAAGAATGAAACGTTTTAAAATAAGAACACTTTATGGTGAATTTAAAATTAATCACATCCAACATTCGCTTTGCTAATTCCGGTGACGGAATTCACGACTGGAGCGCGCGGCTTCCACTTCTGGTGGAAATTTATAAAAATTTTGGGCCGGATTTTCTGGGAACGCAGGAAGGAAGACAGGCGCAGATCAACGAGCTCGATGAAAAACTCGTTGATCTTGATCTGGTCGCTGGTCACCGTGAGTGGATTGATGAACGTATGTATCCCTGCATTTTTATCAATCCGAAAACAATAGAAGTGAATCGCTCGGGAGATATCTGGCTTTCTGAAACCCCGGGAGTCGCAGGATCAAGTTCATTTGAAAGCGCCTTTCCAAGATTATGTACCTGGGCGGAAGTGACGTTAAAAAAATCCGGCCAGAAGATGATGATGGTAAATACTCATCTTGATCACATACTTCACGAGACACGCAAAAAGCAGATTGATGTTTTAATTAATGAAGTGAAAAAAATAAATCAACTTCCACTTTTTATCATGGGTGACTTTAATGAATCACCTCTGACAGAAATCAGGGAAAAACTTATCTCTTCTTTTGATCTGAAAGATCCATGGTCAGAAAAAAATTTTCCGGAAGAAACAAGTCATCATGGATTTAACGGTGATAAATCGATCGATGGCTTTCGCATCGACTGGATCTTGATTCCAAAACATTTTGAATGTGTGGATTTGCACCTGGAAAAACGATCGTACAAAGACGGAGTTTATCCTTCGGATCATTATCCTTTGCTTGCGACAGTCATTCCTAAATGAAGATAAGTCTCCATTCCTGTTTTCGTGTGCTCTAAAATATCTGCACTCGGCTTCCATTTTCCTTTTTCACCGATGACAATCACAGTTGATCCACCGAAAAGGAAATATCCTTTTTCTTCGCCTTTAGAAAAAGCTCTGCCTTTTGTTAAAGGTTTTGTCTGCATGATTTTTCCGACACAGATGGCGCCGACTTCGATGTAGGCAATCTTTCCGAAATTTTTTGTTTCAAGAATTGTGACGTGACGTTCGTTGGTTATAAGAATGTCTTCTTTTGATTTTAGTGCCAGTGGATTTACCGAATGATAAAGGCCTGTCACTCTATAATCATCCAGAATAGTTCCATAATCCGGGAAATGATAACGGTGATAATCTACCGGACATAGTCTTGCTAATAGTAGTGGACCATCTTCGAAGGTCTTTTCCCATTTTTCGTTTGCGATAAGTGCTTTCGGTTTTAAATAAGATCCTTTTACAGGAACTTTTTCTTCATCGTGAACAGATTCATAGCCGTAATAACGGGCTTCACTGAATGCGGCCATCTCGTTAGAGTTATCTACAACCGGACGTTTTCCAGGGCGGAAACGGCGGATAAAAAACTGGTTGAATGTCGAGTATGGAGAAGCTGCTGTTCTACCGTCTTCAGGAATGTAGTCTTCCATATTAATATCAAATTTTTTAATAAACGGTGCGACTTTTTTCTGGCTGAAGCTGGTATCCTGAACTGCACCATACAATTTACTTAGTGGTGCTTTGCAGATAAGAGTTGATAAACCCTTCCCGCTTTCAGATTGATATAACCATTCAATAAATTTATCGCCATAAACCAATTCATGATCGATTTTATTTGTTATGCGGTTAAAAAATTTAATTTCCATTTTCTTTTGCCTCTTGATCAAAAAGTCTTACGGGATTATATCTATAGAGTACATTCGTTGCAAGGAGGGAGTTCATGCGTAAATTAGGCATTTTAGTTATTATGGCCATGAGTTTATCTACTACTGTGTATTCACAACAGCTGACACCGAAAAAAGAAGTCTCGATGCTGCTGGAAAGTGAAAAAAATTCTATCAGTGTTTTTCAGAACACGGCCGATGGAGTTGTGAACGTTTCAAATCTCAGAAAGAGCAAAAGTGTTTTTGATATGGACGCGACAGAAGTTGCAACCGGTATGGGTTCAGGGATCGTGTGGGACACGGCCGGACATATCATTACAAACTATCACGTAGTCGATGGCGGTGATGCTTTCACTGTCGCTTTCCGTGAAGACAAAAAAATTTACCGCGCGAAACTTGTCGGTGGTGATCCGAAAAATGACATTGCAGTTTTACAACTAGAAGAAGTTCCAAAAAATTTAAAACCGATTGCACGCGGGGATTCTAAAATTCTTTTAGTTGGCCAGAAAGCGCTGGCGATTGGAAATCCATTGGGACTTGATCACACTCTTACCACTGGATCTGTTTCAGCACTGGATAGAAAAATTCCGGGATACGGTGGAGTGACTATTAATGGAATGATTCAGACTGATGCTTCGATCAATCCGGGTAACTCAGGTGGAGCACTACTTGATTCTTCCGGAAAATTAATCGGAATGAACGCCATGATTTATAACGGTGGTGGTTCGGGTTCAAGTGCGGGACTTGGTTTTGCAATTCCTGTAAATATTATTAAAGATGTTGTTCCGCAATTGATTCA
>JACMNL010000108.1 GCA_014378525.1 Bacteriovorax sp.
CACCTTTATAAAATTGCGGATTTTTCAAAAATGTCGAAGATTCGATCGGGTACCAGTTTACTAAATCTTTAGAAAATAAATGACGAACGGCCATTGTGTAATAGCGGTCACTCCAGTTTGCACAAGTCATCATGTGAAAACCAAATGGAGTTTTCGCCAGACTCGCAAAAACCAGCCTGTCTTTCGGAAACGGATGATTCATCTTAATCGATTTAAAATTCACTCCATCGTTTGATACAAACATGTCGCGGTTTTCACCGATCGTTATAAATTTATTATTTGTTAAATCTTTGAGGTCCAGATCCTTACTGCCATTCGGATTCCACACAAGACCAGTCTGCGCCATCCATTGCGATACATATCTTTTTCCATCGACATTCACGAAACCAACAAAGGTCCATGTATTGCCATCATCAAGCGAGTGATAAGTCGCCATAGATTTCGGAGCTGCTGGCGTATCACAACCTTCATAGCATCCTGCAATTTCAGTGAGCATATAAAGTTCAGATCCATTTTTAGAAACTCTTCCTGCTCTGAAATAATTATACTTAGCTGCATCGGGGCCTGTTGGAATCACCATCTTCTCAGTAATTGCTTTTGTTCCGAATAAATCAGTCGAGAGTTTTCTGATTCCGTTTCCAGCAGCGGTTCCACCACCGGCCGTATAAAGAGTTAAGTTTTTTTCATCTTTAATAAAGAATGGAGTGTAAACGTAATTTAAGCCTTGAAAAGTCGTCGTGACAAAATGCCATTCTATTGGAGGCATTTGATTTGGATCAATGCTGCTCACTGAACTGATCGCTCTATCGTTAGAAGAATTTTTTTGAAGATGAGAACAACTCATGAAGGATAAAGATAAGAGAATAAGTGCCATTTTTAACATTGGAAGCCTCATCATTATTTTTGTATGCAACAAGTTTAGCAGTACTTTAAATTAAAAGAGTAGGGTGAGTGCGTGTCATTTGAAAAAAAGGCAAAAAAAAACCTCGTGGGTTAAACGAGGTTTTTTTACTCAAAAGATGGTGCCCGAGGACAGAATCGAACTGCCGACACAGGGATTTTCAGTCCCTTGCTCTACCGACTGAGCTACCCGGGCATACAAATTTTGGAGTCTAAAAAGTAATAGAACTGAGCGATTCCGTCAAACTATTTTGTTCAAATATTGGTAAAAATTGGGCCTGAAGGTGCTCTGTAAAGTTTTCAGATTCCAATAAAAAATTCATAATTGTGTTAAAACCCCACCCACTTAACTAAATAAAACCGGAGTTTTCCCAATGAAAATGAAATCTTTTTTACTATTGGCGCTCACCATCTCAGCTTTCTCAGTTTTTGCAGACGAAGTTCCGGCAAGAGCTGAACTGGTTATCCCTCAAGCTGTTTTAGACCTGCACACTAAAACTTGTCCTGAATTTGGAACTGAAGACGGAAAGTATCTTCAAAAAGAATCTTTCAAACTTCCTGGCACTGAATACACTCCCGAAGGATCAACTCTGTATTTACTTGGCTGTGAAATGTATGCCTACAACTCACTTGAGAAAGCGTACATTGTTAATTCTTACGAAACAAAGGTAGTCGCTGTTGCTGAAGTTCTGGCTGACGGATCAATCGTTGCGACAACTGATCTAATGGGTTCCGGATTTGATCCTAAGGACAACAAACTTGGAACATTTCAGAAAGGCCGTGGAATGGGAGACTGTGGATCATCAGCTTCTTACGTTTACAATGCTCGCGAAACAAGATTTGTCTTAACTGAAGCAAGGTACAAAGATGCTTGTGACGGTGAAGAATCTGAATGGCCAATTGTATACAAAAAATAATCTGATCGATGAAGGGAGACATCTTGTCTCCCTTTTTGTTAAGCTAGCTGCATGAAGATTACAAAAAACACACTCGATTATCAGGACCAGAAAACCAACGTCATGTACTTCCTTCCGGATTTAAATGATGAAGTAAAGCCGACTTTTGTTTTACTCACTCATGGCTATACTTCTGATAAAAGTTCAATCATCACATGGGCCATCCGTCTTGCTGAAGCAGGAGCGTCTGTAGCGCTATTTGATTTACCCGGGCACTATCAGGGAAATTACTCAGAAGTGAAAGATTTTTCATATTTCAAAGAACACGCTCATGAATTATTCCCTCAGGCCTTTAATGGCCTCATCAGCGCTTTTTTAGAAGAGTTCCCGTTGAATGAACACTTCACACAACCAGCGATGCTTAAACTGGCGCTGGGAGGTCACTCACTGGGTGCTATGCTGTCTCTTAAAGCACTAAAGCTTCCTGAGTTTGAACTTTTTGAAAAACGCGCGATTGGAGTCGGACTCGGCATGGCCCCGAAAGATGTTGTTCATTTATTTGATACACCTTTTTATAAATCAACTTTGAATGTGCGTGAGCAATTAGTATCGCCTGAATTAAAACCGGATAATGTTTTTCCGTGGATCAGGGACGAAAAATACAATATCGAACTCGCAGACAGCGATATCCATCTTATTACCGGCATAGATGATTTAGTAGTTGGTGATGACGGAATGGAGCGATTACAGGAAAGTCTTTCAAAGAAAAATAACCGCGTTTCTATTGATAAGCCATCAAAGCTTCCTCACCACGAGCCGGCACTTGCGGCCAGCTACGTGAAGAAATATTTAAAAAAAATAAACTGGATTTAATCTTCTGCTGTTTTTACAAGATTTGACATGAGAAAATCGAGTCTCTTGCTTAAGTCCGCAATCTCTTTTTCATTCAAATCAATTCTACAGATCATTTGTGTAGGGACTTTTAAAACTTTCTTTTTTAAGTCGTGTCCCTTCGTCGTAAGCTTTATCGTCACCATTCTTTCATCTGTAGCTGAACGGGCCCGAACAAGAATATTTTTTGCTTCAAGTTTTTTTAATAAAGGTGAGAGTGTTCCCGAATCAAGATTTAATCTCTCGCCAATTTCACCTACAGAAATATCATCCTTCTCCCACAACACCATCATGGCCAGATACTGCGGATAAGTCAGGTCCAGGGGTTTTAACATTGGATCATAGGCGCTCGTTAAGGCCTTACTTGCAGAATAAAGCCTGAAACAAAGTTGATTGTCGAGCAGAAGCCACTTTGAGGTATCAGCTTCATTTTCTTTTTCTTTCTTTTTTTTGTCTTTATGTCTTTCCATACTTACATCCTGCAAAATTCATGTCTATGATTCTTACATGAAATTAAGTTGTGTACAATATGTTGGCGTATATTATTATTTAATCCAGACAGCGCTGTCACAGAATTCCAGATCACCATCAAATACGTTCGAAATCAATTCGTAGACCGGTGTTTTTCCTTTAAGTATTCTGTTATAAACCAGGAACATTCCGTTTCCGCCACCTACGCCAATATTTAATCTGTATAAATCAAGGCCGGCAAATTTTGTGCTCGTAATTTTTTCAACAGTAAGATCATCAACATCAGAAAGAGTTGCATCTTCCTGGTTTGCACCTTTAGCAGCAGCTACAATTAATTCTTTTTCAACGTTTTTTAATTTCTTTTCCATCTGTGCCTGAGTGACATCGCGTGGTTCGAAATATTTCACCAGAGTTTCATCCACTGTAAAATATTTTTTTTCGTAGTCCTGGTGAGTTGAGCATTTACCAATGTAAACAACTGATCCGTCTTCCATTTCTTTAGTCGATTCTTTATAGCTTTCAGTTCCCGACATATCTTTTGCCTGAGCACCGTATGCAAGTAATAGTGATAAAATTAAAATTGAATTTTTCATATAACGTCTCCATCTAAATTATTAAATTAATGTAGAGGCGTTATAGTTCGATAGATACAAGTTGTATCATTCAATTATGAGATAATATCTATAAGGATTGAAGTTTTAGTGACCTTCAAAAGAACAAAGGCAAAAAACTTTATGTCCCAATGCCTGAATCTTTTTAGCGCCGCCAAGTTCCGGAAGATCTACCACAAATGCAGTTTCGAAAATCTTTCCGCCAACTTTTTCAATCAACGTGATGGCACCGATGGCCGTTCCACCTGTTGCAATTAAATCGTCGATCAATAAAACATTTGCGCCAGCTTCAATTGAATCGTGATGAATTTCAATAGTGTCTGATCCGTATTCAAGGTCGTAACTTTGGGTGATCGTTTTACCGGGAAGTTTTCCCTTTTTTCTGACAGGAATAAATCCTTTTTTTAGTGCGAAAGCGAGAGCTGCACCTAAAATGAAACCACGTGCTTCAATTCCTGCGATGTAATCGATAGGAGAGTCTTTATATTTTTCAACCAGCATGTTGATGGTGGTCTGAAAACCCTGCGGGTCTTTTAAGAGAGTAGTGATATCGCGAAACATAATTCCTTCTTTAGGATAATTGGGAATTGTTCTGATTAGTTTTGCGATATCACTCATGTGCTCTCCGTATATTATTTCTTAGTTACTAAAGTTACAGTCAATTGAAACTCATCATTGATCATTTTGTCACCTAAACCTTGGAAAAATTTTCCAGATCCGTACTTAATGTCATATTTTGTTCTATCAACTTTAATTACAGCAGTGGCACCAGCGCGAGTTACGTCAGCGTTAAAAGTTACCGGGTTCGTTTTTCCTTTGATTGTAAGGTCACCAGTTACTTTGTAAGTGTCGCCCTTAACTTTTGTTACTTTAGTTGTTTTTAAAGTAGCCGTTTTGTTAGCAGCTGTATCGAAGAAGTCTGCAGAGTTCATGTGGTCGATAAATTTTTTGTTGTATTCTTTATCCGTAAGGTCGTTATTTGAAATAGTCGTCATATCAACAACGACGTTTGCTTCTTTGAAAGCTTTTCCATCGAAGCTCAGAGTTCCTTCCTGGATTTTTACTTCACCAGTATGCTCACCAGTCACTTTTTTACCTAAAAAAACGATTTTTGAAGCAGCAGGGTCCACTGCAACTGCTTCAGTTTTTGCAAATACAGATACAGATGAAAGTAGAACAGTAGCTAGTAATAAATTCTTAAACATAATTCCTCCTTAAGGATATTGTTTTGAGATTATAATTCTTGTCAAAAATCCTAACTTAGGTTTGTATAAAAACAAATTATAATTTATTGATTAATTCGATAAGGAAAACTGATCAAATAAATGTATAGTCGGAGATTACTACCAATGACACTGGAACAACTTTTGACAATTGAGGCCATTGTAAAAGAGGGTAGTTTTAAAGCGGCTGCAGACGCCCTACATAAGAGCCAACCCTCAATTAGTATGGCGATTAAAAAGCTCGAGGAAGAGTATCAATTGAATCTTTTTTCGCGCGATGAATACCGGCCGAGCCTGACTTCTGACGGAAAAGTCTTTTACCAAAAAGTAAGGCACTTACTTAGAGAATACCGTGAGCTGGCCGCCCTTGCTCAACAGATGAGTAAGGGAGTTGAACCGGAAATACGTGTAAGTATCGACGCCGTCAGCCCGATCTCACTCGTGCTGAAGTTTCTTAAAAACTTTTTCAACAATCACCCCTCGACAAAACTTGTCCTTCAATTTGAAGTTTTATCCGGAACGATCGAAAGGTTAATTGATGGAGACGTCGATATTGCCATTACTCCCAAACCCTATATTGAACAAAATTTTGATATGCGACTAATGACCAAAACAAAAATGGTCACTGTTATTTCTGCACAGCTGATAAAAGGCGAAAAAAAAATTACCGACAATTTTCTTCGGGCCCATAACCAGATCATTCTGGCAGACTCGGCCAGAAGAATCGTAAAGATCACCAGCGGCGTTCTGGAGGGTGGCAAGAGTCTGACCGTCAATGATGTTGGCTTTAAGAAAGAACTCATCCTGCAAGGCCTGGGATGGGGTGGACTCCCTCAGGATCTGGTGAAGGCGGAACTTACATCTAAAAAACTTGTTCAAATTAAAACGCCATTGATCAAAGACCGCGATATTGAAATCTATATGGTGAGAGATGCCAGTAAGCCTATGGGGCCGGTGCTAAAAGAATTGTGGGAGACGGTAGAAGAAGAAGTGATTGGGTAGAAAGTAGCTTTGAGGATGGTAAAATAACAAAATAAAAAATCGACGCTTTCAAAATCATTTTTAGAACGTCGATCATCAACGTGTATCCGTTTGTCTCTATGGATAAATACTATGGTGCGTTTGGATTTTTTAATAGATGTTTTTTCTAACAATTCATTACTATTTTCTGACACCTGTAGGGGCAAAATCCAAGTGTGCGTAACTGCTCAAGCAGAGCGCCAATATCCGTGGGTCTACTCGGGTAATACTAAAAATATTTTTTCTGAACTTTTAGTCTGATAAACAAAATCGGCCCTAAAAAGGGGAGGAATAAACTCAGAATGTTTACACACTCAATTTACAGCTTTGATTATTTAATATAGAAATGCCCTATGAAAAAGCATACCGGCGAATCAATAAGAATTTTCAAGAATCCAATTCTTGAAGCAACGACTCACGTCCATCCAATTGTTCCTCTTGTCCTGTGGACTCCAGTGATAATTTTTTTATTTTATTACGGAATAACTACTCAGGGAGTTAATGCTTCTGAATTAGTAGTTCTCTTTTTTGCAGGCTTCGTTCTCTGGACATTTACAGAATATATTATGCACAGATATGTTTTTCACTGGGACGCAAAGAGTGCGGCAGGAAAATATTTCGTATTTTTATTTCACGGCCTTCACCACGATGACCCTCAAGATCCTACCAGATTAGTTATGCCACCAGTGCCGGCGATTCTTCTGGCCAGCATACTCTATTTTATTTTCTCATTTATTTTCCCTGCTAAATACCTTCAGGTGATCATGGCCTACTTCATGATCGGCTATCTTTGTTATGACTATATTCACTATGCAACTCACCATTTCCCAATGACAAGTCGTATGGGGAAGTACCTTCGCAAATATCACCTGCAGCACCATTATTCAGGTGAGCGAAGCAAGTACGGAGTAAGTTCTCCTGTGTGGGATTATGTGTTCAGAACAACCACAGGGCCAAAAGATAATCACTAATTTGTCTCTTATTTAAAGCCAATCTTTTTGTTATCTTAATTTTAGATTGCCTACAATAAATGTTAGGGTATTGACTATATGACTAAGTCCAAAAACTTTTTCGAACGACTCAGTATTACTCAAGAGCTCACGATCAGTGTTATTGCGGTCATTTTTTTAATGATCTCGCTTTTAGGTTTTATCGTAGCAAAAGCACTGATCAAAAATAACGAAGAGAAAATTGCCTGGCAGAAAAAATCCAACCTGCAGATTGCAATCAGCCTTCTGTCTGACCCTATCTGGACCGTCGATACCAACAACATTAAAAACGCCGCAGCTACTTTCGTAAAGGAAGACAACCAGATCATCGCTGTCCGCGTTCTCGATGAGTACGGGGACAACCTGGTTGAAAGCCGCGACCCTTCAGTAAATGGCTCCGAGTTCAAGGAACTTTTAAAAAGTAAAAACCGCTTCATCGATGCCGGCGATATCAAACGTAACAACGAAAAAATCGGAAGTATTGAATTCATTTATTCAACCCAGAAATTCAACGATGAATTGACTCTTTTAATTATTAAGCTCGGCCTTTCATTTTTCGTCGTAGGTTTAGGCTTCGGTTCCATTATTTTATGGCGCCTGAAAAAAACCATCACTGAGCCGGTAAACCGTATCGTAGAGATGTCGGAAAAAATCGCCGAAGGAAATTACCAGTTCCAGGTGGAAGAAGAATATGTTCTCGAGTTCCAGCAGATTACGGACGCATCGAACGCCGCTATCCGCGCGATCAACGAAAGAGATCTCGAGCTGAAAAGACAGATTGCCAAAGCGGAGCAGGCGACAGTCGCAAAGTCTAATTTCGTATCGACCATGAGTCATGAGATCAGAACGCCGTTGAATGCCATTATCGGTTTAACAGAACTGACTCTGGATTCAGATTTAACCACTGATCAGAGAGACAACCTGGAGACCGCAAAACTTTCTGCCGATTCTCTACTATCAATCATCAACGACATTCTCGATTTCTCTAAAATTGAAGCTGGGAAACTTGAACTCGAGGCTATGGATTTTGATATCGTCGAAGTTCTTCAGGAGTGTGAAAAAATCCTGGCCCTGTCTGCGAGAAAAAAGAACATTGTTTTAAGCTCCTCTTTTACAATGGACGAAAATTATGTTTTTAAAGGTGACCCTTTCCGTGTCAAACAAATTCTTTTAAACCTCATCAACAACGCTATTAAATTTACATCTGAGGGCGGAGAGGTTCATGTAAGGCTCGACGTTCTGGATCGAATCAATCGCGGAGCGCTCGTTAGATTTGAAATTCAAGATAATGGAATTGGTATCGACAAAAATAAAATGGATAATCTCTTCGAGGCCTTCAGTCAGGAAGACCAGAGTACAACTAGAAAATTTGGTGGAACAGGTCTGGGACTTTCTATTTCTAAAAAACTTATCGACCTTATGGGCGGTGTGATCGGTGTGGAAAGTAAGGTTGATGTTGGAAGTACGTTCTGGTTTCAAATTCGATTGAAAGAGGGGCGCTAAGATGCGCACCTGTTTGATAACAATTTTATTTTTACTTTCTACATCAGTTCTCCACGCAAATACTCTTAAAATTGTCACTGGCGAGTATGCACCTTATACAGGTGAAACACTTAAAGAAGGTGGTGTCAGTACCCAGGTGATCAAGGCCATTTTTTCTGAAATTAAACAGCCAATCAAAATAGAATTTATTCCATGGAACAGGGCCATGAATAATTTAAAGTCAGGCAATGCCGCAGGATCATTTCCCTGGACTAAAAATGCCGAGAGAGAAATCGATTTTTTATATTCTGAACCACTTCATAAATATAAACTTATCAGTTATGTCAGAAATGATTCCATACTTCTGAAGACTTTTGATCTGAAAGGAAAAAAAATATGCCAGCCGAGTGGATGGGATATTTCTTTTTTAAATGAAGCATTTGCAACAAAAAAAATTACCATCGAGCGTCCTATCAATATGGAGTCCTGTTTACAGATGGTTTCTCTCGGAAGGGTTGATATCGTCATCATGAATAATCACGTCGGCGCAGAATTTCTCAATAAATTATCTCTTAAAAATTCTCCTATCACTGGAATTGATAATGATTATTTTGGAAAAGAGTTTGCCCTTTATTTTATTGTTTCGAAAAAATACCCGAATGCTAAAAAAATAATTGCAGAATTTAACAAAGGACTGGCACTCATTAAGAGCAATGGAAAGTATGAAAAATTGACTCATGAGTTATTAAAAAAAGAAACTGTTAAATCCAGTTGCGGGACTTGTAGTCGGCTAGGGTCACTTTAATCGTTCTTTCAAAATTGTAATTATAGACCTGACCTAATTCCACTTCACTTTTTGTCCCGTCACAAGTCCAGTTGGTGGCCTTCAATTCATAATATTTATCGGGAGTCAGTCTGAGCGAGTGCGGACGAATCTTGTATATTAGTGCCAGGAATGACGTAAGTATTTTGAAAAAAATTAATGGTAATGGAAGATAAACCAGCCAGCTTTTTTTCAATTGCTTTTTAATCTCCATAATAATTTCATTGAACGTTACAGTCTGAGGATTAGAGCTGTAATAAAGCGATGCTTTTCTTTTCTCACAAATCAGTAAAATTGTTTCAACTAAATCAAATACACAAACAAAACTATAAAGTTTTTCTTTTGACCCTTTTCCAGGAAGAATAACAACACCGCTTTGAACCATCTTAAAAATATCCAGTACGGCCGGATCGCGAGGCCCTATGACCATAGGTGGTCTCACTATAGCGGTAGTCCATGTGTTTGGTGCATTTTTCTTTAAAATTTCTTCGGCCTCTTTTTTAGAGCGGCCATAAATACTGATTGGAAAATCAATATCAACTTCAGTACGTTTTTCTGCTCCAAGACTTGGACCTGCGCCTGCAAGACTTGCAATCAGAACGAAATGTAGTTTTTCATATTTTGTACGTAAACTGTTAACCACGTTTCCAGTGCCTTCAGCGTTTACGCGAAAAAAAACTGATTCGACATATGAATGAACGATGCCTGCAGTATGAACACAAGTATCCAGATCAGACGGTAGAGCATTTACCCAATGAAGGATGGCCTGATCAACGTCACCTTGAATGACTGTTAATTTTGGATTTTTTAATTCAAATTTATTTGGAGATCTAACCAGAGCAAAAACTTCATGGCCTTCTTTTAACAGGCGCTCACATAAATGAGTTCCGACAAAACCACTGGCCCCTGTCACTAGTACTTTCATTAAATGTCTCTATGAACCAGGCGGTAGCGTTTATAAGCTTCACCTGACATACGAATTAGAGGTTTATTCATCTCTACGTTTGTTTCCAGAATCCAGCTCATCTCCACATTTTTTATGCGGGGATTTTTCTGAAGCATGATCTGAAGGTTTTTATAAAGGAGAGTTTCAAGTCCCATTTTGCGGTATTCTTTTTTAATACCCATCATGATAACTCGTGCGCGGTTGATACGCGATTTTGCAGTTAAGATTTTATAAATCGCCATTGGAGATAGATTTCCACTTGGGATTTGTTTGAAGACCTGGTTTAAGTCGGGAAGTGCAAGAATAAATCCGGCCTCAACTCCATCTACCATCGCATACTGAATTAGTGTTGGATCAGCGATTGATTTTAGATCTTTAGCTGTGTGATAAAATTCTTCTTTCGACATTGGAACGAATCCCCAGTTTTCTTCCCAGGCAGAGTTATAAATATCAAACATGATATCCAGTTCCTTCAGCCAGTTTTTCAAATTGAGATTTCTATAAGTAATACGAGCTTTCTTTTCAGTACGGGCAGCGATGTCTAAAATAACTTTCGGCATCTGAACATCGGGGCTCATATTGTAAGCGAGAAGATCCATCGCTTTCGTGAAACCAAGATTGCTTAGTAGTTTTTCATAATAAGGGGGATTATATGTCATCATCACCTGTGGAGCATCGTTGTATTTGTCGACTAAAAGCCCGCACTCATAATTTGTTCCATGGTTCATCGGACCCTGCATAGAAGTCAGTCCGCATTTTTTTAAATATGTTGTAGCTGTATCGACAAGAATTTTTGCAACTTCCTGATCGTTGATAGCTTCAAAAAAGCCAAAGTGGCCGATCTTATTTTTTTCAAATTTATTGTAAGTGTGATTGTGAATCGCCATGATTCGTCCGGCGACTTTTCCATTTATTTCAGCAACCCAGGCCTTAACGTCTGCAGTTTTATAGAATGGGTGCTTTTGATTGAGTAAATCTTTGACGGCCATTTTTAATGGCGGAACCCAATGAGGGTCATTCTTGTAGATTTTCCATGGGAAATTTACAAAAGTACTGGTGTCTTTTTTATTTTTGAGGTCCAGTTCGCGAATTGAATAACTCATGAAGCTTCCCCTCTAACTAGTGCAGGTTGCTTGGAATTTCAAAAACTTTTTTCGCTTCTGCGAAAACTTCAAGAACTGTCGCCAGGTCTTTTTTGTCATGAGAGGCCATGTAACTTGTTCTGATTAGTGCTTCCCCTTTAGGTACAGCAGGTGGAAGAACCGGAGTTGCAAATACGCCATTTTCTTCCAGGAATTTTGTCATCTTAACAGCTTTCATATCATCGCCAATGAAAAGCGGGATGATTGGAGTTTGCGATCCGTATGTGAAGAATCCAAGATCTTTAAATCCATTTTTCATGAACTCAACGTTTGACCATAAATTTTCAAGGATAGAAGGATCGTTTGATACAACGTCGATACAAGCTGAAACAGTAGCAACTGCAGCAGGTGGCATTGAAGCTGAGAACATAAATGATCGTGCCGAGTGACGAACGTAATCGATTGCGTCTGCAGATCCTGAAATCACTCCACCGATTGAAGCAAAAGATTTCGAGAATGTTCCCATGTTGAAATCAACGTCTTTAACAACGTCGAAGTGGTGCATAGTACCGCGTCCCTGAGGACCCATAACTCCGAGGCCATGAGCATCGTCAACGTAGACGTAAGCGCCGTACTTTTTAGCAAGCTTTACTATTTCCGGAAGACGTAAGATATCGCCTGTCATTGAAAAGACACCGTCAGCTACGATGATCACGCGGTTAAAGCGTGAAACGTTACTTTCTAGCAGCTCCTCAAGAGAGGCCATATCATTATGTTTGTATTTAAATGTTGTTCCAAGAGCGAGTCTTGAAGCATCGATGATAGAGGCGTGGTTTTCAGAGTCAAAAAGCATTAAATCTTTTGGACCACAGATCGCTGAAAGCGCACCCAGGTTTGCCTGCATACCAGTTGAAAAAACGATCGCTTTTTCGTGGCCTAAATATTTTGCAATTTTTTCGTCTAGTTCTTCATGGATAGAAAGGTTTCCGTTTAAAAAACGTGAACCAGTACAACCAGTACCAAATTTTTCTATAGCTTTGATTGCCGCTTCCTGAACAACTGGGTGGTGAGTAAGACCAAGGTAATTGTTTGATCCGATCATGATCTGCTTTTTGCCTTTTACTGTAACAGTAGAAGCAGCAGTGTCTTCGATCGCTCTAAAGAAGAAATATAAATCATTATCACGAAGCACATTTGCGCGTTCGATAATTTTACTATCACTGAAAGGTTTTTTGGCCTTTGTGATGACGTTATTACTCATGTCTTGCTCTTTAAGAATTTCTGATGTGTTGTGTTTCATAGACGGCAAAACTACTCCTCTGGAGCGCTATCGTCAATTATTTAAGCCGACTGTGAAAATAATATCCTAACAATATAGTGACTAAAAAGGTACCAAAGGTTCCGTATTTATTGATCTAAGTGTTTAATGTTTAGTCTAGTCGACTTTCTTGGACAGGATGGTATCGAACTTCTTTTTCATCTCTTCACCACGTGCCTCGGTAGAGATCTTTATATAGAGTTCGTCCTCCGTTTTGCGTGGAAGATCTTTAAAAGCGATTCCGACTTTAACTCGTCCGCTGGGTTTACCGGTTTCATCGGCAAGGGGAATTTGAACGGCAATCTGAACCATGGGAACGTGGTAATTTTTGCGGTCGAAGCGCAACGTGCAGTCCTGAAAGATTTTACCTTTTGCGAAACGTTCAACATCAGTAGCTTCAATGTTGAAACTGGTTCCGGAAATTGAAATATCTAATGCATCAAAAACCTGTTCATCAACTTTAAATTGAATAGGGATTACATCGCTGGCGTTTAGTCGAAAATTTCCGCGGGCCTGACTCTTATATATTTCCTGCTGGATTTCCAGCGAGTATGTTAAGTCTTCAGGGTGGAATTTTAAACGTCCGCCGGTGAAATAATTAATTTTATCTTCGATAGGAACTTTGATCAAAACTTGTTTTCCTGCTTTAGTAGATCCGGTGATTTTTGTCATCAGTTTACCAGTAGGTTTTAATTTTATGATTCGTGGATTGGCGAAGTACTCAACGGCTTCATAAATTTCTGCCTTGTCTTCGTTTTCACCTTTTTCCCAGATTGTCAGAGGAGGAGAATCATCCAGCGTACAATGCATCAGCATTGTCTCAGCAAATTCATCGTGAGCTGCCACTTGAAAATAATGTTTTTTATTCGGGTCCTTCTTTTCTGTCATACTTAATAATCGGTACTTATCCTACATAACTTTAATTGATTATAAGCTAGACCCTTAATTTTTGTGACTTTGGTTGACGATTTGAGTACTATTCTCGGTCATATGGACAACTTAAATAGCTTTAATCTCGATAAAATGGAAGTGGAACTAGTAAACGGCAAGGCCGTCTACAGGATGCGTACAAATAATGGCCTGATCTCGATGAACGAGCTCATCGGGTGTGACTTCAAAATTCATTTTGATAAAGAGATCAATTGCACCAACTGCGGAAAAAAAATTCCTAAAACTTACTCCGGTGGATATTGTTATCCGTGCTCTATAAAGCTCGCTGAAGCCGATATGTGCATTTTAAAACCAGAGACCTGTCACTTTGCCAATGGAACCTGCAGAGAGCCTGAATGGGGTTTAAAAAACTGCATGATCCCACACTATGTTTACCTGGCGAATTCATCCGGATTAAAAGTGGGGATTACAAGAACAACCCAGATTCCTACCCGCTGGATTGATCAGGGTGCAGTCGCCGCTATTCCTATTATAAAAGTAGGGACGCGTTTGCAGTCGGGTGTGTTTGAAAAATTATTATCATCGGAAGTAAAAGATAAAACTGACTGGAGAAAAATGCTCAAAGGCGGCAATGAGGAGATCGATTTAATCTCCCGTCGTGATGAGCTGTTTGAACTTTTTGGTGATGATCTTGATGACCTGGAAAATAAATTCGGCAGTGATCAGATATCAATTTTAGAAAACGAAATGATCACTGCGATTGAGTACCCCGTATTGAGTTATCCTGAAAAGGTATCATCCATGACTTTTGACAAGCTGGAAGTCGTAGGCGGCAAGCTTCAAGGTATCAAGGGGCAGTACTTAATTTTTGATGTTGGTGTTATTAATATTAGAAGCCATACTGGCTACAAAGTTCACCTGGAACTGTAATAGGATTTTTAAAGAGGGAATTATGAAAACAGACGCTCCAAAAGTTATTAAATTAAACGAATATAAAAAACCGGATTACCTGGTTGAAACGGTCGATTTAGTTTTCAATCTCGACAGTACAAAAACTCTAGTACAGTCAAAAATGAAAATTCAAAAAAATTCAACGGACGCTGCTGCTTTGATTTTAAACGGTGAAGAACTTGTTTTAAAATCAATCAAAGTTAATGGTGAAACTTTCACTGACTATAAACTTGATGCTGAAGCAAACCTACTAACATTAAATAAAGTTCCGGATTCTTTCACGCTGGAAATTGAAAACGAAATTAATCCTGAGGCCAACAAGACTTTAGACGGTCTTTATAAATCTGGAACAATTTTCTGTACTCAAAATGAGCCGGAAGGATTCAGAAGAATTACTTACTACGTTGACCGTCCGGACAACATGGCGAAGTTCACGACAAAAATTATTGCAGATAAAAAACTTTATCCGATTTTGCTTTCAAACGGTAACCCGGTTGCAAAGGGTGATCTTCCAGACGGTAAGCATTTTGTCACATGGGAAGACCCGTTTAAAAAACCTTCTTACCTTTATGCTCTTGTCGCAGGCGATTTAGGATTCATTAAAGATACATATAAAACAACTTCAGGGCGTACAGTTGCTCTTGAAATTTATTGTGACAAAGGAAATGAAGATAAGTGTCACCACGCTATGGAGTCGCTGAAAAAATCGATGAAGTGGGATGAAGACAGATTCGGCCTTGAGTACGATCTTGATATTTATATGATCGTTGCCGTTGATGCTTTCAACATGGGTGCAATGGAAAACAAAGGTCTGAATATCTTTAACTCTGCTTACGTTTTAGCAGATCAGAAAAGTGCGACTGATACAAATTTCTACGGGATTGAATCGGTCATTGGTCACGAGTACTTCCACAACTGGACCGGAAACAGAATCACTTGCCGCGACTGGTTCCAGTTAACTTTAAAAGAAGGTTTAACAGTTTTCAGAGACCAGGAATTTTCTGCTGACATGAACTCAAGAAGTGTCGAGAGAATCCAGTCTGTCATGGGACTTCGAGCAGCTCAGTTTGCTGAAGATGCTGGGCCAACATCACATCCGATTAAGCCAGCTACCTACATGGAAATTAATAACTTCTACACAGCGACTATTTATGAAAAAGGGGCAGAAGTTATCCGCATGATCCAGACACTTTTAGGAGTGGACGGTTTCAGACGTGGTATGGATAAATATTTTGAGTTATTCGATGGCCAGGCCGTTCGTACGGAAGACTTTATTCATTCAATGAGTGTGGCGAATGACAATTTTGATTTTACTCAGTTTAAAAACTGGTACGGACAAAACGGAACGCCGCTTTTAACAGCGTCTTCAGTTTACGACGATACAAACAAGCGATTAACTTTAACGTTGACTCAATCGTTTCCTGCAAATGCACCAGCGGGAGCACTTCCTTATCACATGCCGGTGAGAGTAGGATTAATCGGACCTGACGGAAAAGATTTAGCTGCAAAAGTTTTAGAATTAAAGCAACCGACTCAGGACTTTGTTTTTGAAAATATCAACGTCAGACCTATCGCTTCTGTGAACCGCGATTTTTCTGCGCCTGTTAAGTTAACGACAGATCTTTCTTTTAATGACCAGTTATTTTTAATGGCGAACGATTCAGATTCATTCAACAGATTTGAAGCTGCTCAGGTTGTCGCCCAAAAATTAATTCTTGATTTAATCGAAGATGCAAAAGCAAAACGTCCTCTGGAATTAAATTCTCAGTTCGTTGCTGCTTACGGAAAAATTTTAGCTGACCAGTCGATTGATGAAGCATTCCGTGCATTATCAATGTCGATTCCGGGAGAAGGAATTCTTCACCAGGAACAGACCGTTGTTTATTATCCGGAAACAGATGCAGTCAGAACTTTTGTAAAGAAAACGCTGGCGACTGCTCATCAGGAAGTTTTATTAAAACTTTATAAGTCAGTTGATCAGGGAAATGTTTACAAACTTGACCCGAAATCAATGGGGCAGCGTGATTTGAAAAACAGATGTCTTGATCTTCTTTCATACGTTGCAGGGGATACGTACACTTACCTTCCGTTTGATCAGTTTAAAAATGCAACGAACATGACTGATGAAATCGGAGCATTGAGCGTTCTGGTTCACTCGAATTCAAAACACAAAGATGAGGCACTTAAAGCTTTCTATTCTAAATGGAAATCAGAAACTCTTGTTATGCAGAAGTGGTTAACAGTTCAGGCACAGGCAAGTGATGATTCAACATATGATGTCGTTTTACGTCTTGAAAAAGATGAGGTTTACGATCGTACGATTCCGAACCTTGTGAGATCGCTGCTTGGACAATTTGTAGCGACAAATAAAGTTCAGTTCAATCACCCCTCAGGTCGCGGTTATAAATTAATTGCTGACCGTATGCTGGAGCTTGATAAACTGAACCCACAGGTTGCTTCGAGAATGGCGTCGGGATTCAAGGACTATAAACGTACTCCAAAAAATCTTCAGGACCTGATGAAAGTTGAACTTGAGAGAATCATCAAGACCGATGGCCTTTCTAAAAACGTTTACGAAATTGTTTCTAAAATTCTTGCCTAAGGATTTACTAAGTTGAATTTCAGGCAAAAAGTATTATTTAAAATTATGAATTTCTGGCCTCCTTTCTGGGGGGCCGGCATTCATATTGATCATATTTCAAAAGACTTTCTCGAAATAGATGTCTCTCTGAAATTAAAATTCTGGAATAAAAATTACGTCGGTACTCACTACGGTGGATCGCTTTATTCAATGACTGATCCGTTTTACATGCTGATGCTGATCAATCTTTTGGGCAAAGGTTATATTGTCTGGGATAAAGGGGCGACCATCAGGTTTATAAAACCTGGAATCGGGAAAGTGTTTGCGCAGTTTCGATTAACAGAAGGACAGCTCTCTGAATTTAAAACCGAGCTCGAATCAAAAAATAAAATTGAACCGGTGTTAACTGTTTATATAAAAGATGATGAAGGCCAGGTAATAGCTGAAGTAGATAAAGTTTTATATATCAAAAAGAAACGTTAGATTTTTTCACAATCCTTTTTTTTCGTTAACGTAAGTCCTGTGTCTTCTGGATTGAGAGGATCGGGAACTCTGCGCTCGATACTTACAATTTTATTTGCAAGGCCTTTAACCGGTGTGAGTTTTTTCTGCAGTACAATTTTAGCAGAGATTGCAGCATCGAGATAGGCCCCGATTTGTCCCTGTAAATCAACAGGCATTGTGATGGTGTATTGAGACATGGTCTTTTCATTCACTACAATTGAAATTCCCACACCACCGCGAACAACTCCCTTTAGAGAGTACTCTCCGCAATCTGTAACTATGTCAGCTTTTGCTAGAACGGGAATAAAAAGCAAAGCGAGCAGAAGAGAGTATTTCATTAAAGCAGATTCCTTAAAAAATAATTTTGCGACAAGGATCGTTTGAGTTGAGACTTTGTTTTTGTCTGTACATCTCATCGTAAAATTTCTTTTCCTGAAGTGCAATTTTTTCTGCAGTGTCGCGGTTTTGTCCGATCGATTTTGCGATTTTCAAACCCTGTTCTTTGGCATCTTTCATTTGAGGATACTGAGTAAGGATTTGTGTTTGTTTTTCTTTGATGGCCTTCCATCCTTCAAGCGCCGCAAATGCGCTTGCCTGTGAGCCCGGATCTTTTTCAGTTGCATTAAATTTTGAAATGCTGGCCATAACTTTATCGGGTTCAGCGCGGATAATATCACTCCAGCTCATGCTTAAAGAAAATTTTCCTGCAACAGGTTTTCCGCCTTTTCCTTTGAGAGAAGACATTGCAGTGGTAACAAAAGCTTCAGTTTTCGTTAGCATTCCCACACCGAGTTGTTGCTCTTGTCTAATGATGGCGTCCTGGCCTGCCTTGTAATCGGTTAAAAGTTTTTTTAATTCTTCTCCGTTAAATCCTGACTTTGTTCCGGAACTCGCAGATTGAAGTGCGGTAATTTTATCAATCAATACTTTGAACTGCGTATCTCTCGTACAGGCCACACAATCTTTTGAACTCGCAATCAGGTAGTCAGAAAGTTTATCAGCTTTTGGATCGTAGTAATAAAGATAAGGAGTGATCGCGGCATAAACTTCAGCTACAATCTGGTCATTTTCATCTGTAGAAATCATCGGAAAAGATGCATCAATTGCCTGAGCGCGCGCAGCTAAAAATGCGCTCTCCAGTGTTTCACCTTTTTTTAAATTCTTCACAAATTTACCGGTAAAAGCACTGTCACCGGCATACCCATAATGCTTTGGCCCTGTCGCTGTGATTATACATGTATTGGGAGCATTGGTTTTAAGCGCCATCGTATTTCCCGAGTGACAGCTTAAATCTACAATCCCTAATTTGATTCCTTTTTCATTAGTTAATTTAACCAGTTCTTCGAGATCATCCATACTCACAAGTGGTGTCCCTGAAAGCTGGTTTAAATCTGTCGTCGCATTTCCACCGGAAACTGCAATTAAATGTGTTTTACCTGTTGTCCCTTTTGCGGCACCATGAGTGTTCACCATGATCATCAACTGATCACCGGATTTAATTTCACCCATTAAAATTTTTGCCTTGTATTCACTGATCATTTTTTTATATGAGTCTGCAGTGAATGATGAAACAGGAGCTTCTGATTTGTTGTATTTTGAAGTCATAATGGCTTCAGTCTCAGGGTGACCCCCGTTGAAGGAAACCTGGTAGCGCCAGTTGGAAGTTTTTAAAGTATCACCGAAAGTTTTCATCGTGCTGTCGAAGATTGTATCTTTTCCTTCGGGTTCACCACCGCCACCCATGATCATCATGAAGTTGTCGGCCTTCGCCAGAGGAGAAGTTAAAAAAAGTGCAATGAGAAAGAGAGTTTTAAAATTCATCATCTCATTATTAAAACATGAGACTCAGCTTTGGTTCAAGAAAATCCCCCCTCCGCAAAAGCTTCCGTTTTCAGGAGGGGTAACTTATAGATATTATTGAAGTAAACTTTTTCCAGTTGATTTTAAATCGTCACAGGCAATGGCAATTCTTTCTGTCATTCCTTTTTCTGCGGCCTTTAACCACTCACGAGGATCGTAGTGTTTTTTAGAGCCAACTTCACCGTCGATCTTTAAAACTTTATCGTAGTTTTTCAACATGAAATCTACTACAGGTCTTGTGTATGTATATTGAGTGTCAGTATCGATGTTCATTTTTACAACACCGTATCCAAGTGTTTCGTGAATTTCAGAAAGCTCTGATCCCGATCCACCGTGGAAAACTAAAAAATGTTCTGCTTCTTTACCAAATTCTTTGGCAACAGCGGCCTGTCCGTCTCTTAAAATTGTCGGCTTTAATTTTACGTTACCTGGTTTGTAAACACCGTGAACGTTGCCGAAAGTTGCAGCGTACATGAAAGTTCCGATCGGACGTAGAACTTTTGCGATCTGAACCATTTCTTCTTTAGAAGTATAAAGTTTATCAGCAGGAGCGTGATCGTTATTTACGCCATCTTCTTCTCCACCAACAACTCCAGTTTCCACTTCAAGAATTAAATCTGATTTAACAAATCTTTCAAGTAACATTTTCGATGTTTTGATATTTTCTTCAAGAGGAAGTTCTGATCCGTCGAACATGTGAGAGTTGAAAAGATTTGGTAATCCTTTTGCTCTTCTTTTTTCAGTTTCAGCTACCAGAGGAAGCATGAATGAATCAACGTATTGTGGATGACAGTGGTCAGTATGAAGTGCGATTAACACATTATATTTTTCTGCAACTAGGTGAACGTGTTGAGCAAGTGAGATGGCCCCTAACGCCATATCTCCGACAGAACCAGAAGCGAATTTTCCGCCTCCTGTGGACACCTGAATGATCCCGTCAGATTTTTTATCGGCAAACGCTTTTAGTGCGGCATTGGCCGTCGACATCGATGTGACGTTGATTGCCGGATATGCGTATCCATTTTTTTTAGCGCTTGAGAGCATTTGTTTATATTGTTCTGGTGTGGCGACAGGCATTATGAACTCCTTGATTGCTTTATTGGGAGGAGTTTATCCAATCCTCTTCTTTATCGCACTAAAAATTGCACCCGCAGGTGCATTTTTTATGCAAACTTGGTAAGCTGTTATCTCTTATATTTTTTATGACTTGGGGTATCTATGCTGAAAAAAGTAGAAAAAAAATACTCGGCGAAAAAAACGCCGAAAGCTGAACTAAAAAAATGGTACGAACTCATGACTCTTGGGCGCTTACTTGATGAGCGTGCACCAAATTATTTAAAACAAGCTGTTGGCTGGTCTTACCACGCGCCATACGCAGGCCACGATGGAATTCAACTCGCTATCGGACAAACTTTTGTTCGCGGCGAAGATCATCTTTTCCCATACTACCGCGATATGCTTACTGCAATTGCTGCTGGTGTAAATGCTGAAGAAATTATTTTAAACGGGATTTCGAAAGCGACTGACTTAGCTTCTGGCGGCCGTCACATGTCGAATCACTTTGCTAAACCAGAATGGCACATCCATAACGTTTCTTCGAACACAGGTAACCATACGCTACACGCTGTTGGTGTTGCCCGTGCAATGAAGAGATACAAACACAAGGGTGTCGCGTTTTCATCTCAAGGTGAATCTTCTGTATCAGAAGGTTACTGTTATGAAGCGATCAATGGAGCTTCAAATGAAAAACTTCCTGTTGTTTTCGTTTTCCAGGATAACGGTTACGGAATTTCTGTTCCTAAGCGCGATCAGACAGCGAACGAGCGAGTAGCAGATAACTTTTCAGGATTTTTAAACTTAACAATCATTCACTGTGATGGAAAAGATGTTTTCGATTCTATGTCAGCAATGGATGAAGCAAGAAAAATCGCGATTGAAAAATGCGAGCCGGTTATCGTACACGCAGACTGCGTTCGTATAGGAAACCACTCAAACTCAGACAAACACGAATGGTATAGAGATGATGCTGAACTGGCCGCTGCTAAAGCTCAGGATCCATACCCACGTTACAGAAAAGAACTTCTTGATTCAAAAGTTTTCACTGAAGCTGAACTTAACAAGATCGATGAAGAGCAGAAAAAAGTTGTTCTTGAAGCTCATACAAAAGCGATGAAGGCACCAAATCCTGATCCGGCAACGATCTACGATTTTCTTTATGCTGAACCATACGTTTCAACAAAATATCCGGAAGGAATTCACAATGCCACGACTGAGCCGATGAAATTCATCGATTCATTAAACGGAACATTGAAAGCAGAATTCCGTCACAACCCAAATACTTTTATCTGGGGCCAGGATATGGCCAACAAAGAAAAAGGCGGGATCTTTAACGTTTCAAAAGGAATGCAGCAGGAATTCGGAATCGAGCGCGTATTCAACGGGCCGATCGCTGAAGATTATATTCTTGGTACTGCAAACGGATTCTCCCGCTTTAGAGATGACATCCGCGTGTGTGTGGAAGGTGCAGAGTTCGCCGACTATTTCTGGCCGGCAATGGAGCAATATATCGAGATGTCTCACGACTACTGGAGATCTAACGGCGCGTTCTGCCCGAACGTTGTTATCAGGCTTGCTTCAGGTGGATACATAGGTGGTGGACTTTATCACTCGCAAAACCTTGAAGGATCTCTTGCTGCCATTCCAGGAATCAGAATCGTTGTTCCGGCATTCGCTGACGACGCTGCAGGATTATTAAGAACAGCTTTCAGATCTAAAGGGCCTACATTATTTTTAGAGCCAAAAGCATTATACAACTCGAAATCAGCTATGACCCCGGTACCGGAAGATTTCGAAGTTCCGTTTGGAAAAGCTCGTGTTAGAAGAGAAGGGACTGACTTAACAGTTTTGACATACGGAAACACAGTTCATATGTGTCTTGAAGCCGCAGAAAAATTAGCAGGTGAAGGTCACAATGTTGAAGTTATCGATCTTCGTTCAATTGTTCCTCTGGATGTAGACGCGATTATAAAGTCAGTGAAAAAAACAAACAAATGTTTGATCGTTCATGAGGACAAAGTATTCGGCGGATTCGGTGGAGAGTTAGTGGCAATAGTGAACGAAAAAGCTTTTGAACACCTTGATGCTCCGGTTAAGCGCGTTGGTTCAACGAATACACCGGTAGGATTCAATCGTATACTTGAGAAAGCAATTCTCCCTAATACTGATCGTGCATATCAGGGTATGCTTGATCTCCTAAAGTACTAATCATTTTTTTACTTATTCCCCTTCGATATTTTCAGAAGGGGAATTCTTTTTCCACTTACATTCTCTTAGTGCATTTTAATTTTCGTGCTATTCTTATCTAAGTGATTCTTATTTATCTGGACTACTGATGAGCAAAACTCTTGTTGTTTGTGACAACGAATTTCTAAGCATTCTCTACGTTATGAACCTTGAAGTTTATCTGGCAACTTCAATTGAACTTGTTGCAACGACAGAAGCAGCAATTGCTATTCATAAACATAAAAAAGATTTTGATCTCATCATCTCTCTCGATACGATTAATAAAAAAGATGCTTTTAAAGAACTGAATGAATACAGAAGTGGTTACGGAGTAAAAACTCCACTCATAAAAGTAGGCCACGATAGCGATACTGAAATCGATGCAAAAACATTTACCGTTTCTTCACGCTATAACATTCAGTCGCTCTTAAAAAGATCGGCTTCAATCTTAGGTGTGACTGCAAAACAAATGGCCGAGATGCAAATGAGTGCCTATTACCCGATTTCCATTACACCGATGGAAGGTTTAACTAAAGCTCCTTGCAATATTTATTCTGAAAATAATGGATCACACAAGCTTATTGCAGCGTCCACAGAGTCCCTGGAAGAAAGTTTAAAAACTGTAAAGGCCTCAGGTGCAGAAAAAATATTTGTTAAAAGCACAGACCGTCTGGTTGTCGTAAATAATGTTTCGTTACTTTTAATTGAAAGAATTACGCTCGCTCTAAAAAATAGTGAAGGAGCATCAACTGATAAAAAAGTAGAAATGCTAAATGATGGTTTTGAATTTGCCATGGCGAATTTATTTACCAGCGAAGAAATTAAAGCAGAAATGGTTTCTATCGCCAGTGCCTCTGCAAAAGTCATGGGTGATGTTGTAAAGGACAACGCTCAGTTAAAAGGACTTCTTGCTTCGATGATGAACAATAAGAGCGGGTATATCTTTACTCACTCGATGATCGCTAGCTATGTGGCCAATCATATAATCAAAAATGTTACGTGGGGTGGAGACGGTCAGACGGATAAGATCAATTTCGTTTTATTCTTCCACGATATTTATATGGCACCGCTGTACATGAAGTATCCTCAGTTAAAATTTGAAAAAGCTTTACTTGAAAGTAAGTTGTTAAATGAGAAAGAAAAAGACATTGTTATGAACCACGCGAAACTTGCTGCCGAGCTGGTTGTTACCTATAAACGTTGTCCGATGGGAGCTGATGTTTTAATTAAACATCACCATGGGATGAAAAAAGGGTCGGGGTTTGCGAATAAATATCCTGAGGATCTTTCACCGTTATCAAAAGTGTTGTTGATCGCTGAGGGGTTTGTTGAACAGTTTATTATGATGACAGATGCCAAGCAGAGACCTGAGATGAAATTGATTATTCCTAAGCTGGTGGAAGAGTTTGTTTCGCCTTCTTATGTAAAGATCATTCAGACGTTAGTGAATATGCCTTTATAGTTTGCAGAATTCGTTACGAAATTCGGTTTGAATTTCAATCGCATCCCATTCAAGACTTTCGTCATTGATGTCCCAGTTTAAGTATTTTACCTGAACGTAGTGAACCAGCTCATGTACGAGTGAGTCGTCCATACAGCGTTTTTGTTCTTCGTAGTAAGAAGAATCATCCAGAATATAAATTTCGTTATTTTCAAGTGCGTAGGCATTGGTGAAAACATCAGGTCTCATGCCCCATTGTTTTTCGATGGCATCCTGAAATTGTTTTAACGGGGTTTTACTTTCAAAAAATATTTTGGGCATTGGGATGGAATTATTTTTTGTCTGGTGTTTTTTCTCAAGTACTTTAGAGAATAAAAAATCGACAGGGTACTTTAAAGTGGCCGGAGTTTTAGCGGCAAACAGAGTAGATGAAAAGGAAAGGAGAATAACAAGAATTAATTTTTTCATGAAAAAATCTTAGGTCCTCACGGGCAATTTGTCGAGAGGACCTAAGGTTTAGGAATTACTTTGACTTATGAGTGTATGACCCGTCCCAATTGGGTGGAGGTGGCACGGCCATAAAGTCCTGACACATATGCAACATGCGCTCAAAACTTTTATCTTCAGGATGTTTATTATGAAGTTCCTGAAGCACTTCAGAGGCCTTCGTAAATTTTTCATCCAGATACATTTGAAAAGCATTTTCATACACATGCAGGTCATCTTTAAAATTAATTAAATGATGATTCGGATGAAGAACTTCGTAAATCGTTACAGAATTTTCTTTCCCTTTAACTTTTACTTTATCGAGAGTTCTAAATGTAAATTCCTTTGCCAGATGTTCTGGAATCGCATTTTTTGTATACTCGGAAATGTTCAGCTGAACACCGTAGTACTTACATAAAGATTCAAGACGGGCACCAAGGTTCATGTTATCGCCGAGAGCAGTATAAGAAAAAATCTGGTTTGATCCCATGTTTCCAACTGAACATTCACCGGTGTTTAGACCGATTCCGTGTTTGAATTGCGGGAATCCGTCACGCGCGAATTCTTCATTGATGGCCGGTAGTCTTTCAATCATCTGAATGGCACCTTTTACGGCCCAGTAAGGATGATCCTGCAGATCAACCGGAGCTCCCCAGTAAGCAACCATTGCGTCTCCGATATATTTGTCGAGAGTACCGTTGTGCTCGAAAAGAGTGTCAGTCATCATGGTCATATATTTATTCAGGCACATAGTAAGCTGTTCAGGAGTGAGTTTTTCTGAAATGCTGGTGAAGTCCCTTACGTCAGAAAAGAAAACCGTAATATTTTTTTTCTCACCACCAAGTCGGACTTTTTCCGGGTTCTTTAGAAGATCGTTAACAATTGAAGGAGCAAGGTAACGGGAGAAAGTACCTTTTATTTTTTTCTTTTCCTGATTTGACTGATAAAAATGCAGGAATGTTGACCACGAATAACAACTCAACACCGAAAACATACAGAAGAAGAGGCGGTTATTGTAGCCCCGGGGAATAAAATAATATGAATCCAGATAAAAAAGCCCTACCAGAATTAAGTTAACTGCAAAAAAATCCAGAATGGCGTTTCCCATTAACATGATGGTGATAATAAGTACGCTTCCACCAATCAACATGATCCACGAAATTTTTGTCGACTCAAGTTCAGATACCAGATATTTTCCATCGAGAAGCATGTGTACCATGTTCATGTGGAATACGATTCCCGGAAGAATCGGATCAACGGGTGTATTTCTTAAATCGTTAGCACCAAATGCAGTTGATCCAACGAAGACCAGTTTATTTTTAAAGATGTTTATCTTTTCCTTATCATCATCTTTCGAACTTAAAATATCGTACACACTTACAGTTGGAAAGTGGTCGAGTCCACCAAACCATCTGATCTTCGATTCTCCGTTATAGTTAACGTATAAATTACCTTTTTTGGTTTTTAAATAAGCTGTTTCAGATGAAGGAATGTTTACTGAAGTTTTATCACCTGAAAACATTTCATAGGCCTGAAGGGCAAATGAAGGAAGATACATTGAACTTACATTGGCCGTAATTGGGTAGTGGCGGAAAACACCATCTGCATCGGCCTCTGCTTCAATATGTGCAATTCCAACATCCGAATTGGCAAGCGGTTCTATTGGATAGACTTTTCTTTCAGCTAAAAATTCCTGAAGATTTGATCCTTCAGATTGTCTGGCATCCATCATGTAGTTTAAAAGCTGGTCTGGAGCTTCCTTGAAATAATTTTCTTCATCAATTTTTTCGCTTTCTCTTTTTACGACGGAATAAGGAAGTATGATTTTATTTCCAGGAGTAGACTGAAAGTTTTTTAAAGTCTGGGCAAGAAGAAGATCGGGGGACTCGGCATTGCAGGCAAGTTCCGGTTCTGAAAAGAAAATATCGAAGGCCACAACTTTGGCGCCGTAGGTATGAAGTTTATTAACCAGTTTTACAATTTGTGTACGCGACCACGGCCATCTTCCGATTTTTGAAAGTGACTGGTCATCAATGGCGGCAAGAACCAGACGGTCATCTTTTTTCTCGCGATCGATTGTGAGCTTCATTCTTAAATCGTAAAAACGGTCTTCAAAAAATGAAGCGTAATTTACGAAAAAAGACTGGTTGCTGTAAGAGTTGAGATCTCGCGCACTGGTGGAGAGGAAGATACTGGCCGCGCTGAAAGTAATAAGGGCCAAAATTCCCAGATACTGGAAGATTCTAAAAAACATAGACTAATTCTCCAGGACAGTTATTGATTAGAAGCTGTAACGATATTCAGTCGTAAAAACATTTTTATTATAGGCATAGCTAATGTCTTTCGAGCTGGTTTTCGTATAGTCATAATTTATACTGATCTTACTGTGAGAGTTTAACTCTTTTGAAAGATCTATTGATGGATTGAAGTTCTTTTCAGTTCCTCTGGTGGCCATCATTTCTTTTGTATCGGTGAGTGTATAGGCCAGACCGAATCCAAGAGTAAAAGTCGGAGCGATTTCAGGAATGATATAGTCCAGACGGAACAGGTAAGTGTTCGTACTGGTCGATTTATTATTATAGTTGTCGATGAAGCTGGCATCAAAAAGAGCGATTAATAAATGCTGGATTGGAAGGAAAAAAGTCTGGTCACCGGTTAAGGAAGTTGTATGGTTGCTTATTGTTTCGTTGGCACCATTGTAATTTTTTCTTTTAATTTTTACTGAAGTGTCACCGATGTCAAAATAACTAAAGCTTTCGCCAAAAGTGAAAGTGGTAGAGTCAGCATAAAATTCTTTTTTCTTCTGTGAATGCCAGTCTTTCATAGTGCGTGAGTAATCTACATCAAAAAGCATGCTTGCAGGTTTTTGCTTGAAAAGATGCTCATATTTATTTTTTACACTAAAGTTCATGATATAAACATCGTTCTGATAAACTTCCGGACTCGATCTGTCAGTGTGTTGGGAATAAGTCATACGTGCTTCAGGAGAAATGATAAACTTCTTTTTTGCCACAAAGTCGTATTTACCATAGGCTTCAGTTTCAAAAATATAAGATTCTTTTTTTGACTGTTGTATATTGTTTTCTTCATTTGTTAAAGAAATGTTGTCATCGAATTTTAATTTTTGTGAAGCATAACCTGAATAGCGTTTTGGCGAAATTCTTCTGCCATTGGCAAGTACATCAGGATCCAGGTTGAATTCATTTTTAAGTTCAAAAATTCTCTGGTTGATATCATTGGCAAGAGCAGAGCTCTTATCCATTTCAAAACTTTTTTGCATCATCGGAAGAATAAATTTTTCTACTCTTCTGTTAACATCTATTGGTTCAACTGATTTTTCTCTGGCAATAGATAGAAGTGTTTCTGAAATCTGAAAAGTCGCGATCTGTCTCATTTTTAAGTCAGAATCTTTTTCTTTAAGAACCATTGAGTAATAATCTTTTGCGACTTCATACTCTTCAAGAATTTGTGAGATGTGGGCAACGTAGTAGAGTGAAGCCGGACGATTAAATTTTTTCTCGGCAGATGTTTTGAAAGCTTCACGTGACTTGCGAAGTTCATTGGCCGCGTATAGTGACTGGCCGTATTCGTAAAATAAATCAACGCTATCGTTTTTTAATTCAATTGCTTTTGCAAACTGAATATTGGCCTTATCGAATTCCTGCATCTTCGAGTAACTAAGACCAGAGAGATATGCCTTTGATGAAAGTGAATTCTCATCAACGCGAAGCTGGTTAAGAGCTTCCAGTGCCTGAGGATAGTGGCCGCTTTTATACTGCTTATAAAATTCTTCAAGTGTGTTTGCATTGGCCGTGCTCAGTAAAAGTAAAGCTGCAGGCACAGCGATTTTATACCTAAATCGAATGAGGGCCATGTTACATCCTATAACAAAAAAAGCACCCACTTGGGGTGCTTATCAATTTCATGTTCTTAATTATTATAATAGAAATTATTTACTGTGCATCAAAAATAAATTTTACTTTGCTGGTTGTAGCAGCAGCTGCACCAGTTTCACTTGCAGTCTGTCTGAGTATTTCTGTTTTTTTCTTTTGATCATCGGCAATTGATTGCAACGTATTACCAACTACCGGTGCAGACGCCAGAACTGCTGCTGTTGCAGCTGCCGGAACAACTACTGCGTTTGTAGTTACGAAGGCCGCCATCTCTGGTCTTCCTGCGAACATACTTGGTGGTGCTAAAGCTGGAGCTGGAGCTGGAGCAGGTGCTGCAGTTGTTGTTGTATCTCCGGTGCTGGCCGGAGTTCTGTCATCAGCTTTCTTTTTGTCATCTTTATTTTTATCATCTCTCTTTTCTTCTGCTGCCGGTGCCTGTGCTTTCTGGTAAGCGGCCGCATCGATCACTTTAAACTGTCCATCTGTTCCCAGAGCAAGACCAACAGGGGCCTTATATTCCCCAGTAGATTTGTCAATCTTTCCAAAAGTTTCCGGCACAGTAAATGTTCCTGAATTTTTATCAAATACAGCATTGGTCGGAGGCGGAATAATGTTAACAGTTGCAAGGTCGACGATACTACCTGCAGGAAGTTTATATTCACCGGTCTTCACGTTAAAGAACCCTTCCGGATTTGATGTTGAACTTGCTGTTGTTTTATCAATCTGTGGTTGTGATGCTTTCACGTCGACACCCATCTTTGAAATTTCTTTATCCATGACAGTTGATGAATTTGAGAATGCCGCTCCATCTGCTCCAGGTGGAATTGGGTTTCTAAATTGTTTTGAGCTCGAAGTTGATGTTGATTCTTTTAACCCAGTCTCATTTCCTTCCAGTGCTACAATTTGTTTTGTTCCAAGTTTTGTCGGAACCATTGCACGTTCGGCAACGTTTAAGTTAACGGCAGAAATCTGGCCTTGAGTAACCATTACGGCCTTATCGCTTGAGACAACTTTTTCAAGTTTCCCTTGATCAAGCTGTTCGTTGCGGTTGTCTTTCCCGATGTGGGCCATTGCCACTTTACCTTCGAAAGTAATCAGTGCAGTGTTCTGGTTTTCAGGATTGTAGTTAACCTGGAAATCTGTTCCACGAATACCCATCGCTGCAGTTTTCGTTTTGATATAAAGTTTACTTTTATTTTTATCATCCATTTCCATATAATCTTTTGTAACCTGAGATCTGATCTGCCCTTTTACAAGAGTAATAATACCGGCCTCTTTTTTGGGAAATGCATTGATGACCATTTGTGAATTCGGTCCGAGGTTCATCTGAGATTTATCGATGAAGAGAAGTTTCACGAAACTTTTATCTGCAGTCTGAAGTGTTGCTCCTTCAGGTAATGACTGATCTGTCTTTACATCTACCACTGATCCATCAGAAAGCTTTGCTTTAACCTGGCCTCTCATGATGACTACTTTTGCCACATTCTCAGATGCAAAAACATTCACAGTGAAAATGACAGTTGTGATGGCCACGACGATTACTAATTTTGAATTCATAAAAATCCTTCATTTTAAGGCGCTTAACAATCAACTCATCGTTAATTATAGGACACTTCTTTAGTGAACTTTTATTGAGTGGCAAATGACTGGAATCCTGAGCACAAATTCAGAAAGCGACTCTAAGATGACATAAAAAATTGGTTCGTGCACCTCAATAGCTTGAATCTTTGGAGTAAATAAGTCGGATGTTTCGTAGTCCCGCGTAAGCTAAGAGGGGACTTTTGATTGTCACTATGGTAAATCTAGATTCATTAAAAATCTCCTGTGGAATATAACAATGTCTGATTTAGAAACTAAAAAAATTCATTTTCATGAATACGTAAGATCATTACAAAACGAAATTACGAATGCACTTTTAAGTGTTGATCCAAAATTAAATCTTGAAGAAGATATCTGGGAGCGCACTGACCACAAAGGAAATCCCGGAGGCGGTGGAATTACCCGGGCCTTTACCGGCGACATTATTGAAAATGCCGGAGTCAATACTTCACTTGTTTTTGGTGCTATTGATCCTGCGTTCGCTGGAAGACTTGGTGGAACAGGTGAAGAAATGTGGGCCGCTGGAATTTCACTGATCATTCACCCAAAAAATCCCAGAGTGCCGACAGTCCATGCCAACTTCAGAATGATTCACGCCGGAGAAAAATTCTGGTTCGGTGGAGGAGCAGATCTAACTCCCTATTACCCTCATGTTGAAGACTTCAGGCATTTTCATTCAACATGGAAAAATGCACTGACACCATATGGTTGTTACGAAGAAATGAAAAAAGAGTGCGATACTTATTTCACTAATACTCACAGAAATAATGAAATGCGCGGGATCGGAGGATTTTTCTTCGATCATCTGAATTCACAAAATTTAGATACTGATATGGCGATGGTGAAAGATATTTCTTCTCACTTTATCCCTTCATATTTTCCACTGGTGGAAAAAAGAAAAGACGAAAACTATGATGCTGATGATGAAGATTTCCAACTTCACCGTCACGGGCGTTATGTAGAATTTAACCTGCTTCACGACCGCGGAACTATGTTTGGTTTAAGAACCAACGGAAGAACAGATTCGATTCTTATTTCACTTCCTGCTCGTGCGAAGTTTTCATATAAGTACAAACCTAAGGCCGGATCAGTTCACGAAAAAATGATGGAGTACTATTATCCTCACGAGTGGAACTAGATGTTCATTAATATCTGCCTTCTGTTATTTGCCACTCTCATATGGGGTTTTGGTTTTATCGCGACGAGATGGGTGCTGGTTGCCTATGATCCATTTTGGGCACATGCCATCAGATTTTCGATTGCGGCCATCTGTTCAATGCCTTTTCTATTTTATAAAAAATCTTTCACGAGACCTGATAACATTCTGAAGAAAGCTTTCATTAGTTCTGTTTTCCTATTGGGGATTATGCTTTTTCAGACCATCGGACTTTCGATGACAACTGTAGCGAAGAGTGGATTCATTACAACTTTGTACGCACTTTTTATTCCGATTCTCACAATGATTGTTTTTAAGAAAAAATATAAACCAACTTTCTGGTTGTTAATTCTTCTGGCAATGTTCGGCATGGCACTTATGTGCAACCTCGAAATGAAGGACATGAACCTCGGCGATTTCCTGACCCTTATCTGCGCGCTCTTTGGGGCCGTTCATATTATTTACGTGGGGAGAGTGGCCAACAACATAAAGTCTGCAGTTGAATTTAACTTCTTACAGAACTTTTTCGTAGCGATCATGTCCGTACCTATAGCTTTTATTTTTAAAGGCCCTGTAGGTCTCTCAGCGATCTTTGATCCAGCTACGAATGTACTGAATGGCTTTTTATACCTGGGAATTATTTCAAGCATGATTTCTTTCACCGCACAGATCGTTGCCCAGAAAAAAATTCCGGATCACATCGCCGGACTTATCTTTTTAACAGAGTCGCCATTCGCTGCTTTTTTTGCATTCGTCGTTTTTGGAGAAGTGTTGAATCAGATGAATTTCATTGGAGCGGGATTGATTATTATATCGATTATTCTGGTTCCGGTTCTGGGAAGAGAAGTGACTGCGAAGGCAAAAGCACCGCGCAGTCACTAGAGTATCAATCTAACTATTTGTTAAATTTTTTGTACACGTTCATAACTTGAGACTTAACAGTTCCAGTCATGTTTAACATTAAGAACACACCAGCGTTCTCTCCGTTAGCGTCGTTACCAACAACTGAAATTGTACCAGCAGCTTTTGAGCCAATGTAGTATCTGAATGAAGCGATTGCTCCATCAACACCGATTGCAGCTGGAACGAAGATACCAAATACATCTTTACCTAAGTAAAGAGACATGTTGTGGAATTTTTCGATTGAGAACGCTACAGCGGGAAGTGATCCTGATGCTACACCTGGAAGGTTACGTCCACCGGGAAGCTTCGCGGGATCTAACTTATCAAGACCACCATCAACGATATCTTTTAGTGAAACAGAAACTTGCATTAAAGTTCCGTTAGACTCAAGATCCGGTGAGATTTCTAAGAAAGAGTATTTGTATTTTGGAATGTTGTAACGAAGTCCACCATCGATTTGAACATTTTCGAATACCATAGAGATCATCATGTTGTCCTGAAGTAGAGTAACAGTCGGCCCGTTAATCCCTGCAATTTGAACGTTAGATGTTGAGTTGTTCCCGCAAGAAGTTGCGAAACCAAGAGTAAAGATCGTAGCTGCGGTCAATAATGACGTTTTCCATTTCGTTAACATAAAATGTTCTCCTGTTAGTTTTCTTAGTACAGACTAATTTTATGTTTCTTCGGAAACGACTAAAAAATAATTAGGATCTATTTTCGATTGAAAATTTAATTTTTAGGAATTCGATGATTTCTTCATCGTTTAAGTTGGGATGTTGACTCTTTTGCTCGGCAATAAGAGTCTCAATTTTTGAAATAATAACTAACAAGAGATTACAATTTTGAACGATCATTAGATCCTCCTGTTAGTATTGTAATCTTTTTGTTTGAGCTGTCAAACAATTTCTAAGTTGCTAATTAAATTAAAATTCCGGTGCAATATAGACTTCAATCTCCGGATTCAGTTCATCACGAAGAATCGATTTAATAGCTTCCAAAGTACCAGTCGCTGACGAAGGGCAGGTTCCACAAGCTCCCTGATATTTAACCATTAAAATATTTTCTTCATAAGTCAGCGCCTGGATATCTCCACCATCTCCTTGAAGGCCCGGACGTATTGTTTTATCTAAGATCGCTTCGATTTGTTGAAGTTCAGGAGAAAGATTTTTTCTTCTGTCAGATTCAGGATTCGGATCATTGTAATTTGGATTGTGAGTAGGCATGAACTCTTTTAGTGTTTTCATGATTCCAATTTCAACATTGTTCCAGTCTTCGTAAGAAAATTTCGTCACAGCAATCACGTTTTCAAAAAAGTGCAGCTGATCAATTCCTCTTACCTTGAAGAGTTCAAGTGCGAGTTTATTTTCTCCGCATTCACTTGGTGACTTATAAGTAGAGTTACCTTCATTTTTTACCGGATAGTTTAAAATAAATTTAAGCGCATTCGGATTTGGTGTCGGCTGGATATCGATATCAATTTCTGTATTTGTGTATTCTGCATTCATATGAACCTCTTATAATAAAAATTCTTTTGCTTTTTTTATAGCTGCAATAAAAACATCCACATCATGGAAGTTGTTGTAGAGAGAAAAACTCGCACGCGCTGTCGCCGTCACGTTGTAACGTCTGTGCAGCGGTTGTGTGCAATGGTGACCTGTTCTGATCGCCACGCCTTGCTTGTCTAAAATTGTCCCAAGATCCTGCGGGTGAACACCTTCAATGACAAAAGCAATGACACCTGCTTTATGTTTTGCTGTTCCGATTAAACGAACACCGCTTATTTTTTTTATTTCAGCAGTAGCATATTCCAGCAGTTCATTTTCATAATGAGCAATATTATCGAGACCGATTTTTTTCACGTAATCAAGGGCAGCTTTGAATGCGATCACTTCAGCAATGGCCGGAGTTCCAGCTTCAAATTTGTTCGGAAGATTATGATACGTTGTTTTTTCAAAACGCACTTCTGAAATCATTGATCCGCCACCCTGGTAAGGAGGCATCTCGTTTAATAAATCTTCTTTTCCGTATAAAAATCCCAGACCGTTCGGCCCGTACATTTTGTGAGCTGAAAAAACCAGGAAGTCACAGTCCAGTTCCTGCACATCAATTTTCATGTGGGCCACTGACTGAGCTGCATCGATCGTCACTTTTGATCCCACTGCATGAGCAAGTGTGATCATTTCTTTTATTGGATTAATTGTTCCAAGCGTGTTTGATGTATGAACAATGGCCACCATCTTTGTCTTGGGATTTAATAATTTTTTATACTCTTCTATAATCAATTCGCCGTCATCGTTGACTGGAATGACTTTAATGATGGCACCAGACTTCTCTGCAACCATCTGCCATGGCACGATGTTCGAATGGTGCTCCATCTCGGATAAAATTATTTCATCACCGGCCTTCAGGTATTTTTCACTGAAAGAGTTGGCGACTAAATTCAGGGCATCAGTTGTCCCTTTCGTATAAATAATTTCGTGAACGTGTTTAGCGTTTAATAATTCCTGAACAGCGATACGTGTTTCTTCAAACTGGCGTGTGCCCATTTCAGAAAGGGTATGTATCCCTCTGTGAACGTTCGCTACATCGTATGATAAATGTTTTGTCATCGCATCGATTACGACCTGAGGCTTCAGCGTTGTGGCCGCATTATCAAGATAGATAAGCGGTTTATTGTTCACCTGAGTTTTTAACTGAGGAAAATCTTCTCTGTATTTTTCCATCTCTGTGCGTGTTTTCATAAAGTCATCTCGCTGAGTGCAGTCTTTTCAAAACTTTCATCAAGAAGTGCAATTGCCAGTTTCTGGATTTTCAGGTTTTCAATTTTAAACAAAACATCCATTGCAAAACCATGGCACAACATTCTTTTGGCCTTGTCTTTTTTAATCCCGCGTGACTCAAGATAAAATTCTTCATCAGGAGAAAGCTGACCGATCGTTGCTCCGTGAGCGCATTTTACATCGTCAGCAGCAACCAGAAGTTGTGGGCGTGTATCGATGTGAGCTTTTTTAGAAAGCATTAAATTTTTATTCAGCTGGTTTGAATTCACTAACTGAGCATCTTTGGCGATCTGGATTTTACCGGTGAAAGCTCCGTGAGATTCTCCGGCAAGTATTCCTTTGAACAACTGATCAGAATTGGTGTGAGCAGCATTGTGGTGAATTACCGAAAAGATGTCAGCGTGCTCTGATTTTTTGAGGGCGTACAGACCGTTCACGTGAGTTTCTGCACCTTCACCGTTCACTGATACATCAATGTTGTGGCGTGAAGTGAAAACCCCCAGGTCAATGGTCATTGATTTAAACTGCGCGTGGCCTTCGAGGTTCGCTTTAGTTAAACCGATATGAGTTGAAGCCTGTGCTTCAAGCTGGATTTTTACATGTTCAACATATGAGCTTTCTTTCAGGTTGAAAGTGATCGAGCTGTTTGTCGTATACTGGAAAACTGCATTTTGAGTTGAAGTAAAGATTTCAGCGAATGAAACTTTAGAAAACTCTTCTGCAGTTACAGTGATTCTTGGTGAAATAAACTTATTAACACCGGCATCGTCCACTAAGTGAACAATGGTCACCGGAAAATCCAGCAATGTATTCTTTTTTATTTTGATGAAGAGAGGGGACATCGATACAGAAAAATTCAAAGTATCAAATGAATCAAAAAATTCCGTAGAAGGAACCTGTTGATCGATAATGATTCCATCCGGAAGTACTGATTGATGACGGTTAAAAACACCATTGTTGAAAATGATCATTCCACGGCGGTCAATGACCAGTGAAGGAACATCCTGAACGATTTCAGTATTTCTGGCAAAAAATCTTGGAGATAGATTTTTTGAAATATTCGTATAGATCCAGTCTTCATTTTTCTTTGTAGGAATTCCGAGTAACTTAAATTTTTCGAGAGCGTTTTTCATCGCTTCGTTATAGCTAGGCCCCAGTTCACTTGTATTTTTGTAAACTTCAGCAGAATTCTTAATCAGTTCGTTAAATAGTACTTGTTCCATTATTTACTCTATTGCTTTTTTTCAGCATGTTCTTTAATCAACCATTCGTAACCTTTTTCTTCCAGTTCCAGAGCGAGTTCTTTTCCGCCGCTTCTAATAATTTGCCCCTGGTATAAAACATGGACATGATCAGGAACGATGAAGTCGAGCAGGCGCTGATAGTGAGTCACAAGAATCGTTGCATTGAAGCGGCTCTTAAGTGAGTTTACACCTTTTGCAACAATTTTTAGTGCATCGATATCAAGTCCTGAATCCGTTTCATCTAAAAGAGCAAGGCGCGGGTTTAAAACGGCCATCTGTAAAATTTCGTTTTTCTTTTTCTCTCCACCTGAAAATCCAGTGTTCACCGGACGGTCAAGGAAAGCTTCGTTCATCTCAAGAAGTTCAAGTTTTGGTTTTAGGAATTTTCTGAAATCTGAAGACGACATTTCAGGAGCACCGTTGAACTTACAAATCTCGTTGAAAGATTCAAGTAGGAAAGTGAAGTTCGACACTCCCGGAATTTCTACCGGGTACTGGAAGCCTAAAAAGATTCCGCTTTTTGCGCGCTCATCTGCTTCCAGTTCAAAAAGATCTCTATCCTTTGAATTGATTTTGTAAGTGATCGTGCCGCCGGATACTTCGTAAGAAGGGTGTCCCGCGATGACTTTTGAAAGAGTACTTTTTCCAGAGCCGTTTGGCCCCATGATAGCGTGCACTTCACCGGCCTTAACAGTTAAGTTAATTCCTTTTAAGATTTCTTTGTCGCCGATTTTGGCGTGGAGATTTTTAATTTCGATCATTTTCTAACCTATGCTGTTTTCAAGTTTCATTTCTATTAATTTTACTGCTTCAACTGCGAACTCAAGCGGAAGTTCCTTGAAGACGTCTTTACAAAAACCATTCACGATCATTGAAATACATTTTTCTTCCGATAAACCGCGGGACTGAAGATAAAATAACTGCTCTTCAGAAATTCGCGAAGTCGAAGCTTCGTGTTCAACGATGGCCGTATTATTTTTTACGTCGATGTATGGAAATGTATTTGCACGTGCCTTGTTTCCAATCAGCATAGAATCGCACTGAGAGTAGTTACGTGCTCCCGTTGCCGAAGGATTAATTTTTACAAGTCCGCGGTAATTATTTTCTGACTGCTCAGCTGAAATCCCTTTAGAGATGATTGTCGACTTGGTGTTTTTACCAATGTGAACCATCTTCGTTCCGGTATCTGCCTGCATGAAGTTGTTTGTCAGTGCCACTGAATAAAAAGCACCTTCAGAGTTATCACCGATTAAATTACACGATGGATATTTCCATGTAATGGCAGAGCCTGCTTCAACCTGTGTCCAGGAAATTTTTGAGTTTTTCCCGAGACAGTTTCCGCGTTTTGTAACGAAGTTGTAAATTCCACCCAATCCGTTTTTATCTCCGGCGTACCAGTTTTGAACTGTAGAGTACTTAATCTCAGCGTCATCCATCGCTATAAGTTCAACGATCGCAGCGTGCAGCTGGTTTTCATCTCTTTGTGGAGCTGTACAACCTTCAAGATAATTTACGAATGAGCCTTCTTCAGCAACGATCAGTGTTCTTTCGAACTGACCTGTTTCTTTTGCATTGATTCTGAAATACGTCGAAAGATCCAGCGGACACTTTACACCTTTCGGGATGTAAACGAATGACCCGTCAGAAAATACGGCCGCGTTTAGTGCAGCGTAAAAATTATCAGAATGAGGGACAACTGTTCCCAGGTATTTTTTTACCAGTTCCGGGTGCTCTTTCACGGCTTCTGAAATTGAACAGAAGATAACTCCGACTTTTTCCAGTTCAGCTTTGTGAGTAGTGGCGACAGAAACTGAATCAAATACCGCATCAACAGCGACACCGGAGATACGTTTTTGTTCGTTAAGTGGAATTCCCAATTTTGCAAAAGTGGCAAGAAGTTCAGGATCGATTTCATCGAGACTTCCAACAGCATCTACTTTTTTCTTTGGTGCTGAATAATAATATAGCGCCTGGTAGTCGATATCGGGAATTTCTAAATGGGCCCATTTCGGAGTCGCCATTTTTAACCAGTGAGCATAGGCCTTCAGTCTGAAATCGAGAAGCCATGTGGGCTCTTCTTTTTTTGCTGAAATCATTCTCACGATGTCTTCAGACAGACCTTTCGGGAAAGCTTCTGTTTCGATATCTGTAAAAAATCCGTATTTGTAATCAGAGTTTAAAATATCTGTGCTCATACATGCACCTCTAAATTTTTTGACTTGTTGAACTCAGTACCTTGAAGGAGTTCAGCGAGAGTTAAGTTTTCAAGAAAAGAATTAAGTTTGCGGTTCAGGTTTTCGACGGGAGTAGAGATGTTACACGTTCCCATCAGTTCGCAAGTTCCTTTGTGATTAGAACAGACGCGACCGATTTCCTCGCGGCCTTCTATCATCTGAACCAGTTCCATATAAGTAATTGCAGATAAAGATTTGTTAAGCGAGTAGCCGCCTTTTATTCCTTTAACTGAATTTAAAATATCGTGGTTGTTCATCACCTGCATGACTTTAGCTGTTGTATCGAAAGGCGTGTGAAAGGCATCGCAGATCTCTCGAGCTGAAACCAGAGGAGTTGAATCGTTTTTGTCGGCCATGAACTTCAGGGCCATCAGGGCGTATTCGACTTTTTTATTGATCTTTAACATAGGAGGTTTTCCTGTTATTTTTCCACTTCTTAACTAATTATGGCGTGAGCGTATCCTAAAATACGCCAAAAAGAAACCTACTTCGCGTTTGTCTCAGTGAAAATCATGTTTTATCCTAACGAAATGCTCCAGAAAACCGATAATTTTGCAGTAACAATATTGTTCCCGAGTGACTGACAAGAAAATAAAGATGAATGCAAAGTTTAAATATTTAGTAACCGTTCTCATTGCTGTTCTATCGATGAATGCGTTTGCTGAGTGCCCGCAGTTTGAAACGGCCCTTGAAGCAGCAATGCGAAGAGTACTGACAAGAGAGTCTTCAAAAGATTCGGCGAAAGATGCCGCAAAAAAAGAAACTCCGACTCTCACTTCAAAAGAAACAAATGATCAGGCAGCCTCTATACGATGGGGAAGTCCGAGTGCTGAAAAATTTAAAGTTAAGTACAAAGCTGAATCGACGACGGATTTCAACAACAGAACTTTTGTGACGTTGATGGAAACTGATAAAAAATTAAAACCAAAGGTTATGTACTTTGATGTGGAAAATGCTGTTCAGAAAAAACTGAACGACTCCCTCATTGGGGATAAAGCGATGGTGGATGCCATCAACAATGCATTCATGGATAAATTCATGGCAAACCTGAAAGAGTTTCCTGAACTTTCAAAAGCTATCGAAGGGCGTTACAAAGATTATAAATCCATTAGACTGCGAGTGAAAATTACAGACAGTGGAAACAATGCCGAAGTCGAATCGATGCTGAATGCTGTTTATCAAAAAACCAACCGCGAGTTTGTGGCAGAGTTTGAAAAAGAAGGTCTGACGAAACTTCTTCCTCCGAGAACGGATGAAGTTCCTGATGTGAGTACATGGTTTTTAGCTGGTTCCGGTGAAACTCCACTGGAGGCCAATATGGCGGCACGTGCAGCGAGAAAGGCCGGTTATAAAATGGGAAGTTCGAGATCGGTGAATTTCGAAGAACAGATTGAAAACATGCATGCTGATGTGAAAGATATTGAATCCATCAGGGCAAAACTCGCTCTGGATAAGGATCTTTTTAAGAGTGGAATTATGCAGGCGTCTTCCGATGGTGCCGTCATTCCAACCAAGGATATGATCGGGATTTTGAGAAAAATTAAACCATCGGATTGCGAAAATTCCGCCGAGTATTCTGCAAAAATAAGGGCCAAAGTAAAAACTATTTTTAATACAGATATCTCTGATGCCCATATTGAGCAGCTGACAAACTACTTTCAGAAAGTCGATTCACTTTCACCACCATTATTTCAGCGTGAACGTGTATTGATTAATTTAGCAGAAGCAAAGGGCGGAATTGTTTCTGTAGATTTCACTGGTGTCGGTGTAGATAATGCTTATGAACAAATGAGAGCACTTTCAACGGTCAATTACTCTCAGGGTGATAAAGCGAAAGTTTTAAAAGATGCTTTTACGAAAATTCAAAATAATGTTGATGAAGTGACAACAGATATGAATAAAGCAAAAAGAACATTCACTGTTGCGACAACTGACGAGGCCAATCCAAGTCTTAAACCGAAATTTTCCGGAGATGACGGGATTCTTATGCCAAAACTTAACTGGGGACAGACGCAGAAAGTAGACCTGGTAAAAAAACTGGCACAAACAACTGATCCATCTAAATACCGCGTGACCTTTGTGAAGACGGAGTTCAATTCAGGAGCTATACTACCTGAAGCGGAACGCTCACAAAGAGTCGTTCGCGCAGAAACAATTGAAAAATTAGTCAGAGAGTCGGTAGTCGGAGCAGGAGCAAAAAAAATCTCCAGCGAAAAATCGAAAAAAATGATTTTTGCTGTTGATTATTCACCCGATGCCAAAGGCGGAACTTTTAATCTTATCATTGGTGGAGTGAAACCTACTGATGATGAAAGAAAAGTTATTACGGAAGCCTTTAAGCGCGCGCTTTCCATTAAAGATGAGGAAAGGCTGGGACACCTGATTGAAGCAAATTAATTAGGATAAAAAATGTTTGTAGTTGGCGAACTTCGCGATAAAAAAATGATCGATTTAATGAAAGAAGAACTGCACTCCATGGGAGTAGCGGCTTCCGTTCATCACGTCGAAAAAGATGATATGTATTTTCTAACAGTGGAAAATGCAGAAGAACTTCCAAAGGCGCAGGATTATTTCCGCGTGAAAATGGGGTTTAGAAAAAAAATAGAAGTGGATGAGGAGTGGGTGAAGATTAAAACTCTTCCTCGTGGCCCGGTCACTTATGCTATCACTGTTGCTTGCGTAATTCTCTATGCACTTTCATACACTGATATGGGAAAACATCTGCAGTCAGTGATGTTCATGGGAAGTCCTGAAACCGGCTTTCTCTATGAAGTCACTCACGGACAAATCTGGCGCCTCATTACTCCGATTTTTATTCACCTGAGCATCCTGCATATTCTATTTAACATGCTTTGGTTTAAAGACCTGGGTTACATCATTGAAAACCGATTTGGAAAAAATGACCTGCTGATTTTGATGGCCGTGAGTGGAGTCGTCTCAAACTTGCTTCAATACTGCGTGAGTGGTCCCGAGTTCGGTGGAATGTCAGGCGTGCTCTACGGCATGCTGGGATTTGTGTGGGTGTTTAAAAAAATTCACCACGATTTTGAATACTCTCTGCCGGCCAGAGACATCACCATTATGATAGGCTGGCTTCTGGTATGTATGACGGGATTTTTAGGTCCCATTGCCAATGCAGCTCACGCTGGAGGGCTCTTTGTAGGAATGCTTTATGCAATCTATAAAGCACCGGAAAGCTGGAGCAGATTACACACCAAATATTTTTCTCTCGCCTTCCTATTTTTAGCTTTAACAATCGGCATTGAAGGTTTAAAACTGGGCGGAAGATATTTTGTACTATTATGGCTCTAGCCAGAGGAATTGATCATGTCAGTAGAAGCACGAGTAAAAGAATTAAAAGCAAGCTTTGCGGAAAAAACTCCAAAGCAAATGAGAACGATCAGAAACAGTTTAAACAACCGTATTAAGTCGTTTGAGGACGAAGCCTTCGGAAAATCACTTCCCAAAGTTTCTGCTTCACATATGTTTTTTGAAATGGAATTAAAAGAATTGAAAGACCTTCGCGAATTCGCGATGAAAAAAATTAGATCAGACGAGAAAGCAGAAAAGTAACGAGATAAATAATGAGAGTGATATTTTTTTTAATGTCAGTTCTGATCAGCTTTCATGCTTACGGGCAGGAAGATGCAGAACTGACACATAAGAAAGCAAATTATCCCATCAACGATTATTACAAGGCCGGAAACTTTTTAATCTATAACTGCGAAAATGATTATTACGTATGTGTGGATGAAGATGCCTTCAAACTTTGCGGTGATAAAAGAAAGGAAGCGATCGATAAAAAATTAAAATACTATCCGTGTGCTCCTCTGAATAAATTCCCGACTAAAGCAAAATGTGGTGAAAAAAATTACGAAGTGATTGAGTCACTGGCCAAAAAAAGATTTTGTTACCCGAAATAAAAGAAATGTTTTAGCTCCATATCTTCCGGTGAGTTTTCGCCGTGATCTCCCATTCCATTTTTTAGATCTACATGTCCTCCGTGATCAGGAGTAAAGCAAACGACATAGTCTTTTTGCCATGATTTTTCTGCCTGTCTAAGCAACATCTTCCATGAGTCTGTATGATGCTCAAGCGCTTTCATGGCAAGCTCAGAGAAGAGGCCTGTATCGTGAAGAAGGTCATCATACTCCTGGTGATAAACGACGATCACATCATGTTCGTTTTTTTCCAGTAATTCGAAAGTTTTTGCAGTCACTAACGGATCATAGTCCATTGAAAAATAATCCAGTTCCCGTTCTTTGAATAAAAGATCGATGCTGGAATTTTTTACTGCTACGATTGCTACTTTTTTTCCTGCCCTCAATAGAGCATCAAATAAAGTGTCACATTTTAGAATTGGTTTTGCGTATTTTATTATTCCGTGTTCCTGAGGCGCTCCACCGGTAAATAAACTGGCAAAACAAACGGGAGTAACGGGTGGGAAGACAGAAAGAAGATCTACTTCATGAGTGCTGTGCTTGCTCATTTCCTGGTGCAGTTCTGGATATTTTTTAAAGGCATGTGTACCGAAAGCATCCGGACAATAGATGAGTGCCTTTTTTATGACTCCATTTTTATTTTTTAAATCGAGGTAGGAATTTTGATTTGCCAGCTCGGGAGCAGTAATTCCCATTAACTCACAAAGTGCAGGTGTAAAAGATCTTAGATCATTCATATTTTTAATTAGATATTTTTGTACATTAAAACGTGTGCGCCAATGCCCGGTATATCAAAAACATTTTCATCGAATTTATGGAATCCAACTTTTTCATAATATCCCACAGCAGTTGTGCGGGCATTACACCAAAGAAGTGTGCAGAAGTTTTGCTTGATAATAGGGAAGGCCATATTGAGAAGTTCTGAGCTTAAGCCGCGTCCCTGGAATTCAGGAAGGGTGGCCATACCGCGCAGCTGGTACTGATGCTGGTCTTTAAAAAGTGTATTGCGTTCATAAAAAAATGAAGCGACAGAAACGAGTTTAGAATCTTCAAAAGCGCCCAGGTGAAAAGAAACATCGTCATCGTCATCGGATTCGAATTTTACTTTTTTTGGATCGTGATCAGGTATCAGAACTTGTTGTCTGATCGGGTACGTGTCCGAGGCATTTAATCTTAAAACTTTCATTAAAATTTTATAATATGCTTTATTAACGTTGTCATTTTTTGTTTTGTTCAATGACTTAGCGTGGAAGAAATCCTAAACAGTTTTTCCATAGAAAGTCTTGCAAGTGTCTGCGAAAAAAACTCGAAAATTAAATCAGGAAATCCTGTTGTTGGGCCACTCCATGCAGCAGTTGAATAAAACAGGCAACGATTTTTGGTATTTATGGCGTAGATTGTGCCCTTTAACTCCTTCAAAATTCCCTGCTCGAAAACGAAGGGATACTGCCCTTCTTTTGTAATTCGCGGAAGCTTGAATATTAAGCGCATATCATAGGGAAGAAGCGCATGTTTCAACTGAAAATTTAACACTTCAGTTTTCTCGTCATAAGTAGACTCTTTGACGAAATCGAGAAGTTTTGAATAGCTTTCGTACAGAGAGAGAGTTTTTAAGGCATAAGCACAGCTTTTTTCGTGTAATCCTGCGATTGAGAAATTCAGCTCCTGGATTTTTTTATCTCCAATAGTTGAACTTTTTACATGAGATTCGGAGAATATTTCGCCCTCCAAAATTTTTTCTTTTAATTTTTTTTTATATGGCAAAACGTTAAGATTTATATCCTCCGCACATAGGGAAAGTGAGACGATTAACGTCAAGATAGGAGCGGTGCAATAACTTAATTTTTTTATGCGCTGTACCTTTTTAAGACCTTGTTGGGTCTTTAACCTAGTCGAGATTAGTGACTATTATTTCCCAATATTTAGATAATGAAAAGGATGCATAATGAGTAGTGTAGGCCCAGTTGTCAGAAAAGGCAGCACCAAAGACGCTTTGATCGAAAGTAAAGATCAACGCTGGCACGTTAGAAATCGTGTCACGCTGGTTTTTGGAAGTAACGACGTAGAAGACCTAGAAGCCTATATTTATAAGCCTAATGGGATTGAATTCAAAACCATTAAGTTTCACCAGGCAAAATCAAAGGCCGTTGAAGAGATTTTAGATAACAGTATCGACGAGTATTATCGCGGTCACGTTACTGAAATTCACACCAAACTTTCAGAAGATAAAAAGACGGTCACAATCACGGATAACGGGATTGGATTTCCAGTCGATAAAGTCGCACAGGTTTACACAGAATTCAGAACAGGATCAAAGTTTAAAGACGAAGAAACTGATGAGAAGGGATTTTTATTTCGTACACTGGGACAAAACGGTCTTGGTGCCGCAGCAACTTGTCTTACATCAGACATTTTTGTAGCGACAGTTAAGCACTATAACTCGAAGATGGAACAAACTTATGAGTTCATCAACGGGGCACTTACTACTAAAAAAACAAAACCGAAGCCTTTCAAAGGCGCTTCAGGTGTAAGTGTTACGCTTACACTTTCGAAAGAAGTTTATAAAAACAACGAAATTTCTGAGGATTTACTCAGAAAACGTATCATCGATCTGGCGTACAATAACCCGGGATTAACGTTCTATTTTAACGGTGAAAAATATCACTTTAAAAAAGGACTTTTTGAGTTAGCTCAAAGAATTGACCCGAATAGTGCACAAATTATCGGTGAAGATGTCTACATTTACGAAACAGAAAACGCGAAAGGGAAAAAAGTGAAAGGGAAAATCGATTTCCACTTATCACTGACTCTTGACCAGCGCTCGGAAGAGCGTGAAAAGTTCATTTCTTTTGTGAATAGTACACCTACTTTTGACGGTGGATTCCACCACGATAGAGTAAAGAGAATTTTCATTAACACTGTTAAGGAAAAGATCGAGCGCGCAGCTAAAAAAGAAAAAATTTCTGTCGTTGATAACGATGTTCTGACGGGAATCACTTTCGTCATGGGCATCACTATGCCGAATCCGCGTTTTGAATCACAGACAAAAAGAAAGCTCGTCCGTGACTTGAACCTTGAAAAAGGAATCGAGCATTTCATGGCCGACAATATCGAGAAATTCCTTCGTAAAAATAAGGAATACCTGGAACTGGTTGTTGAGCGTGCAAAATCGCGCCATAGATTCCAGGAGCTGAAAGATGCTTCTCTAAAAGGTAAAAAAGCAAAAAGAATGAGAGTTGAAAAACTTCTCGATGCCAATGAAAGAAAAGACAGAAATCTTTGTACACTTTTCATCTGTGAAGGGGACTCTGCTATCGGCGGACTTCGTTCAGCTAGAAATAAATTGTACCAGGGTGGTATTGCGCTTAAAGGGAAACCGATGAACGTCATGCAGGCTTCAATCAACGATGTATTAAACAATCAGGAGTTCATGGATATCATGTCTTCGATTGGACTTACTATCGGAGTCAAAGCAGTTGTCGATGATCTTCGTTATTCGAAAATCGTTTTCCTCGCTGACTCGGACGTGGATGGTGGTCACATCAACACGCTTTTAGTTAACTTTTTCTTCACATTCTGGCCGGAAATGTTCGAGCAAAGAGCGATTCAATTCGCGAAAGCTCCGCTTTTTGAAGTAATCACTGATAAAGAAACTCTGTTCGTTGAAAGCGAAGAGCAGTTAGAAAAACTTAAAAAATCTACAGTTAAGATTAAAGAAATCCAGAGAAACAAGGGTCTCGGAGAGATGTCTCCGGAAGCTTTCAAGCACACGCTTAACCGTGAAGAGTTCACGATTATCCAGGTTGAAGACATGTCTTCAGCAAAAAACACGCTTGATATCTGTTTTGGAAAAGATACAAATTTAAGAAAAGAACTTTTACTTGATACAGAATCGACAGGGATTACTGCGAGTGATTTGAATGAACCGAAAAAAGGTGCGAAGGCAGGGAAATCTGCTGCATCTATGAAAGCTGCACAAACTAAAGGCGGTGGTTCAAAAGCTCCGGTAGTTAAAGCGACTGCGAAAGTTGCTAAGGCCACTGCAAAAGCTAAAGCTCCTGTTGTAAAAACGACTAAAAAAGCTAAAAAGAAATAATAAGGGACCTGAATAATGGAAGAAAGATACCTTCACTCACTTGAATCAGTTTCATTAACTGAAGTTGTAAAAGAAGAATATAGAAACTATCAGATCTACACTTTAATGGATCGTGCGATTCCATATCTGCAGGATGGATTAAAACCAGGACAAAGAAGAATTCTTTTTACTCTGTGGAAAAATCAGTCGAAAGGATTGATGAAAGTTTCTTCGGCAACGGGATTAGTTTTAACTCTTCACCCTCACGGACCTGCTTCTGTTGAATCAGCTATCGTAAACATGGCTCAGGATTATACTTTCTCGAACAACTATCCCCTTATCGATAAAAAAGGATATTTCGGAGAGAGAATGGAAACTGCTCCGGCAGCTTCTCGTTATATCGAATGTAAACTTGGAAAAGTAGCAGACTATATTTTGTTCGACGACATGAACCAGGTTGATATGGTTCCAAACTACGATGAAAAAGTTATGGAGCCGGTTTGTCTTCTTCCAAAACTTCCGATCATGTTAATGAACGGAGCTGAAGGTATCGGTACAGGATTTTCTTCTGTTATTCCTTCGTTTCACCACAGTGATTTGATTGCTTCAATCATTCAGTTCGTTGAAACAGGTAAAGCTAAAAAATTAAAAAGTTATGTTCACACATACAAAAATAAAATTGAAGTAGATGAGAAGGGCCGTTTTGTTTTCTCTATGAAGTTCGAAGAAATTCATGGATCGATTTATATTACTGAACTTCCACGCGGGTACGATGCGACTAAGATCTATCGTTACTTAACAAAATTCCTTGATGAAGATTACATCAAAGACTTCGTGGACTCTTCTGTAAATAACGATATCATGATCGAACTTATTTTCAAAAAAGGTCAGCAGCCAAAACTTTCTGACGTCATTGAAAAAATGTCGAACTCTTCTACGTTAGTTCCAAACTACACATTGATTTCTGAACGTGGTGTTCGTATTTTCAATGCGCCTGAAGAAATTATTGAAATCTTCGGAGCGAAAAGACTGGAAGTTGTTAAGCGCCGTTATGAATTAATGGTAGAAGATTTAGAAAAGAAACTTCGTCAGAACAATGAGATCATCAGATTCATCAAAGAAAAAGAATACGAAGTTGCGACAAAATCAACGAACAGAAAATCTTACGTTGAGTATCTTGATAAGAAAAAATTCACATTCGCCGAATATCTGGCCGACATGCCGATTTATCGTATGACCAAAGAGGAAGTTGAAAAACGTATGCTCATGGTGAAAGACGATACGAAGTCGATGGCCGATTACGATAAGATCGCGAAGTCAAAAAACCTGGTTGAAAAGAAGCTGATTGAAGAATTGCGTGAAGTTGATGAGAAATTAACTTCGTGGATGAAGTCAAAGGACGCTGAAAAGGCCAACTTACAGAAAAAAATTGAAAAAGAGACCATAAAAAAGAAAGTAAAACGCAAATAGTTGAGCATCATGCTCTCTTAAATGTAATTGCTTGAATTTTTTTATAGATCAAAATGACTTTCTAAGTTAACCTACTAATATATGGTTTAGGCGCGCTTTGTTTTCATGGAGGAAAGTAATGAGTCTTACGAAGGCCGATATTGTCGAGCGAGTATACAAAGAAGCTGGTTTCTCGAAGAAGGAAGCTGCAGATTTAGTAGATCTTGTTTTCAAAGTTATTAAAGACACTCTCTCAAAAGGAGAGAAAGTAAAAATTTCTGGATTCGGAAATTTTTCAATCAGAGATAAAGCAACACGTGTTGGGAGAAATCCACAAACAGGTGAAGCGATGGACATTTCTGCCCGTCGAGTTCTGACATTTAAGCCTTCACAAGTGCTTAAAGAAGATGTCACAATTAGATATGCTCACCGCCTTGATGAAAAAGGTAACGAGAACAAATCACTTCCACCAAAAGAAGGAACGGCAAGAGCTCTGAGCTCATTCATGTCGAACATTGATGAAGGTGAAGAGGATCATGATTTTTCTCCAGAAGATGACGACAACGATTAATTAGTAATCAGGAATAATTGATGTTTGGACCGATTGAAATTCCCAACAAATCTTCCTTCAAGATCAATGAAGTTTGCGCGCTCACTGGTGTAAAATCTTACGTTTTACGTTTTTGGGAGTCGGAATTTACAGAAATTGCTCCGATCACTTCTTCTTCGGGTCAGAAACTTTACGAACATCGCGACATCGAAGCGATCCTTCTTATCAAAAAATTATTATTTGAAGATAAAATGACAATTGAGCGCGCGAAGGCAGAGATGAAAACTCTCATGCCTCGCGAGTCTCTTGTTGAGGCAAATTTTGCCGACAATTTTTCATTCGAAGACGAAAGAATCAACGAAGATGAATTTTTATCTTCAGACGAATCTTCGGCCTATCCGGTGCGCGAAGCTGTTCGCGAGTCCATGACTAAAAGAGTTTTAATTGAAACTGATTTTCAAAAGCTGACATTAGCTAAAACGAAATTGGTGGAGATTTTAAAGATTACTGAATCGCTTCATGACAAGAATCACTGGGGCTAGATCCAGCTTTCCTTTTAAATGCAAATTCACATTAACTAAATCCGGTTCAATCACTGACAACATTTTTTTATAGTAGTCTAAGACGATCTTATTCGTGTTTTGAAGTTTAAGCTCAGCTGAGACTGTCTCGAATTGCTTCAAGCCTTTTAAAGTCTCATTAAGAGCTTCTGCCGGGAATTTTAGCCATGGGTTCACATCGAGTTCGTGTTCTGAAAGTTTTTCTTCAGCTAATTCTGAAAGATCGTCGATTAACTGGAAATTAACTCCCAGCAGACGGGAGTATTTCCACAGATTTTTTTCTGCTTTGTAATTTTTTATATTCGCAATCAGTGCACTTCCTAAAATTGATACCTGAATTAGGCGCGCTGTCTTTAGTTCGTGAGTTCTTAGCGTGCTGGCAAAAGATTTTGTCATTTCATGCGAGAGGTCCATGACTTGTCCGTGTATGAGACCTTTAGGGCCTAGTGCCCAGCTAAAAAATTTTAATAATTCCAAGGCGCGTTGATTTTTTACTTTTGCTAATAGTTGATAAGAAATATTTAAAAGGCCGTCGCCTGCTAAAAGCGCCTGCCATTCTCCGAAAGCTATGTGTGTACACGCTTTCCCGCGCCTTGTGAGGTCATTATCCATACAAGGAAGGTCATCATGAAGGAGCGTGTAGGTATGATGAAATTCGACCGCTGAAGAGAGTCTGGCGTGGTCTGAATTTAAATTTGTTTTTGAAGTTTCATATAGCGCCGGGTTTAAGTCCTGCAGCACTGACCAGACCAGGTGGGGTCTGAAAAGTTTTCCGCCCGGAAGAACAGCGTATTCATAAATATCACGCACAGAATGGTTTGGAAGATTTTCCACCAGTTGATGTGCTAGCATTTTTTCGAGTTGTTCTGATTGCATTTTTTATTCTACAAAAATTGCGGAGCACCAGGATTTCTAAGTGGCCCGTTGACTTTCATTTTGTAATTACCACTGGTGTTAGACTCAGGCAAGAAGAGTTTAACGAAGGCGAAATTCACCAGGATAAATTGAGATAGCTTCAAGTTTCCATCAAGAGCAAGTTGAGAGCCCATGAAGTCATTTTCTCTCACGTGCAGCTGGCCTTTAAGATTCATTTCAATCGGAGCTTTATCTTTTCCAATTTGAATTTTGTCTATCACCATTGTTTGTGGATTCGAAAAATGTGCAGAGATATTTAAAGTTTGCAGGTTGAGCTGAGTCAGCTCGAAGCCCTTAATGTTTTGAGAAGGAAGAGAAAAGTTATTTGATACAACAGCAATTTCACCGTCTCTTACCTGACCGGATTTAAATTCAAAAAATCCTTCGATTGATAATGTTCCTGAGATCGGGGACATGTTTGTTTCAGTCATCGGAGCGAAAAGTTGTGTATCGATAATTGTCTTTTCAATTTTTACGTTTTGAGAAAAGACCGAGAGAACAGGGTATAAGTTGATGTGTGATTTTCCGCTCGTGGCTTCTACATGAAGACGTATACCTACCGGATAAAAACTAGGTGAGCTGAATGCAATTTTGATGTCTTTCAGCTCCAGACGATTATTGTACTGTCCGAAGCAGGCACCCATGATCACTGGGTTTTTTACGATGACTTTTGGAAAGAAATAAGAAAGCTCCGCTTTTTCAAACTGAATCGGGCAGGCCGTATTGTTTCCCAAAGTTGTCTGCAGGTATTTATTGATTTTTTCTTCGAGAGAAAAGTTAACCAGAAATCCCATGAATAAAAGGAAAAATCCGATAACTACGAGTCTTGGTGTCGTCCAGTATTTTGGAGCGTAGATCTCTTCGTTCAGTTCGTTGTACTGGATGCGTTTTCTTTTACTCATTGACTATTGTGCCTCGGGAACGAAAGGATTTTGTCCCATGTGCATAAGAGTGATTGAACCTTTCAGTAAACTGTTTTCTTTATTTTTAATCAGGTCCACTTTTAAAACTTTAAAGCGCTCCACTTCCATAAGTCCTCTCATGAAATTGGAAAAATCGCTCGTTCCGAAATCAGTAAAAGTAATATCTGCTTCGATTTTACCGACACTCGATGAAGTCGAAGTCTGGTGAAAATTAGTAATATGAACTTTATTCTGGTCAATTGAGTTGGTTGAAAGAATATTTCTTAATTTGTTATCCATCTCGTTCTGGCTGGCGATGGCAGCGGGAGCGAGATAGTTTGCACTGACATTGTTAAGTGCGTTTTTATTTCCGTCAAACAGAGCAATCTGTTCGATGATTTGTTTTTTGCTGGCGATCGCTTGTTTCGTCGATGAATTTCCCCACCATAAAACGGCCACAAAAATAAACGGGATTAAAATAAAGGTAAACGTCGTCACCTGGGCAACAACTTTTTGCTGGTCTTCATCGAGGCCCGAAATAACGTCAGTAAATTTCTGGAAGACACCTTCGTTTTTTAACAGATCAAGTTTTTGAAAAATGAATTCATCTATCTTGATAAAGAAACTTGTTTTTTCCATTATTGCCTGTCCTCGAACTCAACTGTCAGGGTCGTTAGGCCGGTCTGATAGTTTACTTTTAGCTGAGGGAGTCCCGAGCCTCGTAGAAGCGTGCTCATTTTTTCCAGTTCAGCAGGATCTTCTGCAGTGAAAAGTGCTTTAACCGTAAGTCCGTCGCTGTGGAAATTTTCCAGACTGACTTTTGGATTGTTGCTGATTGTTTTACTTAAAACAGCAAGTGGCTTAAGTGCGTTGACTTTCTGGCTTGATAATATCGAGCTCACTTCATCCGTCACGAGTTTGTTTTTCTTTTTGATGATGCTTAAAACTCTCGCCGGATTTTTATCGTAGGCCTTTCTATCGGCCTGGGAAATTCCAAGGTTAGAGCGTTTTAATAATGCTTTAATTTTTGTATCCGCATCCTTGTTTTGTTTTTGAAGGAAAACAAAACGCTCGCCAGTCAGTCCGAGAATTAACAGCAGGGCGATGAACGTCGTTCTTACCCAGATGAAAACGGCAGAGTGAACCGAGATGAAAGCATTCGATGCTGTCTGAAATTTTCCGGTAAGGAAATTGATAATCGATGAAGGAGTCTTTTGAGAGATCGCCATCATCTTTGCCAGATAAAAATTTTTATCATGGGCCGTATAATCATTTTTTAAATCTAATAGAGGAGGAAGGTTCTCAACAGTGATACCTGTGTGGTAATTGATAAAGTTATCTATGTTGTTGATGCTGCTTGATCCACCCAGAATAAAAATCTTTTCAATGTTTGTTCCGTATTTTACACGGTGGCCGATTTCCCAGCGTCTTAAATCCAAAACCATCGGGTTGAAGATCTGTTTCATTAAAAGGGCAAAACCTTTTTGCTCGGGAGACACGGCTTCCAGCTGGTCGTCGTTTAACATGAAAGCATTTTCATGTTTATAGATGATCGCATCTTCCATTGAGATCTGGTATGTTTTCGAGATGACTTCATTGATCGCCTGTCCCGCAACATACGATGTATGGTTCGATACAATCTGGCGGTCCTGAACGAAATAAATTTTTGTTGTCTTGTGACCGAGATCAATTATGCAGCAGGTGTCGTTCATACGGATATGATCGATGTAGGCCTGCATGATGGAAATTTCCGAAGTTAAAATAGAAGGCTGAGCTTCTTTATTTTCAAAGTAACTGAAAAAATCCTTGAAGACATTTAATTGCGTGATGTTTGAAAGAACAGAAAAACTATTGTTCTTTTTATTGATGCGTGAACCAAAATGAGCACTGCTTAATGAGTAGGGAAGGTTTTCTTCCAGCTGAAAAGGGATAATCTGTTCAGTTTTTCTTTTTGATGTGCCCGGAATTTCCAGGTATCTCGTTGTAAGCATTTCATTCGGCATCTGAAAAATTACGCGAATATCATTGGGTTTTTTTTGAATGTAGTTGGAGATAATTTCTTTTTGTAATTCAGAAAGTCCCGTGATGTTCGGGTAATGAGGCTTCACCTCATCAAGAATGATTTCCTGTTTTTCAACAAGTACATAATTTTTTCGTTCAGGTCTTACTTCAATAAACTTGATAGAATAAGATCCGATATCAATGGCCAGTATGTTCATGCTATAAGTTTAGCAGAAAGAGCAGTGTTGGATAGTGAAATCATAAGAGTATGTTAGGGGAAAAAGATACCTGATTATTCCAGTCGCATTTCAATAACTCTCGGTTGTAAAAGTTCAACCGGGTCTGCTTTATCTTCTTTTTTATTTGGATCGGCCTTCGCCACTGTTCCGTCTGAATTCGTAGTTCCGGCCAGCTGACCTGTTCCATCAGGATTTGTTCCTACAGGCCCTGGTTTTTTTGCAGGCTGGGGTTTAATTGGTAAATCTACATAGGCCACAAGGTTGTAGACTGCATTGTTCATGGTTCCGCGACTGTTTACTTTATAAAGTTTTCCTGCCGTATCAATCACAAGACCTGCCGATTTCAGTTCGTTGATTCGCTCTGTGTACTCAGCATCTGTGACAATATTCAGGGTGCCGGTCACAACATTTTTAAAATCATCAGCGTTTTTAAACTTAGTTGCCTTAATTTTTTTATCCGGATCTCCGTCTCTGTATTTGAAAAATTCTTCAATCTGGATATCGTTGATGGCCGGGAAAATTATTTTTAAATCCTGAATAGTAAGTTCGTTCACAGCGATGACACTGACTTCGTGGACACTCATGCGCTCTTTTATTAAATCAACAAGAGCATCATCCCATGATGGAAGCAGGTAAAGCTCGTCGATAGATTCAAGCGGAGCATGTTTAGGCGTAATATTTTTTTGTGAGAATTTTCCTTCTATTTCCGGGCGCTGGCTGTCCGAGAATTTAGAAGAATCATTCACATAATATTTTAATTCTTTGACGAGATAAGCAGGGTCGAGGTTCGAGTATTTCGAATGAAACTCTTCATCCGAATCACTTTTATCTTTTAATAATCGTGTGATTGTTTCGACCATCTTTTTTTCGATGATGACATCTGCAGGCTCCGCTTTTTTATTCGGGTCAGAAGAAGCACCTGCACCTGCGGCCGGATCTTTTGGAGTGTCATCATCTGGATTATCGAGGGCTGCCTGATCTTTTGCCGATTGATCAGGTGTCGTTGTTTTTGGCCTTAATCGCAGACCATTTGGATTTAAAAATCCTGAAACTTTTGTGAATGTGACTGAAACTTCCCCTCTGAAAAGAGTATTTTTTTCAAAATCTTCCAGTGCCGTTTTCTGGATGATGCCGGCCCCTTTTGGAAGCGGAATTGGGTAGACGAAAGTCTGTGTAAGAATTCCTTCCAGGTCACTGGTTGGAAATGCAGTCTTTAAACTTTCTTCTTTTTCAAGTTTGTTTCTTCCTTCCTGATAAAGGCGAAGTTCTGCAAGTGCAAAATTCAATCCTGATTCAGCATTGAGTCTCGCCTGGATTTTATCCTGTTGGTTATAAACTTTTATTTTGTTGAGTTTGGTTTCGAAAGTAAAATCGGCAAGCAGGAAAGTGAGGATAACGATGACACCCAGAACCAGCATCAGCGCCATTCCGCTTTCATTCTTAATTGTTTTCTGGAAAAAATCTTTCGATGATTTATTGTACAACGCCGTCTCCCGGTGCAAGGACACCTGTTGGATCAGGAGTTCCCGGAGGAACTGCGCCGCCGCCGTAAGCACCGTTTGCGCCCGGTCCGGTCTTTAAATCATCCTGTTTTGTATTGAAATAGGGAGCAAGCACGCGGAAAGTTTTTTCCGTTTTTTGTTCGTGTTCATCATCATCAATCCACACCATTTTCATCTGAATCGAGCGGATAATGTTTTTATTTTCATTTAAATCCTGAAGTGACGTCGTATATTTTTTTGCACGCTCATCCCAGAAAGCAAACTCTACACTTTTAATTTTTTCCATCACAACCTGGTTTTTTGGTTTGCTCCAGTCGATCGCAGGATTAAAAATATCCTGTGAAATACTCTGACGGACGAGTTCGTACAGACCGGATGTTTTATCATCTGGATTGTCAGGATCAGGCTCCATCGGTTTTACGCTGTATTTAATCCACGCGAAACGCGACTCTTTTGAATCGGCCATTTTTCTGCGGTTTGCTTGTGTGAAAAAAATAATTGTCGACTTGTCTTCTGATTTAAATTGCGGAATCAGTGCTCCGTTATTTGTTTTGCCTTCAAATGACCCGTTGGCGTTAGTATTGTTGTCGGCATAGACATCACTCGAAGTTGTGGCCGCTGTCGGAACAAGTTTTGAATAAGCGTAAAGCGGGTTGGCCATCTGTGAAATATCGCTGTCGAGTCTTCCGATCGCTGTCAGAGTCTGGACAATGCGACGGTCTTCTTTAACAACTCTGTCTTTAGTGTCTGTATTGGTGTCGATCATTTTATAGGTAGAAAAAGAAATGAAAGCGAGAATGGTAATAGAGATCAGAACTTCAATAAGCGTGAAGCCGGAATTTGATTTAAATGTTGGAGGCATTTTAAAATGTTCCAATTTTTACGTCCGCCTGCTGGTTCATGATCCAGCTTGATAATCTGAATAATTCACCGGTTGTTTTATTTTTTGCAGTTACTTCTACCTGCCAGATCATCTTTTCCATGTTCTCTTTGTAGACAGCGAAAATCCTTTTTTGCATCTGTGCCTTCTGGCCTTCTTCTTCAGTTTGCCCGCCGTCTTCTGCGCCTTTGGCACCCATAATTTTAGTCACATCAGGAACTGTGAATTTTTTGAATTCTACGATCGTCTGATAATTAGTGTCTGCTTCAACATCCTTTGTTTCTTTCGTCAAAGTAAGTGAATCGGAGAGTGTCGGTGGATTGGAAATGATGTCGTTGATTTTATTTTCTGCGTAGTCTTTTAAAATAATATCGCCTTTCAGTCTTCCTGAGTCGAGCATGTTGTAACCAAAACCCGTTCCGAAAGTCACAGCGAAAACTGCAAAAATGGCGATCGCAATCATGACTTCAATTAACGTAAAGCCTGATTTGTTATTCAGTAAATGCTTAGGGCCTATTTGTCTTTTAGCCATGTCTCAAAAATCTCTTTGGCCTTCGCAGTCTGGACATCCAGGATGTCTTTGCTGCCGGAAGCTTCCAGTTTAAAACTTTTTTTCACAACCTTCTGGTTGAAAGGGCTGATCTCAAGGGAAACAATTTTTCCATCATCGGCGAGAATGACGATAGCATCATCTTTTTCACCGGTAGGAAAAGCATAAATCGAAACATCACCTGTCGTTTTAAGTTTCTGTGAGCCCGAGCTTCCAATACCCATTATTTTAACACCGTCATTCACTTCTGTGTTGGAATCCTGAAATTCTTTTACTTTGTTGAATTTCATGTTTGTATCGCGGACTAATTTGGCCGCCTTTTCTTCTTCCTCTTTTGTCACCGTCGTCGTTTCGAATTCCGCTTCAGGTGGAAGAATAAACGAATCACTCGGACCGTATTCAACTGCGTATTCCTGCGGAGCTTTCCCTAACATGAAATGAAAGCGTACGACTGCATTTCTTAAAGCTGCTTCATCGCCGATGAATCTGATTCCGCGTTCAATGTCTTCTGATTGTTTGTCGAGGTTTCCACTGGTGGAAAAGGGGTCATTAAGAGTAAGAGTTAAAACAGAAATAATCAAAACCAGAGCAATCAGGATCTCTATTATCGTGAAGCCCTGGTTTGATTTAAGAATTTTTTTTAATGAATTGGGACTATTCAGCTGGAGCGGCCTCACCACCACCTGCTGCTGGAGCAGCGTCACCACTACCTGCTGCCGGAGCTCCACCTTTGGGTGTTCTGAAGAAAATGTCGGCATTGTTTCCATCACCACCAGCTTCTCCATCAGGACCTAGCGAAGAAATATTGAAAGTCTTTCCATCAGATTCATAAATGTAATCATTTTCCCATGGATCTTTTGGAACACCTTCACCTTCGATAAATCCAGTTGCTGGATAATCTTTACATTCGCGTCCACCAGTTGGTTTTGTCACAAGAGCTTCAAGGCCTTGTTCGCTAGTAGGGTAAAATCCACATTTTCTTCTGAAATCTTTTAAGCGTGAATCCAGGTTACTGAACTGGATTTTTGCGGCCTTAATTTTTCCTTCTTCTAAACTTTCAAAAAACTTTCCACCAACAAACGTACCAACTACTGCAAGTAGAGTTAGTGCAATTAAGATTTCGATAAGTGAAAACCCTTGTTGGTTTTGTACCAGGGTTTTTTCAAAAAAAGTTTTTCTTAAAAACGAGTTATTCATTTGATCTCCGTATGATATTTTCTTTTTAATCTTTTTTTAATTTTTAGCGGGCCATCGAGTTCATGTTAATCAACGGTACGACAACCGAGAAGATAATAAACGCTACAACTGCTCCCATTAATACCATCATTATAGGTTCTAAGGTCGATGTTAGTCCACTAAGTTTTGCATTGACCTGATCTTCATAATTTTCTGCAACAATTTTAAGCATGGGCTCTAATTCACCGGACTTTTCACCCAGTTTAATCATGTGCGTGACCATTGGAGGAAAGAGTTCTGATCTGATAAGCGGGCCGGTTAAAGACGCACCTTCCGATACACTTTGTCTCGACTCATCAATTGCACGTTTTATGTGCACGTTAGAAATAAGATTTGAAACAATTTTCATTGAAACCAGAATTGGTACACCTGACTGTAGTAGTGTGGCAAGTGTCGAACAAAATCTGGCCACGTTAATCATCGTGACAATTTCGCTGATTATCGGAGCTTTCAACGTTAAGGCGTCAAACTTTGATCTTCCTTTTTCTGTCGCCAGGTATTTTTTCGACCCGATCCATCCTGCCACAATTCCGATAATAACCAGCCACCAGTAGTTGATGAGAAAATTTGAAATCCAGATACAGATTTTTGTCTGTAATGGCAGTTCTCTCTTCATACTGATGAAAATTTTTGTAATTTTCGGGATTACGACAACGAAGATTACGCTGATCATGATACCACCGACACCCATCATAATTACGGGGTAGGTCATGGCACCTTTAATTTTATTTGTAAGTTTCAGCTGGCCTTCAGTAAAGTCGGCAAGCTTTAGTAAAACAACTTCGAGTGTTCCCGAAGTTTCACCTGCATCAACCATGTTGACATAAACAACGTCGAAAATTTTCGGATAATCGGCAAGAGCTTTCGCAAGCGAAGACCCTTCGTTAACTTTTTGTCTGATTTCTGAAAGAGTAATTTTTAAACTTGGATTTTCTGTCTGGTCTACCAGCGCCGTAAAAGCTTCTACCACCTGAATTTTGGCCCGTAGTAAAGTAGCAAGCTGACGGGTCATAAGAGCAAGATCATTGATTGAAACCGGATTACCAAAAGTAATTCCCGCACTTTTTTTAACAGAAGCAGAAGATTGTTCGTGAATTTCCAGCAGCATGATACCCATGGATTTCACGCGCGCTTTGGCCGCACCCATCCCTTCAACACTCACAGTGCCTTTTACTTCAGATCCGCTCTTATCGAGGCCTTTATAGTTATAAATTGCCATTAGTGTTGTGTTTCCTCATCTTCTTCATTGATCGCGCGAACCATTTCTTCAACAGAAGTAATTCCCTTGAAAACTTTTTCAAGCGCATCCTGACGGAGAGTTTTCATTCCATTTTTCATCGCCATCTTTTTTACAGAGTTGGCGTCTGCTTTTTTTAGTATCAGAGGACGAATATCATCGGTGATCATTAAAAGTTCAGAAACAACTGTCATGTTTCCGTATCCAAGATAATTACATTTTGGGCAGCCCTTAGCTTTATATAAAGTTGCTTCAGGTGGAACAGAATGTACATCGAGCATCTGGAAATCGTATTCAGTCGGAGTGTACGATTCTTTACATTCGTTACAAAGAGTTCTGATTAATCGCTGGGCAAGAACCGCAGCGAGCGAAGAAGCAATCAAGAACGGCTGTACACCCATATCAATAAGTCTGTTGGGTGCAGACGAAGCATCATTCGTGTGGATCGTAGATAAAACAAAGTGACCCGTAAGTGAGGCCTGGATCGCCATCTCTGCTGTTTCTAAATCTCGAGTTTCACCCACCATGATAACATCGGGGTTTTGACGAAGTATAGAGCGGAGTGCTTTAGCAAATGTTAATTCAATTTTATGATTAACCTGGATTTGTGAAATACCCTGAAGTTCTATCTCCACCGGATCTTCAACAGTAATAATCATTTTATCAGGAGTGTTGATGCGATCGAGCATCGCGAATAATGTTGTCGTCTTCCCGTGACCTGTTGGTCCCGATACATAAACGACTCCGTGTTTTCTTTGCGATAATTCGTCAAGGACTTTTAAATTTCTTCCGTGGAAGCCTAGTGCTTCAAGAGTCAGAGTGTTGTTGGATTTTTCTAAAATCCTCATTACGATACGCTCACCGTTTTGAATAGGAACAACTGAAACCCTGATATCGATATCTTTACCGGCCATTTTAATTTTAATACGGCCGTCCTGAGGAAGACGCTTTTCAGCGATGTCCATGGACTTTGTCATAACTTTCAAGCGGGAAGTCACAGAGGCCTGCGTTTTAATCGGCTGTCTTAAAATTTCACGCATAACTCTGTTGATACGGAAACGGTACACAACTTCTTTTTCATAAGGCTCGATGTGAATATCTGAGGCGCGTTCTTTAATCGCACGAAAAATGATCGAGTTAACAAAACGAATAACCGGAGCTTCATCAGCACCTGCTTCAAGAATATCAATCGGGCCGTCTAAGTCTAAATTTTCATCGAAGTCACCTTCGATTGAATCAACGACGTTTCTGTTGGCGCGTTCATAAATTCTGTTAATCGCATCCTGAACTTTAAGCGGTGAAGAGACCACCATCTTAACTTCTTTCTTAAAAATTTCCTGAATGTCATTGATGGCATCAAAGTTAAACGGGTCTGTGACCAGAAGTGTAATCGAATAATCTGTTTCCAGGATAGGAAGCACTTCGTGAGTCTTGGCGTAGTTGATGCTGATATTTTGAGTCAGGTTCGGATCGATTTCTTCGAGTTTCAATTCAGTCATGTAGGGGATATCAACCTGGTGACAGATTACTTTGATGATGTCATGCGGGTGAATATAGTTCTTCTTCAGAAGAATTTCTCCCAATAGCATTCCGGATTCCTGCTGGATCTCCAGAGCTTCTTCGAGCTGGTCATCTGTCAGTGACGTGTGCTTTAAAAGAAGCTGGCCGATTTTTTCTTTCTGGCCTTCAACTTTTTCGAGCATGTGGTCTGTTATTTTCACGCTGGTTTTATCCTTTATTAAAAATTACTGAACAACAGGTGCTGGCGTCGTCGGTGCCGCAGCTGCAGTTGTTGTATCTTTATTAGCATCTTTGTTCTCAACTTTTTTGATAATTTCCTGATAGTCAGGAACATCAACAGCAGATGGATCAGTATTGTTTACGTTGTTCTCAGGATTCGCTTCGTTTCTGTCTTTATATTGGTTCCCCTGAGTCGTATCGTAAAGAGGTCCTTCACCTTGTTTTTTCGCTTTGTCGTAAAGGCCTTTAACTGTCGTTGCGAAAGCATCATCATCCCCAACCATGTTCTTTAAGTGGGCCTGACGACGGTTAAGAAGATCTTTTACGTTTTCTGAGTTTGCTTTTTCATACGAAGCTAAAATTTTAGGAGTCATGAAGAAAAGTAAGTTAACTTTTTCCACTGTCTTCGTTGTATTTTTAAATAACCAGCCAAGAACCGGGATATCTCCCAATAGAGGAACCTTACTTACAACATTCGTTTCTTTATCGCGCATTAAACCACCCATGGCGATGGTATCTTTATCACGCACAACAACTGTCGTGTTGATCGATCTGATAACAGTCGCTGCTCCACCTTGAGTCGAAGAGAGTTGTCTGTCAGAAAAATCTTCGATCTTCTGGTCGATTTTAAGTTTAACAAAGCGGGTAACTTTGTTGATCTGTGGAGTGATTTTTAAAGTAAGAGCGACTTTCTGTTGTTTAACTGAAGTTGAAGTCGAACCATTTGTTGCGTTCGTTGTTTCTGTAACCGGAACCTGTTCACCCGACTCGAATGCGCCTTCAACGTTATCCATTGTAAGGATCTGTGGAGTCGCAAGAACGTTTGTATTGTTGTTCGTTGCAATCGCATTGATGATTCCGTTAACAGAGTTAACCTGAGTTGTTTTTCCATCAGGTGTCGTTAAATCAACTTTTCTTCCGATACCACCACCAACAAACAGACCTGAAAGGTTTGTAATATTGTTTGTCATTAGAGATAGTAGATCGTTTGTATTTCCGTAACCGGCCTTTTGCGATCCACCAGAGCCGTATGCACCGATGATTGAAATTCCGAATCCTCTTTTGTTTCCAACAGAAGTTTCCATCATCAGACCTTCAACATAAACCTGGTCGCGTGGAATATCGAGTTGAGCGATAACTGCTTTCACTGTTTCATAATCAGTAGGGGAAGCTGTGACAACAAGAGCGTTGTTGTCTTTATCAGAAGTGATTTTTACTTCACTGTTAAATAATGTAGCAGTTGTAGCAGTGCCGGCATTTGGCGAAGTAAATCTTGTAAGACCTCCGGCACCACCTGGTCTCGTTGCATTTCCAACCAGAGAAGAAAGTGTTTTTGATAGGGCTTCAGAGTCACCGTAGTTTAAATAATAAACGTGAATTTGTCCTGAACCTGCAGCGACAACTTTTACATCCAGTTTTTCTATAAGGCCTCTAAGTTCGCGTGCACCTTCAGAGTTTGCCATTGCGATGATCGAGTTTGTTCTCGGCTCTGCAATGATTCTTGAAACGTTTGACTGTGATGTTGATCCTGAGCTTGAGACAGCAGGGTTAGCTCTTGCGGCAGCTCCACCGGCACCGTTTTTTAAAATTTTATCAAGTAGAGTGGCAATCTCCTGCGCAGAAGAGTTTCTTACTTTAATAATCTGAAGCGACTCTTCGTGACCAGGAATATCGATGAACTTAATAAGTTTCATTAAACGATTGATGTGCGTCCCAGTTTCCTGAACGATAACAGTGTTCGTTTGTTTGATTTCAATGATACGTCCGTAACGTGACATGAAAGGACGGAATGAGTTCGCCACTTCTCTCGAGTTAACATACTTAAGAGGAATGATCTGCATTACGTAGTTTTCAGTATTCGGAGTGTATGTTCCAGTATACATCGTGGTTGGACTATATCTGATGTCGCGGTTGTTAACGATCGTGTAGAACGCACCAGATTTTACCAGTGAATAACCATTAATTGAAAGAGCTTGCAGGTAAGCTTTCCATGCATCCCCGATAGTGATCGGCGTAGGAGATGAAATTGAAATCTTTCCTTTGATGTCTTTATCAAGGATAAGATTTAATCCTGTAAGTTTCTGCATATGTTTTGTTAAATCTAAAATCGAAACGTTCGGAAAATCAAAACTTGTTACAACTTCAGGCCCGAATGCTGTTTCAGGGTTTAAGTTAACAAACTTTTTATCTGTTTTTGTAGGGGAAGCTGATCCGGTTCTTTTTCTTCCAAATGCATCTGATCCGCCTGAGCCGCCTCCGGTTGATCTCACTTCATTAGAGTCCATATCGCCGCCGGCACCGGCATCTGATACATCATCACCGCCGCTTGAATCTTCATCATCACCTGGTGCAAAGTTTGACGTGTCCTTTATGAGTGAGTTCGCCGATTTTCCTGTATCAGGAATTGCGATATCACGGGGAGTGACAAGGCCTGCAGACGCTTTCGCCGGGCGGGTAAATTTAGTTTTACTCTTATACTTGTCGAACTGTGCTTTTACTTCAGGGGAAAGTCCCGCTGAAAGCAGAAGCGTAGCTGTAAGCACTCTAGAGAGATAAACATTTTTTTTTGCGTTGTCATTCATGTGGTGACCCAAGTTTTGTTCAATTAAATATTTTTTATTCAAAATTAAATTCTAAATTCGTATTCATCCCGTTTCTTGTACGCCCGATCTGGAACTGGTCGATCTCTTTAATTCTTCCGAGAAGACCCATAAGCTCGTTCAGGTTTTCAATTTTTTTCCCGTTGATGCTGGTAATAACATCGTCGTTACCGATATCAAGCTGGGAGTAGATACTTCCCGGAACAACTTCCGTCATTTTGAATGAGAGAGATCCGTCAGGGTTCGTAATCTGGATTGCTTTTGCCTGAGTTAATACTTCACTCATATTGCTGATCATCTTGTCTCTGAACGCGCGCTTGATTTTGAAGTTGTTTCCTGTATTTTTAATTTCAGGAATTGTGCTCTTGAATAGTTTTGCACCGGCAAGAGGATTCAAAATTTTCAAGTTCGGCATTGGAACAGGAGCTTCCTGGTCTTCACTTGCGATATATTCGCAGTCACCAGTCGTTAAATTCTTTAAAATAATTTTCATGCGGTTGATCTTTGAAACTTCAACCGAGTTATTCAATTGTTCACCTTCTCTAACGTTCACCAGTTCAGCACCGCCGCGAATCTGTACAGAGGCCACAGATTTTACAGAGTCCTGGAGGACGATCGTATCGAGTAGTTTAAGCGGCTCAGACGTTGGTTTTTCAGCATCTAAACATACGATGCTTGCGATATCTTTTTGTTCTTTTTTAACTCCGGCCTTGTCACTTTCTTTTATATTGAAAAGGTTGGTTGAAGAAATTTTATTCAGATCCTGTGTCGTTGTATCAGCTTTCTCCATTGGAACGACGATGCTGCTTTTTACACCACCTGCAACGATCGGTGCAGATCTACCCATGAAAAGTGCAGCACTTTTACCGATTAGATAAGTGAAAACTACAACCAGAAGAATAACGAAAGCACCGTGGATTTTTCCGCGTGAATAGGGAGAAAAAAGTTTCAGGATGAAATCATTCCATCTGAATTTATCGAAGCTCTTCATTGGATTTTCGCCGCTGAATCTTGCCTTGAAATTTTTTTCAGTTTCTTCGCGGTTAAATCTTGGAAATTTAAATTTAAAGCGCGACGAAGTTATGTCCGGTTTTTCTGGAGCATCAACTTCCATCTGCTGGTAACTGATATTACTGTCTGTTCTGTCAACTTCATCAAGGTTATCGTTGACGAGTCCCTGATTTTCTTCCCTGAATTTATTGAGGTTAAATCCACTCAAAGTTTTTTCAGCGAAATCTTCCGGATTATCATCCGAAAAATTATCGTCATCAACAGGTGGAGGTGAGTGTTGTAGATTCTCTCTGGTCAGGGTCTGGAAATTCGGAGCTTCCTCCTCATTGCCATCTTCAGACGTTTCAACATCTGCATCTTCAACGATTTCTTCGTTGAGTCGAACATCATCTTCATTAAAATCCTTTTCGGATTTTTTATTTTTAAATCGATCCAGGAATTTAAAATTGAAATTAAATTTTTTCATAATTGTTTAAACATCATGTCTACTTTGAACATCATTAATACTTCTGCCAAATTCACCGTCCATGGTGGATCAAATTTATTCTTATTCTTCTATTCTAAGAAGTTACGGCATTTGTAGCAATAAGATTTTTATGCCGACTCAAAAAGTTGGTCATAGGAATTGCTTGTGATTTAATTTCTCTTTTTAAAAAGTTTGAGTATCCTATACATGTATTCATTTTAAATTAAATTTTTTATAAAGGTGACTAAAAATGGCAAGTAATCCGAACTCAAATATCGAATCAGTAGTAGGCTCATTTTTCTTCGGCGAAATAAATGAAAACCTGGTTTTCCCTTATCCTCATTTCTCTGATGCCCAGGTTGAAATGGCAAAAGAAATGACGGCAGCAGTTGACGTTTTTGCTAAGGATAATATCAACGGCGAAAAATTTGATAAAGAAGCTCATCTTCCAAAAGAGGTCATTCAAGGACTCGCTGAAATGGGATTACTGGGTCTTGGTGTACCGGAAGATCTTGGCGGCCTTGGTTTAGACTACACACTTTACTGTCGTGTGTTCGCACAAGTCGCAAGTCACGATGGAGCAGTGGCCACGATGATTGGTGCACACCAGTCGATCGGGTATAGAGCTTTATTAAATGAAGGCTCACCGGAACAAAAACAGAAGTGGCTTCCAAAACTTGCAACAGGTGAAGTGATTGCAGCTTTCTGCTTAACTGAACCGGGTTCAGGATCAGACGCATATTCCATCAAAACAAAAGCAATCGATAATAAGGATGGAACATACACGATCACAGGACAAAAACTGTGGATCACTAACGGAGGTATGGCCGGATTTTATTCTGTATTTTGTAAAACAGACCACGTAGTTGACGGAAAAACAGTGGAAAAAATTTCCTGTTTTATCGTCGAAGGCGGAATGCCCGGACTTTCATTCGGTGAAAAAGAAAACAAAATGGGGATCAGAGCGAGTGAAACACGCGCTGTCTATTTCGATAAAGTCATTGTTCCGAAAGAAAATATTTTAGGTGAACTGGGAAAGGGATTTAAAATCGCAATGAACGTTTTAAACTCAGGACGTTTATCATTAGGTGCAGGTTGTGCTTCAGGAATGAAAATGATTCTTGAGCTTGCAACTGGACACGCAACAAACAGAAAACAATTCGACCGCCCGATTGCAGAGTTTGGATTAATACAAGATAAGCTCGCAAAGATGGCCGCCATGACATACGCACTTGAGAGTGTTGTGTATCTTACGACAGGAAACATGATCAAGGGAATGAACGACTACTTCATGGAGACAGCAGTCTGCAAAGTTTTAGGTTCAGAATCTCTTTGGACAACTATCGATATGGCGATGCAAATTGCTGCAGGTAACGGATACATGAAAGAGTATCCTTACGAGCGAATCATGCGCGATTCTCGAATCAACATGATCTTCGAAGGAACAAATGAAATTCTTCGCTGCCTTCTTGCTCTCTCTGGAGTTCGCGGGCCATCTGAAGATATGAAAGAGCTGGGAAAAATTTCTGAAGTATCAAGTGCTCTTCACAATCCAATCAAGTCACTTGGTGTGTTTACAAAATTCGCCAGAAAAAGAATGTCTAATATGATGGGGTCAAAAGAGCTGACCAAGGCTCACCCTGAATTAAAAGAGCAGGCAGAAAAATTCTCACAACTATTAGGCCAGTTCGCTATCACTGTTGAAAACACTTTAATTAAATACGGTAAAAAAATCGTTGATAATGAACTTCCTCAAGGCCGCCTTGCAGATATGGTTATCGAACTTTATGTAATGGTAGCAACGATTTCAAGAACGACAGCGATTTTAAACGGAACTAAAGCTACTGCTGAAGAAAAAGAGTATGTTCTTCGTTTAACAAAATACATCTGTAATGAATCAGGTAGAAAAATCAGAAGAAACATCAAAGCAATGGCGAAGAGTAACGACAAAACTATTGCAAAACTTTCTGAGTCTGTGGTTAAAGCTGGTGGTTATGGACTTGATATCATCAATTTCTAATTCAAAAAATAAAATTTTTCTGGCACTCTTCGCGATATCTATCGCGGGCTGTGCTGAAAAAAAAATTCAGCCTCTCTCTGATGTTGGCGGCCCCCGCGAAGCCTCAATTCCCTATGACATTGCTCCTGAAAAAACAGGATCCATCTTCGTCGATAAGACAGAAGAGTACGGGCTCAAAGGCGTTCAGGCCGTTCACATGTACGCAGTCGATGCCAATCATGATGGTGCCACTGACCTGGTAACTCTTGATGACTTTGTCGCCGCTCCAAAATTTTATTATTTTAATAAAGAACAGAAAAAATTTATTCTTGGATCAAATCCATTTGATGAAATCATTCGTGCAAGTTATTTAAGTTTCGTAGACCTTGATCACGACGGAATTCTCGATGTCATTGTCGGTAACCTCAATCAAAAAAGCGAGATGACCCAGTATCCACCGCGTATTTTTAAAGGCGAGATACTTAATGGAAAACTTCACTACAAATTAAAATCAGTTCTCTCTACTGGTATTCTTCCAACAGCAAGTATCGTTCCCGTTGATTTTAATCTTGATGGTGAACTTGATTTATTTCTTGCAAACTGGTTCTCGCAAAAAGATGCGAATCCCAAACCTGTACCTGATTCACTTTTCCTGGGAAAAGGTTTTGAGTTCACTGATGTCGGAGGCCAGCTGAAAGGCGAGTACGATTATAATAAAAACGATAAAATTTATACCAATGCTGCTCCCACTTTCGGAGCGAGTGTATGTGATGTAGATAAAAACGGATTCCCGGATATCTTAACTAATAGTTCAAACGGATATTTTAATAAACTCTGGATGAATATCGACGGACGAAATTTCATTAACTACGGGCAAGAATCCGGATACGGCGGTGACAATGAAGGAACTGCGGAATCACATGGTGGCGGAAATTCTTTTTTCAGTCTTTGCGGTGATTACAACAACGATGAAATCGTCGATGTGGTAGTAGGAAATCTTTCGAAAGACAGCGATCCTGATTCGCGCGATAAATCTGCTGTACTGACCGGATCGACAAAATCTTTTCCACCAAAATTTTTCCGCTCGGAATTTTATCAACTCGACCAGAAAGATCACTGGTCAGAAGGAAACAGAAGAGGATTGTGGATTGATTATAACCTCGACGGACTCTCGGATATTCTAATCGAGAATTCCGGATTTCCTCCTTCATCCCGTCTGGTATTTTTCGAACAACAGGCCGATCATGAATACAAAGACATTGCTAAAGATCTTGGGATCAATCTTATGAATCCTTCGGGAACAGTGACGATTGATCTAAATGGCGACGGTGTCATGGATTTCATTACTGGTCAAAGTAAAGTCCGTGCAGGTGATATCGATACACGCATATATGTTTTCGAAAATCAGACAAAAAGAAATGGAAAAGGATCTATCCGTTTTCATCTTCAAGGTAAAAAAAGTAACTTCTACGGAATTTCATCGACAGTTATTTTCAGCACCAATAAAACAAAACGCTTTTTACCGGTTGCCTACAGCTACGGATCCCTTCCATCACAAAATGAAGAGGGTATTTACTTCGCCTTCGATAAGGAGTCTCCTCTCGACGTTACAGTTCGCTGGAGCATCGGTTCAGAGGACCGCCTGCAAAGAATCACACCACTGGTAAAAAAATATGACCTACGCAAACTCTCGGGTACAGGTAAGCATCTTGAATTAAATCTGTGTGAAGATGGAAGAGTGCTGCCTAAATCAAAAAACTGTTATTAAGCATTTAGAGTATTGTCCGATGAAGAAGTATGAAGAAAATACTTTTAATCGTTCTCTCTTTATCATTTTTTAGCTGCTCATCTAATCTCGTTACTCCAAGCACCAGATTGGAAACGAGAGAACCTGCCAATTTTCAGACGTGTCTGGAATCGATGACAAACCTCATGGCCTACAGGCCATACTACGGTGAAGCAGCAGAAACATTTTCCAAAGCAAAAACATTTGTTGGCCTGGAAAAACTTTATGGAAGTGATTCACTGATTGATATTCAACTTAATCTTTCAGCTGAAGAAATTAAAAAGAATAACGAAAATATTATCAAACTTGCAAACGCACCTTTTAAAGTGAGAACTAAAAAAGGAAAAATCAGCGCGCTTAACGATGCTGATACCAACATCATTTATCAGGCGATGGAAGGCTCTGAAGTGAATAAAAATCACTGGTGCTACGATACAAAAGGTACGATCGGTTTTTGTTTCGGTAGAGCAACGATTGCCCACATGGAAGCGATCGTAAGAAATATCAATCCAGAATCAGTAAAAAAAATCTGGATCGCCGGTAATATGAAACAGTGGGGCCATCACGTGGCCACTATGGTGAACACTGAAAAGGGCTGGATGGTTTTAGACACTAATATCGGCCACCCGGTGACTGTTGAGTTCTGGTTAAATTACTATAAACCATTTAAAGCAAAAGAAGCAAAAGAAGTCATGGCCTTCGTCACTCAAGCAGGACGTTTCGGACCGTATGATACTCGTGCTTATAATGCGATTGATTTATTTAACACGGAAAGTGCGGACTTTAAAAAAGCAGAAGACTATTTCAACGGGTATTTCCACGACTACTTCGAGAGTCTGGACAACATTCAGAATAAGACTTTGAAAAAGGATGAGGAAGCGAAGTAGTTACTTCTTTTTCACGATATCAGCGAGCGCCTTGATTCTCTCAGGCATCTTCTTATAGTTCAACGTACTCATGTAAATTTGCGATGAGGGAAGGCCTGGGACTTCCTGAACTTCCAGCTTATCTTCTTTGCGGATAAGATGGTCGGGAACGATGGCAATACCTACATCATTTTTTACAAGCGAGATAATTGACGTGAATGAATCCACCATGACGATTGATTCACTTTTTTGTTTTGAAATTTTAAAGAGGTGATCGTTGTTTGAAAAAACCACCCAACGGCTCTCATTAAGTTTTTTTCTGTTCAGTTCATTTTTTGAAATTAAAACCAGTTTTTCTTCAAATAACTTTAATGATGTCACAAGTTCAGACTGGATATTTTCCACTCCGAAAATCACATCAAACTTGCTGTCTTCAATTCCCGATTTTAATTCAGGCATATCAGCGACGTGTACAGTGACGTCACGATTCTGGTTTTTTAAGTATTCAGTAAGAAGCGGTGTGAACCAGTTCTTTAAAAGACCTTCGAGAATTCCAATTGTCAGTGGCAACTGGTCTTCGCGCTGGAAAATTTGCAATGAAGTTTTTTCGAAAGATTGAGAGGCCTGATAAAGCTCTTTCCCTTTTTCAGAGAGAATAACTTTTTTACTCGATCTGATGATTAGTTCTTCCTGAAGTGAGTCTTCGAGAAGCTTAATCTGACGGCTGACCGCTGACTGGGCAATGTTTAATTCTTCGGCAGCTTTTGAGAAGCTTGAGTACTTCGCCGTTAACATAAAAGCTTTCAGGTATCTGAAGTCCAACATACCTTATAACCCTTCTTGTAGTTTTTCTTGAACGGGCGGAGTTTTTTCCGGAGCTGCTCTCCAGAATTTTCCTTTGAATTCACCTTGAGAATGATTTGTGATCACGAAGCCTTCTGCATCCGCTGTGAAGTCCTGGATAAAATCGACAGAAGCTTCCTGCAGATAAAAAGCTGCGAATGGATCGATGACGACATAAATTTCGTCTTGAGTGTTAGCGATACGAACCTGAAAATCCTCTTCCTGAAGATCAGTGAAGCCCGCTGCATAGGTAAAACCTTCGCAGCCTTTTCCAGAGACGACAACGCGAAAATATTTACCCGCCAAAGTAAAATCGTTATCGATAATTAATTTCAGCTGCGCCAGTGCTCTTTCTGTAAACATGATTACAGGGGGGAGAACCAAGTCTTTGTTAACTTTATTTTGTTTAAAACCCATGTGAAAATCCCATGCGGAAATATGTCGTTAGTGTTATTGTATGTGCGTAC
>JACMNL010000109.1 GCA_014378525.1 Bacteriovorax sp.
CCCCATTACTTGTTTTACTACACCGAAATTTTCAGACATTGGTGATTCCCCTTAACCGTTCAGCGACTCAGCACCAGATACAACTTCAGATAATTCTGTAGTGATCGCTGCTTGTCTCAGTTTATTCATTTTTATTGATAATGTTCTAATTGCTTTTTTACAGTTCGAAGAAGCAGAGTCCATTGCACTCATTCTCGATCCATGTTCAGCCGCAACAGCATCTAAAAGAGCTGTGTGCAGAGTACTGATGTACGCTTGAGGAATAAGTGTATTCAAAATTTCAGTCGCACTTGGGTCGTACTTGAAATCGAATGGAAACTTTTCTTTCAGTTGTTCTTTTTCAGCGACGTCTAAAGTTAACGGCAGTAATTGTTTTACTGTCGGATTAAAAGCGATTGCCGATTGGAAAACGTTATAAGCAACGAAAACGTGCCCAATTTCTCCAGTCTTAAATTGCTCAGACAATTCAACACCAACTTGTTCCATTTCTGTAAACGTTGGTTCGTTTTTAACGAAAGAGAATGTTTTCCCTTTGTTAAAATCTGCTGAAAGTAGATCTCTAACTTTTTTACCGATGAAAATAACTTTTACATCAAGATTAGTTTCTTCAAGAAATCTTCTTACTTTTTTAGCCAGCTGAGAGTTGTACGATCCGCAAAGCCCTTTGTCAGATGAGATAACCAACAACAACGCTTTGTTGTTATCTTTTTTCTCATTTAAAAACTCATGGTCATAATTCTGAACTAATGCAGAAACAGTTTTAATTGTTTCTTCAAGCTCACGAGCATAAGGACGTGAGTTCAAAATATTGTTCTGAGCTTTAGCTAATTTTGCGGCCGAAACAAGCTTCATCGCTTGCGTAATTTTAGAAGTACTTTTGGTACTTTTAATTTTCTTTTTCAGCTCTTTAATATTCGCCATTGTTATTTATTCCTAATTCAACTTCTTAGTATGTCTTAGTATTTCTTAGTCGCTAAGAAAGCTTTTACTGCTTCAAGAATTTTAGCTTCGTTTCCACCGTTGATTTCTTTTGAAGAAGAAAGCTCAGTCATTACGTCACCGTGTCTTGAGTGTAAAAATTCAAGGATGTCTTTTTCAGCTACTCTAACTTTTGGAGTTGGAACAACGTCTAGTAATCCTTTTGTTGCTACTAAAATAGAAACTGCTTGGTCGATAACATCAACCGGTGCGTAGTTATCTTGTTTTAGAAGTTCAACTAATCTCTCACCTCTGTTTAGCTGTCTCTTAGTCGCTTCATCAAGGTCAGATCCGAAAGCAGAGAAAGCAGCAAGCTCTCTGTACTGAGCAAGATCCAGACGAAGTGTACCAGCAACTTTTTTCATTGCTTTAATTTGAGCAGATCCACCAACGCGTGAAACTGAAAGACCAACGTTTACAGCTGGACGGATACCAGAGTTGAATAAATCCGACTCAAGGAAAATCTGACCATCAGTAATCGAAATTACGTTTGTAGGAATGTATGCAGAAACGTCACCTTCCTGAGTTTCAATGATTGGAAGTGCAGTTAAAGAACCGTTTCCAAGTGCATCGTTCAGTTTACATCCACGCTCAAGAAGTCTTGAGTGAAGGAAGAAAACGTCCCCTGGGAATGCTTCACGTCCTGGCGGGCGACGAAGAAGAAGTGACATTTGTCTATATGCTTGTGCTTGCTTAGTTAAATCGTCATAAACGATAACTGCGTGACGGCCACTGTCTCTGTAGTATTCTGCCATCGTACAACCAGTGTAAGGAGCAAGGAACTGCATAGGTGCTGAAGCTGAAGCTGTAGCAGATACGATGATTGTATAATCAAGAGCACCGTTGTCTTTTAGTTTTTGTTGAACTTGTCTTACTGTAGATTGTTTTTGTCCAATAGCTACGTAAACGCAAACAACGTTTTTACCTTTTTGGTTGATGATTGTATCGATAGCGATTGCTGTTTTACCAGTCTTACGGTCACCAATGATAAGCTCTCTTTGTCCACGTCCAATTGGAATCATAGAATCGATTGCTTTTAATCCAGTTTGTAGTGGCTCATGAACAGATTTACGAGCGATGATCCCTGGTGCTTTAATTTCTACAACACGAGTATCTTTCGACTTGATATCTCCCATACCATCAATAGGCTCTCCGATTGCGTTTACAACTCTTCCTAAAAGAGCGTCACCAACTGGAACAGCAACGATACGTTCAGTTCTCTTTACAGATGAACCTTCTTTAATTCTTGTATCTTCACCAAGAATAGCGATACCTACGTTATTTGTTTCTAAGTTTAGAACCATCCCAGTAGTTCCTGATTCGAACTCTACTAGTTCACCGTACATAACGTTTTTAAGACCGAACGCTCTCGCGATACCATCTCCAACTGTTAATACTGTTCCAACTTCGTCTACTTGAAGTCTAGTTTGAAAGTTTGAGATTCTTTCTTTGATAATACTTGTAATCTCTTCTGGATTCATTGCCATTTTTTACCTCTTAGTCCTTTTTATCGGGCCCTTATGAATTTAAAACACTGTCTTTAAAATTTTCTAATTGATTTTCAAGAGATGCATCTAACTGAAGATCTTCAACCGTTACCCTGTATCCCGCTGTCACGTTTTCACTTTTTTTGTATTCCAGGATTGGCTCTCTTCCAAGTTTTCCTTGAAGATAAACTTTTAGTTTTTCTTTAACGTCAGCTGGAATCGTTTCTTCAGATCCTTCGATTACTCCACGCAGAAATCCTCTATTATGATCATCAATAACAATGACGTTTTTAAAGATCATTGGCATTAAACCAATTCTTTGTTCTGCGATTAAAAATTGCATGAAGTTTTGTGTGATTGGAGACAATGATAATTTTTTCATCACATCGTTTAATACACTTAATTTTTCTTCAGCAGTAAACACATCTAAAAAAAGAAGTGTTTCAAGGTCATTGCTCTTATTGATTGTCTCAGTAAGAGTCGTTAGTTCTTTTACAAGATCTAACTTTAGCTCAACACCAAGTTCAACAATTGATTGAGCGTATGCTTTTGCGATGATTTGTTCTTTCATGATGATGCCTTATCTTAATTCTGAAACAATGTTTGAAGTCGCGCGTTTTTTCATATCGCCGCTTGCATTGATTGTTTGCTGAGTTTTTGCAATTACGCTGCTTAGTAAATCTTCATTTAAAGTAAGTACTAATTCATTTTTCTCACCATCGAGTTTACTTTCAAGATCTTTTTGAGTTCTTGTAATTGTTGATTGTGTTTCCTGGCCTTGAGATTGTGTGAAAGCAGCAACATCGTGTTCGTAATCTTTTTTGATATTAGAAAGTTCAACTGGCAGGTTTGCCATTTTTACTGAAAGAGCTTGAAGACGAGCTTCAGCATCTTTATTTTTTTGAGCTGCTGATGCCATTAACGTTTCAACGTCGGTAGCTTTTTTGTTAAACATTTCGTTCATTGGTTTTTTTAATTTCCAAACCAGAAATCCAACAAGAACTATAAAGTTAATCGCTGGGTATATTAGTTCTTTAATCGATGGTTCTGCGTGAGCTGCTTCTTCTGCAAATGCTGTCGCAGCGAAGGCCAAGAACATAAATGAATATAAAGCTTTTGCTTTCATTTAATCCCTTATTTAGTTAATTTTTCTACAAGTGTATTTGATAATTTTTCAGCGTCGGCCATAACAGTAACTCTTTTATTAGAAAAATCTTTTAAAAGAATTGATCTTTTACCTTCGTATTCTTCTGTCATTTTTTCTTCTGCAGAAGTTAAGATCGCCCTTTCTTTCGAAAGAATATCTGTCTTTGCTTTTGTTGCTACGGCTTGAGCGTCCTGGTGAGTTTTTTCAACTGTACCTTTGTATTCTTCAGCAAGCTCTTCTGCTTGTTTGTAGACGTGGTTAGCGTGCGAATCTAGTTTTACAGTTTTGCTTTCTCTTAGCTCAAGAATAACCTGAATTTTTTTGAAAAGTAATGGAGCAAGTATATTAAAGAAGACGATAAAGAGAGCAAACTGAACGTAAAAACTCTTATCGATTTTTAATGAATTTAAAATTGTATAAACTGTACCCATGGACAAGAATCCTCGTTATCTATAAGATTTTTCGCAATAAAAAATTTATTGATCTTTTTTGTGAACTATTTTTTCCACTAATTGATAATGTTTTTCGAGGTTTTCGTCAAGGATAATTAGAGTTTGCGCGTGTCGTTCTAAATTACGTTTGTGTATTCTTCTTGTCGCGCATTTTTGTTGTCCCGTGGAAAATAACGCCCTCTTCAACAATTAAACTAGGAGTCGTAATAATTCCTTCGAAACGTGCTGGCTTCAAGATTTCTACTCGAGAACTTGCCTTGATGTTTCCTTTTACAGAACCGGCAATGATTATGATGTTTGCGTTAATATCGGCGTTGATGACTGCGCCTTCAGATATGACAACAGTGTCGTTAGAAAAAACTGATCCGTTAACAATTCCTGCAATTCTTGCGGTTCCGTTGAAAGAAAGGTTCCCTTCAAACTTACATCCTTCTTCGATAATCGCTGAAACTTCTCCGCGGCGTCTTTCCATGATCAACCCTATCCTTGGTGATACAAAAAGTGGTCCCGTAGGACCACTTTAATTTAATTCCTAATTTAGATTCTACTTCGATAGTAGAAATTCATATATATCGTTAAATTCTGCCTCATTCGAATATTTCAGCGAAATCTGGCCAGAACCATTCTTCCCTGAAGAAACAGCGAAGTGATATCCCGTTTTTTGTTCCAATGTCTTTCTAAATTGATCAAGCTTCTCATCGAAAAATGGATTTTTGCGTCCTTCTTTTTCTTTTAGCGGTTTTTTAGCCTTTATAGCATGTTCTAATTCACGAACCGACCATTGGCCTGAGACTGCAAGGTTTGCGAGTCTAATAGCATCCTCGCGCTCTTTAACGGCAGATAAAATTTTAGCGTGCCCGAAAGAAAGCATTTCTTTTTGAAGAAGATCGATTACCGGACGTGGAAGATTTAAAACACGAAGAAAGTTTGCAACAGTCGAGCGTTCTTTACCCAATTTTTTTGCTACGTCTTCTTGAGTTAATTTGTATTCATTCATCAATTGATAATAAGCAAGAGCTTCTTCGACACAGTTTAAATCTGAACGTTGAACGTTCTCAATAATCGACATGATCATCTTTTCACGATCAGTCGCTCGTTTTACAACGACAGGAACCTGCTCAAGGCCGATTTTTTTCGAAGCACGAAGTCTTCTCTCACCAGCAACAAGTTCATATTCACCGTTTTCTAATTCAGCAACAATCAGCGGTTGAATGATTCCGTTTTCTTTAATCGACTCTGCTAATTCTTCAAGGTCTTTTTCCTTGAAAATTTTTCTCGGTTGATTTGGATTTGTTTTGATCATTCCAATATCAATTAAGAGCGGAGTATTTTCATAACGAATTTCAATTCTTGTTTCAACAGGTGCAGCTGGAACTTTTTCTTGAGATCCAAAGTGATTATTGTAAGTTTGATTGACAACCGACTGTGGAGTAGCGTCGTGAAGAAGAGATGCAATCCCTTTCCCTAGTGCAATTTTCTTGGCCATAATAAATCCTACTGTTCAAAAATTGGTGGTTCTTCTAAGTTAATTTTTTCTAAATTAGGAAGAGAATTCATCAATGAATCTTCATCCGATACTTTTTCTACCGCCATCTTTTCTTTAACAGGGGCACTTGGTTTCGTGCGCTCTTTCAAGATAAGTTCCTTGGCCAATGCTAAATAGGCTTCACTGCCTTTAGATTCAATATCGTAAAGAATGATTGGTTTCCCGAATGAAGGACACTCAGCAAGCTTTACGTTTCTTGGAATAATTGTTTTGAAAACTGTATCGCCAAAATGCGTTTTTATTTCCGTCACAACTTGCTTATGAAGTCCTGAGCGAGAATCAAACATAGTTAGAAGAATTCCATCTAACTCAAGGGAAGGGTTTAGAGATGTTCTAATCAGGCGAACAGTATTTAGAAGCTGCGCCAGACCTTCCATCGCTAAATATTCTGTCTGCATAGGAACGATATAAGAGTGAGCAGCGTTTAGTGCGTTCACAGTTAAGAGTCCCAATGAAGGTGGACAGTCGATAATAATATAGTCGTAATCATTTTCGATTGACTTAAAAGCTTGTTTTAATTTTGATTCGCGAGCGAACAATGAAACAAGTTCAATTTCAGCACCTGATAGATTGTTATCGGAAGGACAGATATCAAAACATGGAAGTTCTGAATGGTAGATGGCTTCTTTAATATCAATCTGACCGATAAGAGCGTGGTAAATATTTTTTCTCGCGAATGTATCTTTTGCTAATCCAATACTAAGACTTCCGTTTCCTTGTGGATCGAGGTCAATTAGTAGAGTTCTTTTCTCGGCTACCGCTAGACACGCTGCAAGATTCACAGATGAAGTGGTTTTTCCAACTCCGCCTTTTTGGTTCATCATCGCAATAATTTTAGCCATTTATGGATCCCCTTTTTGACTATTGTAAGGCAAAATAATATCTAAAAATGTATTTAAAGTACAATTAAAGAAGCGAAGAAAATTTAATTATTTTTGCTGTTTGCAATGTTCCACGTAGAACTTTTCTATTTTTAAAACCTAACAAGACGCGTCCTTCTGTTCCTGGAACATCATATGACTTTTCTTCAATAAGTTCCCAATTGGCTTCAATCATATCTTCGATATCTTCAAGCTCATTAAAATTTGGTCCTTTATAAAAGAAAACGTAAAGAGTTTTATTTGTACGAATAAGCGGAAGATAATCAGAAACTTTTCCAACACCTTTAAAAGTGATGACCGTATCGACATCAAAGTCCATCAGCTCAAGTCTCTGATGAAGTAGAGTTGCGTTATTCAATCCAAGGGATCCAGCAATTTGCTGAACAACCTTCGCTTTTTTGGCGCGAGCTTCCATTCCGATAAACTTTATATCAGGATTTAAAAAAGCTAGAGGAAGAATCGGGAACCCACCACCGAAGCCAACATCGACGCAAAGTTTTGTTTGCTCAAGGGCATTTTTGAAAACTTTACTTTCAGTCATGGGTAAAACTGAATCTACAATTTGCTTTTGATAAAATTCTTCCGGAGAAGTAATTCTAGTTAAATTAATCCCAGCAAACTCGCCAGTCAGAAGATTGAGGTATTTTTCAGCGAATTCTTTCATTGTTTTCCTTAAACCAAGTTTCCGGCCACGTATGCTAAGGTAGCGGGTCTGATTCCATCAATTCTTTGCAACTGGCCGAATGTTTCCGGTCTTATTTGCTTAATTCTAAGTTTGCATTCAAATGAAATATTTTTTGAATCAGCTAGAACTTCCCAATCTATTCTTTTTTTACTCATTCTATTAATTTTTTCACTCTCAATTACGGCCCTATCAATATAGCCTTCATACTTCGAAGCAATCGCAACAGTTCTAACTGCATCCGAATGAAACCTTGCACCCATTTTCCCCGCTTCTGCCTCAAGAACAATAACGGGATTGATATTTGGGCGACGAAGAAGTTCTTTAAGCGAAATATTATTATCAAGGGTTCCGTATTCTTTTGCGGAAAAATACTCTTTATTGGCTACAGTAGAATAATACATCGTCGAATCAACTAGTTTCTCGAGAATTTCTACTTCATCAAGTATGCTCTCTTGGAAATAATCCAATCGAGTTAAGAATCCGAGGCACTTTCTATATTTATTCATACGAAGAATTGTATTATCTTCCCTAACATAAAGTCGGTTTTCTGATCTTGCAGTAAACAATCTATAAGGTTCATCTCTTTTATTTGAGACTAAATCTTCAATCATAACTCCGATATAAGAGTCGTTTCTATTTAAAATCAGTGGTTCTCTACCTAATAAGGTTAAAGAAGCATTAATTCCAGCAATAATTCCCTGCCCTGCTGCCTCTTCATATCCAGAAGTCCCACAAACTTGTCCCGCAAAGAACAAACCTGGAATGTCTTTGTACTCCATTAATCGGGATAATTCTGAAGTATCGACTACGTCATACTCAACTGCATATCCGTGAACCAGGATTTTTGCGTTTTCCAGTCCAGAAATTGTCTGAATAAAGCTTTCTTGTACATCTTTTGGTAGCGAAGTTGAGATCCCATTGGGATAAATCGTCTCTAAATTCAATCCTTCTGGCTCAACGAACACGTGGTGGACATCCTTTTCTGTATATCTAAACGCTTTATCCTCAATAGAGGGGCAGTATCTTGGTCCGACACCTTTAATTTGTCCGTTGAAGATTGGAGAGCGCTCTTTATTCGCACGAATAATCGATAAAGTTTCTGAATTTGTTCTTGTGAGGTAACAAGGGACTTGTTTTGAGTTTCTGTTGAACGGTTCGCTTAAAGAATGAAAGTTTCTTGTTCCGAAATCACTTTCCTGAGGTTCCATCACAGAATAATTAATCGATTTACGATCAATTCTTGGTGGAGTTCCAGTTTTGAACCTATTTGGAAGAGTTTTAATTTCTGAAAGCAAATCATTTAATCCAACAGACTCTTGGCACTCTACTCTTCCACCGGCGTTTTGCTCTTCGCCTGTATGAAGTTTCCCTGCGAGGAAAGTACCTGTTGTAATGATTACTTTTGCTGAAGAATAAATATTTCCCGATTCAGTCGTAACAATAAATTTTTCTCGGTCACGCTTTACGGCCTTCACCATTTCGCGAACAATTGAAAGATTCTCTCTCGAAGATAAAAGTTCTTCGGCGTATTTTGTATAAAGCTCTTTGTCGACTTGAACTCTCGTTGATTGAACTGCGAATCCTTTTGATTCATTCAGTGTCCTATATTGAATACCGGCCTTATCGGCTACGATTCCCATCAATCCACCTAGGGAATCAATCTCTCGAACTACTTGTCCTTTCCCCACTCCACCAACTGCTGGATTGCATGGAGTCGAAGCAAGAGATGCTCCCGGACCAGAAATAAGCCCAACTCTCAAATCAAATTGAGATGAAATCCAGGCAGCTTCACTTCCAGCGTGGCCGCCACCAATGATTAAAATATCGAATATGTTGTTCATAGTTTTTTGTTCCACGTAGAACATTGAGATATAACAAGTTGCACGATTCGGCTACTTCCCTATACAAAAATTAGAAAATATAGAATTAAGTACATCATCTGGTGAAACAATCCCGATCAATTCTGTCAGAGAATATCCAAGTATATTGACTTCAGAAGAGAGAATCGCGACATCAGTTAACCCATTGATATTATTCTTAAAGCTAACAGATTCGCTATAAATCTTATTTACTACATTTCTATGTCTTTCGAGTAAAATCGGATTATTAGCAGTCAATACCTCGAACTTTTTGAGAATATGGTATTTTAAAACTGGTTCTATAGGACCAGATTGGATCGAATCATTTTTTAGTGGTTCTATAGGACCACTTTTATTAACTGGTTCTATAGGACCACCTAATGCGAAGTTGGGGTGCATCGCTATCGTGTCTGGTCCCATAGGACCAGACATATTTAGTGGTTCTATAGAACCACAAACGCTTGTATCGAAAGATGCTTTTGATAAATATTTTGTTTTAATTTTTGAGAAATTTACCAATGAAAGTTGCTCTAAAAAATCTTTTTTATCGGAGTGAGAAAAAATTAGGAAATCGAAATCAATATCGCTAAATTTTTTCAAATACTCGGCATTTGTTTCGAATGGATTTACGATCAGGATTTTGTAGAAAGCACGGCTTAGAATTCCCATGGCCCTATCGATTCCGATGTTTTCAATGACATCATTTGATTCACGAATTCCGGCCGTATCGACTAACTTAAAGTTAATCCCTTCTAAATGAATAACTTCTGATATGTAATCGCGTGTGGTACCGGCAATATTTGAGACGATTGAACGATCGTGTTTTAATAAAATATTAAATAGTGAGCTTTTCCCAGCGTTGGTCTGCCCCACCAGGACAATTTCTGGCGATAACAAAGCCGACACATTTCCTTCGGTTCTTGTTTTTAAAGCCGAGATAAGTTTAAAAAACTTTTCGAATGATTTATTAAAGAAAATTTGTGTTTCTTCAGCGCCTACATCTTCAGAAAAATCAATCGAAATCTCAACAGCTGCTTTTAGTTTTAAAAAAGAATCGTAGAGGGCCAGATATTGAGCGTGCAAGTCACCTTGGAGAATATCTAAACCTTGCGACAGCATCAAACTTGAATTGGCATTCAGGAGCATGTCGAGGCCTTCAACTTGTGAAAGGCTTAGTTTTTTATTTTTCAGAGCTCTATATGTGAATTCTCCCGGATGAGCTGATCTTAGTGCGCCCTCTTTTATAAAAAGATCGAGGATTCTTTGAATGTTGAGCTGGTTTCCATGGACCGATAATTCCAGGACGTTTTCGCCTGTATAACTCTGGCCATCAGGAAAATAGACGAACAAGGCATTGTCATAAACTTTGTCTTTAAAAATAATATTTGTAAGATGAGATTTACGATTTTCTGTTTTTTGGAGGTTGAATGAGAAAAATTTCTGTAGATCGAGTAAACTTTTAAAACCAGAGAGTCTGATGATTGCAATTGCAGTATTGGATTGATTTCCAGTACTGCAAGCAATTATAGATTTATCGTCTGTATAAAAATTCATATAACATATTTATTAGTCTGCCATTTTGTATACAAGCATCTGTTGGAAAATACCCACAGTTGTCGATACGAAAATATAAAGCACTAATCCCGCTGGTAAACTCTTCATAATGAAAGCGAAAATCACAGGCATAAACATCATGATTTTTGCTTGTGTAGGATCCATTGTGGTTGTTGGTGTTAATTTTTGTTGAGCGAACATTGCTGACGCCATTAACACTGGAAGAACGTAGTATGGATCATGCAATGATAAATCGTGAATCCAACCGTAAAATGGAGCACCTACAAGTTCCACTGAGCTATAAAGAACTTTATAAATCGCAAAGAAGAATGGCATTTGCAGAAGTAATGGAAGACATCCAGATAGCGGATTGGCTCCGGCCTTCTTGAACAGATCCATCGTTTCTTTTTGCATTTTTTGCGGTTCATCTTTATACTTTTCTTTAATTTTTGCCAGTTCTGGCTGAATCCCTTGCATCTTTTTCATCGACTTGAACGATTTGTATTGAAGAGGGAAAGTAATTAAACGAATCAGAATTGTTACAAGGATAATTGCTAAGCCGTAGTTAGGAATAAACTTATAAACGAATTGAAGTGCACGTAAAGTTGGCACAGCAAGGATCGCGAAAAATCCGAAATCTACAGCTAAATGAAGGTTATCCCCTAACTTAATTAGCTCATCATAATTTTTCTTCGTGAAGACCATGTCTCCTGAAAATTCTTTTGTTGCATTTGGAATTTCAACGAACATTTGTCCTGCTTCCGTTGTTTTATAACGAGCTGGAGTTTCTTTTCCGAAAACTATTGCAAATAAATGAAAGTTATAATCTGTTCCGATCCAGTTAAAGTTACCATCGCTTTCTTTGTCGTCACCAACAGGGATCGTTTTTACATCTTTAGAGAACACAGAAAAGTGGCGTACTTGTCCACCTTCTGATTTTTTCTTTTTTGCGTCGAAAATTAAGCGGTATTTATAAGCTTTCTCGGACTTAATATTGAAATGAACGCGGCCATTATCTTTAATATACGCTTCGAAATTTACACCGTAATTTTGGTTTGTTCCTACCAGTTTATTCGGACCTTGTTGTTCCATATTGAAGAACAGATCAAGAGCTCCGTAGTCTGTTACAACTTGAATCTTTAATGGTTGTGCTGAATCAGTTGCTGATTTGAAATCAAAAACTGAATTTGGGTTCTTCATATCAGTCACAGTCAAATCGTTATTGATTGTGAACTCGTATGCACCTTTTTTAAGTGTGAAAGGTTGGATTGTTGTGGGATTTGGAGCTGTATTAGCACCTAAAGTTGCGCCCACAGTAGCTGGTGTTCCTGGCCTGGCAGTTAAATCAGTTGTGGTAGGAATTTCTTTATTAGTTGTGATTGGTGATGCAACTGGTTTCGGAGAAAAATAATGTTGCCAACCGAATAGGACTACCCCTGATAAAAGGACAGCAATAAAAGCGCGTTTCTGATCTGTATTAAACATGCAATGAACTCCAAAAAATACTAGTCAACAAATTACTCTAGCGGGACGGGATCATGCCCACCATCGCAGAAAGGATGACATCTACTTATACGTCGAAATGAATACCATACTGCTAGCTTTATAGGAAACTTCTCGAAGCATTCTTTTGAATATTCTGAACAGCTTGGATAGAAGCGGCATTTAGGGCCAAGTAAAGGCGAAATGAAATAACGATAAAA
>JACMNL010000017.1 GCA_014378525.1 Bacteriovorax sp.
AGGGCCTTTTTTTAACTTTTAAAGTATTGAATTATTCCATTTTAGACGAGATCGAGATCAATTTCACAGAAGGAGCTCCGTTAACCATAGTCACTTGAATAGTTGCTTCAACTTCAAGAACCGGCTCTTCTCCCTTCGGGATTTCAGAGCTGATTGAAAGCTTTACTACTGAACCAATATTTTCCAGGTATTCATTATGAAGGTCATTGATTGAAACTGCACCATTAGCAAGCATGTCGATTTCAGCTGGCTTTTTAAGGCCTTTAGAAACAGCGTTCATAACCAGTGAGTTGAACTTGTTGTCTTTCATATCCAGAGAAATATTAACATCATTGTTTTCTTTATTGATGATAATCAGGTCAGTGATGCTGTTAGACCATTTCCAGTTTTCGATGATCGCAACTGCATCCAGGTCATAACCAATTCCATCGATTTCAAGTTTTTCAAGACCGATATGAAAATGGTTTCCATAACGTTGTCCTGCGATCGAATACTCTGCTTCTTCAGAGTCTAGTGTTGAAAGAATTTTATTAGTTTCAAGGTCAACAAGGTAGTTAACGATTGTAGATGATTCAAGAAATTTAGAAATTTCCTCTTCTGATGATTTATCAAGTGCTTCGAAATCAACTTTTTTACCTGGAACACCCCATGCAATAGCATAACCATTTTCTGCAACTGATCCTTTATTGATTCTGAATTCTCTTTCAGATGCCATTAAAGCAGTTGTACTTAGTACTAATGCGATAATTACTGCTAATTTTTTCATATGTTGTTCCCTGTAAAAATAATGTTGGCCCATTTAAGCCTTTACAGGGAATTTAACAATAGAGTTTGTAAAATCTACCTTAGGTTAGACGTTAAAAACGAAGCTGATAAGAAGCTGAACAATTACTAAAACGATGGCCGCGATGATGGCCGTCATCCATCTATCGATCTTAAATGAGCTCATCATGCCGGCAGCTGCCTTAAGAACAATCGCATTCACTACGAACGTAAAAAGACCAAGTGTGAGAATGTTTATTGGAAGAGTTAACAATAAAAGTAGCGGACGAAGAATGGCATTTAGTAATCCGATCACTAAACTTGCAATCATCGCTGCCTTGAAATCCCTGATCTCAAAACCTTTTACTAATCGTGATGTGATTAAAAGAGCGACTGCAGATAAAATCCAGACAATAAGAATATAGAACACAGATGACTCCTTTTATAAGATGTCATTCATACTAACTTTTCCCGAGTACCCAGTCTAACGATTTATCCAGCACTGGCCGTGGAACGATTTCTTTAAGATCTGCAATGACATCAGAAAGTTTTTTCTTTCTCAAAACATCTCGCCACGCATTGTCTGCCTGATACATAACTGCGGCTATATTGCATACAGGAAGTTTCACCGTTTTTAAATTCGTGCAGGGATTATTTCTTCTGATTTCCTGACAGTTGAAAGTTTTTTTATCTCCTTCAACGGCCTCGACAATATCGAGCATGGAAATTTTATTAGCAGGTCGTGATAGTGAATATCCGCCTCTGGGCCCGAGCTGTGTATGAACAAGGCCTGCAGCTGCAAGGGCCTGCATGGCCTTGGATAAATATTCTTTCGGCACTCCATGAAATTCGGCCAGGACCTTGGAAGAAACCAGAGTTTCCTCCGGCATACGGGCCAGAACTGTCATGCAATGAAGTGCCCATTCAACCTGGTTACCTAAAATCATAATCCTGAATTTTCCAGTCCAAGTGTTTTATCTGATGATCCAGGAGTAGACCTGAATGTAATACTGAGTCTATTCCAGAAATTAATCAACCCTATCTCAGTTTTATCAATTGCCGCTTCTTTCACGTGCATGTCTACACAAAAAGCGCAGCCATTGATTTGAGAAGCACGAAGATTTACCAGATGAAGAATATGTTTATCTAAAGAAGATGACTTAACAATATTACCAAGCTCACCCATTTTGGCAAAAGCTTCGGGAGAACGTGGATAAAAATTTAAACGGGATTTCATATGCTCTCCTTTTTTATCACGGACAAATTGTATCCTTAATTTAGAAATATGTCAACACTGCCAGATCTTTGATTCTTATCCGATGTCCAAGTTTTGAAAAGAAAATAGATGAGTATCGGATTTATTAAAAACATGGTTTATCTTTTGCAGAGTAAAATTTAAGTTTCTCAACATTTACGAGGTCACAATGATAAATATAATGCGAACTTTTTTACTCTGCTTTCTTCTAACCTTCTTTATGTCGCAGGCCATGGCTTCCGAGTTATGGACAAAATACGATGGTGATACGAGACACTATCTGGTTTTAGATAATGATGATGGGATTAAAGTTAAACTTTATTCACAGGAAATGGGCGACTACCAGGATCTCATCTCAGTGCAAACATTTAAGAATAATATTGAAGCACGCACTTTTATTGATAACAATTATCCAAAATACACAGCTACAAAAGTATTAAAAGAATGGCCGGTCAATACAAGTGTATCGGAAAAAAAGAACAGCAACTTGTGGATCGCTCAGAATCAATGGAGTGATGATTGGGAGCAAAAATATGCAGACTGGTTGAAGGATACAATAACCTCCGATTTCTATATGAAATACAACATCCCTACTGATTGTGCTGACGCTCAGATTGGTTTCAGGTGGATATTTGCCCGAATCAACTCCCTTCCTGTCGCAAATACAGTGAGTGATACAGGTTCGTTATTCGGACAATTCTCGATGAGAAAACAATGGGAAAATCTTCCGACTTCATATAACTGGTACGACGATCAACTTTTTCTAGCAGCACTCAATTACGTTATGGACATGACTAGCACGAGAACTGTCATGGCCACTGATGGATTTCATGTGGCCATTACACAACAAGGTTTACGTGCAGGAACATTCATAGTGAGCCAGACCAATGGTTCAGGACATATCAGAACCATCACAGATAATTATTATACTGAATCGGGAGAACTTCCACTTTATACACAATCTGCGACTTCACCACGCGAACTACGACCTCTTTATAAAGAAGCTTTTGTCGACCAGGCATGGCCACTTAGAGGTACGAGAGAGATTATGGCCATGAGATGGCCGATAGTCTCAAGAGGATCATGGGTACTTACTGAAAAAAATAAAGACCCGCGTTTTTCTGAAGAACAGTTTGATGTACAATTGAAGGGAAACTATTATTCATTCATTCAGTTTGTTTTAAGTCGTGTAAAGCCTTCATACAATCCGAACAGTCTGATCTCTACAGGTATAGATGATTTAGTGAACTACACAATAATGAGAATTAAAATCGTTAGAGATGGTTATGAATTCTGTAGAAATCATGATTGTCGTCCGGGAACACAGGCCTACGAAGACTGGAGCACGCCAAACCGAGATGCAAAATTTCTGATAAAATTTAATGAAGTTGAAGACCTGGTAAAATCATTTGATCCGGCCAATCCGGGACTTTACGATAGCTGGATAAATTCATTAAACACTACGACAATCGATGTTGAAGGAAATAACTTAAGTCTCGCACAGATCAGAAATCTGCTCGAGAAAAAGAAAATGAGTTTCAATCCAAGCGATCCTATCTTAAAGCGTTGGGGACTTAATTAAAAAAATAGATAGTATATACTGAGAGCAGTTCTTATGTAATTCATTGAACTGCACTCAGTTTAAATTAACTGCCTGAAAAACCATACTGCAGCATTAAAGATTAAATAAAAAAGACAAATAACTCTATGGTTAATCTTATTAAAATCTTTTAACCTATAAATCTAAAAACATTTTAAAATAGTACATCATCACTAACTTTGGGATAAAAGTAATGAGAAGTACGAGTTCTGTTAAAGTAGGCCTCAATTTGATCCTGCTGCTAATGGCTGGTCATATTATTAAAGGTCTATTAACAATCTTTGGACATTTTCCGTTATTGCTCGATCTACAAATGGGTTATTTCAATTTGCTGGTTGGAATGGTTTATTTTATTTTTTACCTACTGTGTATGAAAGTTAATACTGTCACAGGTTTTTCCGCGAGCTTTCTCTTTTTTATTTTCGAGGCCGGCATTATGCTCATCATGGCCGCTCAACGCGCTCCCTACTTTCTTGCAATAATGATCTCAGTAAGACTCGTCATGGGATTAATTCTATATATAGCTTGCAGAAGTGTAACTTCACTTCATCAGAATTAAACGATACACTCATCATATGAATTTTTTCCTATGAGGTTAGTGTGTCAAATACCTGGATAATTTATGCTCTTGGTTCTGCAGGCTTCGCTGCACTGACAGCACTCTTTGGTAAAATGGGTGTAGAAAACGTCAACTCAAACATGGCCACTTTTTTCAGAACATTCATCATCATGATTGTTGCTGCAATCATCATCAGTATAAATTCAGAATGGCAGAGAGTAGATAAATTTAGTTCGCGCACTATTATTTTTTTAATTTTGTCGGGAATCGCAACAGGACTTTCATGGTTATGTTATTATCGCGCGCTACAACTGGGTCACATCGCTCAGGTTGCTGCCGTTGATAAACTCAGCGTTGCATTCGCTATTATACTTGCTGCATTATTTTTAGGTGAAAGCCTCACATGGCAAACGGCGATTGGTGGTTTACTTATAGTCGCTGGATCAATTGTAATTGCCTTACCTAAATTTTAAGTTTTTCTTATGGACAATTAATTGCACGAAAAACTCTTGAATAATCTTCAAGGAGTTTTTTATGGTAAAACTATTTCACTCTCCCAGTTCTCGATCAACAGGAATTCTCTGGTTATTAGAAGAGTTGGAAATTCCCTATGAAGTTGATCTGATAAATATCAGAAGTCCAAACGGCGCTCCTGAGGGTTACCGTGAAATACAACCCAACAAAAAAGTCCCGGCCATTATTCATGATGGGTCAATCATCACTGAACGAGCGGCAATTGTCATTTATCTTTGCGATATTTTTAACGACATGAATTTAGCTCCGCAAAATGGTGATTTGCGCCGCGGACAATATTTATCCATGCTGGTCTACTGCGACTCTGTCATGGACCCTGTTATGAATGCTAAAATGCACGGATGGACTTACAGACCGAGTGATTTTTCCTACGGGCATTTTGATGACATGGTAAAATATATTGATAAAAAATTATCTTCGCAGCTTTATGCTGTTGGAAATGAATTCACTGCAGCTGATACACAACTTGGAAGTGCGATTCACTGGGGAATAAATATTCTTGATGTACTTCCGAAAAAATCTTCATTCATGAATTACCTGAGTCGTATCATGTTGAGACCGGGATTTATACGTGCAATGGAAAAAGACGATGCATTTACCCGCAGACCTTACTCAGATCCTCATCTTTTTAATTATAGACCTAATGTGGCCACTCAATATGAAACCAGTACGCTTAATGATTTTTATGGTGACGGACTTCCATAAAGATCTCGAGTAAGTCCATTTTTTCCCCGAGAGCAACTGAATAGTACTTGAAATATGGATATGAATTGATGGTTTTGAAATTGCAACATTCTAAAGTGAATTCACGAAACGAGTTTATAGATAAACCGGAGAAATACATGAGTTATGAAACAGAAACTCTAAGATTATTAAGACAGTCTCTCGACGAAGAAGACGATGAGACAAGCATCATTTCGGTTCTTGAACATCACCATAAATATTTACGAGAGTACATGAGTATACTTACCGGCCCGGAAATTTCTCCTGAACACAAACAAGCAACATTATACCTTTTCTTTCCTATTTTTAATATGCATGCAAAAGCAGAACAAGATACGTTGTATCGCCTACTGCAAGGCGCTTCCAATCATGAAGTACGCCTCGAGGGCTTAAGAGGATTAGATGAACACGAAATTGCTTTTGAAATCATCAGAGAGCTTCAGGAAATGGGAGCAGAAACTTCCTGGTCAGATGAAATAGACGCGAAGATCCATGTACTGGCCGGATTAATTAAGGGTCATATCAAAGAAGAAGAAAATGCAATGTATCCACTGGTCGAAAGACATTTCAGTGAATCAAAACTCATGGACTTAACAGATAATTATCTGGAGAAATGTAAGATTTATCTAGATATGGAGATGGAATCAGTTCCGTCGGCAGTATCAAGAAGTGATGTACTGACGTTCTTTTATTAGAACCGTATCAATAGAAAATTGACCCGCAGAAACCCGGTGGCTTACTACCGGGTTTTTTGTTGCAAATATCAAAAAAAAATAGTTACTATACCGGAGATGTACGACATGATTTCAAACCTTCAATTTTCATTTCTCAAAACATTTTATCAACTTGATGTCGGGGCACCCGCATCTGAATATAGATTAAGTCTGGATAAAATTTTCGACGATAATTTTCCGCAAAAAGTTTCCGGAAAATTTGTTGTCGATTTTGGATGCGGCCTTGGCGGCGATACAAAAACGATGGCCGAATGGGGAGCGAAACTTTCTCTGGGACTTGAAATACGCGAAGAGCTTGTTAAATCTAATTCAGAAAATATTCAGTTATCCAACTGCGCTTTTGCGACAACACTTCCTAATGATTTAGTCCAGAAAGCAGATTTGATTATTTCGATCGATGCTTTCGAGCATTTTTCTCACCCGGACCAGATTCTAAAAATTATGTACGATTGTCTTCGCCCAGGTGGTGAAGCTTATATAAGTTTCGGTCCGACCTGGTATCATCCATTCGGTGGACATCTTTTTTCTATCTTCCCATGGGCCCATTTAATCTTTACAGAAAAAGCTTTAATTCGCTGGAGAAGCCAATTCTATAAAGACGGAGCTTCAAAGTTCGGTGAAGTTGCGGGCGGATTAAATCAGCTTTCGATAGCTCAATTTGAAGATCTATTTAATAAGAGCGGTTTTATAGTTGAAGATTTAAACTGCAAACCTATTCGCGGACAGCGCTGGTTGCAAAAAATAGTAGGAAGAGAATTTATGACAAGTATGGTTTTAGTGCGCCTGAAAAAACCTTAGTTTCTTTTGTCAGCGTTGATATAATCTTTCCATTCTTTTTGAATTTGAACATCACTCTTCTTCAGTTCTACCTGAAGTTGTTTTTTCATTTTTTCCAGCTCAGCTCGATCAGCGACACTCAGGTCACCGTCATTCGTTAAGGTCACAACCTTGCTTAAAAAGCCGTAATACGCATTACACTCTTCACCGACAGCATCACATCCAATTGCTCTCGTCTCTTCCACTCCATCGGCCATATCGTGCATAAGCTTAATATTCGTTTCATTCATCAGTTTGTTGACGACTTCATTGATCTGAGCCACTTGTTTTGAATAATGAGAAATACTCACGGCAGGTTTTTCCACACGTGGTGCGCATGCAAAAAGAAGAGTCATCAAGGCCATTAGTGGTAATAGTTTTTTCATAATTTCTCCAGTCCAAAGAATATCATAAAAAAAAAATACCTGTGAAGGATTTTACTCTTCACAGGTATTTGTTAGTTCTTAAATTTCTTAAAGCTTAGAGATTCACTGCACCATCAAGTGTACAAGCTGGTTTAACAATCGCAGAGTTGTTGCAAGCAAGTGCTCCAGCGATTGCAGGGTTTACTCTCATTAGAGTACCAATTCTGAAGTCACCCGTCGGGTGGATACCTTCGTCACCAGTTCCGCAAAGTTTTGCCCAGCTATTAACTAACATGTCTTCCGTTTCACCGAATGACAGGTTTTCTTGTTTTGCGTGGATTGCAGTTACCTTGATACCCCATTGGTCAGCAATTAATTCACCAGCGTGAGTCGTTGCAACTTTCAGGTTACATCCATCAACATCTTTTGGATTCTTTTCGCATAATTTTTTATCGTCAGCTGATTTGTTAAACTTGTCTGCGTAGTTAGTCGATAGACATGATAAATATGGTTTGTATAAATCGTTACCCACTTTTGAGTTATCGATATGGTGACCCATCTCGTGAGCGATTGCCTGAAGGATTGAAGAGAATCTGTCTTTATCACTCGCGTTCTGTGACATAGAGATCAGGAATCCAGGACAGATTAAAACGTATCTCTGGCCACTGATTGTTGTTGCGAAAGCATTTTCAACCATACCATCCGATCCACAGGCATTACCTAGAAGCTGTGACATAACATCGTCATCTAAATTTGTTCTTTCAAGGAAGTCACCAAAGTTTCCGATCATAACTGTCGATTCGATGGCCTTGAAATTTGCTTTAGTAGCAGCATCAAAGTTTGATTGATCGATTGCAAGCTGCATGTATCCTTTTAGCTTCGCAATGTTTTCAGGATTTGTTACTACTGATTCAATACCGCCAATTCTTGTCTTGGCAGATTTCATAATTTCCTGGTTTCTGATTTTATAAGATTGAATTGCGCGTTTAATGAAATGGAATTTAGAAATTTGCTTTTTCATTTCATCAATTCTTGGAGCTGCATTTCTATTTGCTTCAGCTGCAATTTCATTTTTGAGTTTTAATGTACGAGCGTTCATTTCGCTTCTTTGTGTCTGAGTATCAGTACAAACTCTCGCTAAAGTGCTGTCGCAGATAGAATTGCTTGAGGCCATTGCAGAAAAACTAAATGCTGCCGTTGAAAGCGCACATGCGATTAAGAGAGTTTTACATTTCATAACTGTACTCCGGTAGGGTTGTCGTAATTTTTTAGTATTCTGCCAGTTTCAGGAATTTCTTCAATTTAGATCATGTGAGCTTGTAAAAAGGTAAAAGAAAGTGTCTAAATTTTAGTCACTTTTCGTGTTTTTCCCTCTATAATGGCCTCATTTAAGACCTTTATCTCCTGAGGACCTCTATGACTAATAATGATTATCTTCGCAGCATCCGCTTTCTTTTAGACGTTGGTGACGCGCGCTTAGTGGATATCATGAAACTTTCCGGCATCAGCGTGCCGCTGGAAGAAGTGAAGTCATATCTTTTAAATGAAGAAGACCCGGGGTATTTAAAAATGAGTGATGAGGCCATGGCCTATTTTCTCGATGGCCTGGTTTATTACAAGCGCGGTAAAGATGAAACTCGTCCGCCGGTTCCTCAGGAACTACCAATTAATAATAATATTGTACTCAAGAAACTCCGTGTTGCTTTTGAACTCAAAGAAGATGACATGCATGATATTTTAAAACTAGCTGGCTTTCCTATGGGCCGTTCAGAGCTAAGTGCTTTACTTAGAAAAAAAGGTCACATCAACTATCGTGAATGCGGTGATCAGCTTCTGAGAAATTTCTTAAAAGGTTTGACTATGCGGGTGCGTGGTTAGAACATTTTCTAAGCTATGATAGAAATATTTAAAAAATCAGATTTCAAAAGTATGCCGTGGAGAAACGGCGGCGGTCTAACGACTGAGCTCTATCTATTGCCTGGATTAAGTTCAGAATCATTTTTGTTCCGTTTATCACGCGCAGAAGTTTCTATCGACGGACCGTTTTCAATCTTCCCAGACATCGATCGTATCTTGCTTCTCATTGAGGGAAATGGCTTCGATTTGAAGAGTGAGTTGAGAAAAGTAGAATTAAATAAAAAGCTTGTTCCTCTGACTTTTAAGGGTGAAGAAGTCTTCTCATGTGCACTTCTCGACGGACCATGTGTAGATTTTAATATCATGACCGACAGAAGCTACGCTAACACTACGATTTCTGTAATCCATCCTCCAGCGGGGACAGTCATGAATTTCACGGCCAGCTGTGATTTAAAGTTTATTTATGATATTGGTAACGAGAAATTATATAAACTTGAAAAGAACGATCAATATAATCTGGAAGTCTCAAAAGGCTCTTCTTTAATTGTCGTTGAAATTAACCGCAAATAATAATGAGTGAAAAAACTTCTTTTTATCAACACAACTTTTCAGATCTTGAAAGTCTTTTAAAAAGTCACGCGCTCAACCCAGCAAGTGCTTCACTACTGTATCGCCATCATTACAAAGAAAAAAATCTGATTCCCTGTGATCATCATAACCTTTCGAAAGCGGCCCGTGAATTTGTAGTTAACAATCTGGATTTCACACTTCCTGAAATAGAACTCGCTCATGAATCCAGTGATCAGACAGTAAAATTTCTGGTTAAATTAAAAGACGGACAGAAAGTTGAATCGGTTCTGATTCCTTTTCAAAGTAAATATACATTATGTCTTTCAACTCAGGTTGGATGTGCGATGAAATGTTCATTTTGTTTTACAGGAACTCAAGGGCTCAAGAGACATCTTGAAACTTCTGAAATCATCGGACAGTTTATTCTGGCCTGGAATTGGCTTAAAGAAAACAGACCGGATGATCAACAGTTAAAAAATATTGTCTATATGGGACAAGGTGAACCATTACATAATTTTGATGCCGTAAAAAAAGCGAGTGAAATTTTTCTCGACCAGCACGGGATGAGTTTAGGTGTTCAGAAAATTACCGTATCAACGGCCGGATATCTTCCGGGATTAAAAAGATGGAATGAAGAAATGCCCGGAGTAAATCTTGCGCTTTCACTCCACTCAGTCATTGAAGAAAAAAGAAACCAGCTGATTCCCATCAATCAAAGATTTCCACTTCAGGAAGTCATGGATTACATCGATACAATTCCTCTAGCGCGCAAACAATATATTATTTACGAATACCTATTGATTAAAGATTTTAACGATTCAGCTTTTGATGCTGAGGCGACTGGTGAATTTTTAAAAGGCAAACAGGCGATCATCAACCTGATTCCTTTTAATCCGTTTCCGGGTTCAGAGTATCAGCGATCAACAGATGAAAGTATTCTGCAGTTTCAAAAAATTATCGAGAGCTATAAACTTCCAGCACTCATTCGCACAACAAAGGGTGATGATATCCTGGCCGCATGCGGGCAGTTGAATACGAAGGTGCAGGTATGAATACTGATATCCTGACAGGAAAGACCCAGGTGCATCTTGTTGTTGATGCTTATAGTACACTTCTGGTGCATAAAAAAATGCAGCCTGCGCTTGAAACGTTAAGAGAAGAAGCTTCTAAAAATGGCTTTTCGCTTGAGATCGCGAGTGCCTTTCGCGGCTTCGATGCCCAGCTTTCAATCTGGAATGCCAAAGCAAAAGGATTGCGAACACTATTTGATGATCAGGGCAATGCTCTTGATTATAAAACCTTAACGCCGGTTGAAATTGTCTATGCGATTTTAAGATGGACTGCGCTACCTGGTGCAAGCAGACATCACTGGGGTTCTGACTTTGATGTTTATGATAAAAGCCGCATGCCTGAAGATTATAAAGTGCAGTTGCTGCCGCAGGAGTGTGTGCCAGCTGGAATCTTCGGTGACTTCCATTTGTGGCTGGATGATAATTTAAAACAACATAATTTTTTCCGTCCTTATGCTACTGACCTTGGCGGTATTGCTCCGGAAAAATGGCATCTGAGTTATTATCCTGTGTCGAACGAATATCAGGCAGCGTTGAGTTATGAATTAGTACACTCAACAATTGAAAGTGCAGATATTGAATTAAAAGATATTATTCTCAATGAACTGCCCGTTATTTATCCTCGCTTCATTAACATCTGACATTTCTTTTACCCAATAGAATTTTTTTTGTGCTAACTTTAATTATGAGCACGGTTGACACAAAATTAACTAAACCATACCTGCGAGGACACTCTCATCAGGCCGCATTTTTTCTCGCGCTTGGTGCGTGCCTCATGATGCTTAGTAAAACTCACAGTATTACGACTTTCATTTCACTTCTTATTTATTCTTTAAGTCTCTGTGGATTGTTCGGCATCAGTGCACTTTATCATCGTCCGACATGGTCCCCTTCAAGCCGTCAATGGATGAAACGTCTTGATCACGCTGCTATTTATGTTTTGATTGCAGGCACTGGTACTCCTCTCTTTTATCTGGCACTGCCCTTAGAAGCGGGTGTGACACTTATAATGATCACATGGACTGTCGCTCTGTTTGGAATTCTTCAGTCGCTCTTTTGGGTGAACGCTCCCAAGGGTGTTGCGTCTATACTCTATGTTTGCGCAGGATATCTGGTTGTTCCTTATATAAAGGAGCTGCATGCTGGTCTTGGGACGCATGGAATAGAATTAATATTTATTGGTGGATTTTTTTATACTATCGGTGCAGTTATTTATGCTGTGAAAAGACCGAATCCATGGCCGAAAACTTTTGGCTATCATGAGATATTTCATTTGCTGGTAATTATCGGTGCTGCTTTTCATTTCATCGTGATTAATAATTTAATCAGATTCTAGAATCCCAATATATATTTCCATAATGGTACTGTCAGTAATGAAAGTGGAATTCCTATTCCTACCATCATGTTGGCAATTTCGCTATCGAGATTAAATTCGTTGGCGACAACTACTGCTGTAATCATTGTTGCCATGGCCGATTCTAAAACTACGACTTGAGTGACCAGGTCGTGACCGCCTAATAGTTTAATATAAATAAAGGCCATGAGTGCAGGGAAAATAAATAATTTTAAAAGCAGACCCATTGTAAGTGGCATCCATCTCTTTTTTAAAATTTTTAAATCAAACTGCAGTTGAAATCCAACAGTGAATAATGCCAATGGTACTAATGTGCTTGCGACTTTTTCAAAGGCCGGTGTGACAACATCGAGACTATGAGGATTGTTTATACCCCATAATAAATACCAGAGTGCCGTTACAATCAAACAAATAAAGGGAGGAAAAGTAAAAACTCTTTTTACTACAAATCCAGTTGTGATCTTAGCGCCAGAATACATCGCGGCAACAATAACTCCCAAAGTTGATAGAACCAGGAAACTGCCCGGCTGATCAGCAAGAATACCTATCGGTATTGCATGAGGCCCAATAAGTGCTTCAAGAAGAGGGAAACCTACAAAGGAAGTATTTCCTAAACCGACTGTTAAAATTAAAGCGCCGATTTTAGGATCACTCCATCCCAGTTTTTTTCCAATACAAGAAACGACAAAAAAAGAAATGATAAAACAAAGCCATGCCATCGAAACAGGCAGCCACCAATTTGAACTCCAGTCGAGAGTCACAAGTAATTTTGGAAGTTGGGCAAAAACCAGGGCGGGTAATGACAGGTATATAATGAAGGCATTCAACGCCTGAGGAGTGTTGCCCGGAAAATGACGGAGTTTTTTGAACAGAATTCCGGCAAACAGACAGGTGAATATCACGATAAAATTTGTCATAACCAATTCTAGCAAACTGTCCAATGAATGGACAGCCCTCCATTCACTTGTTTGAAACAATCAGAGGCCAGTTTTAGAATAAATTTTTATTTTTTACCAGCTGACGAACCCGTACGCTTACAATTGTAAATAATAACAATCCAAGAACGGCCATGACTGGAACCACAAATCCAAAGCGATAAACTATTTCTGAGTTGAAAATATTTTTCATGATCAGGATAGTTAATCCTGTTCCAAAAATAATAGAGAGTATAAAACAAAATAGAATTAAAAAGCTGAACTCTCTGCCGTAGATTTTTTTGATAGTATCCAGTTTCAAACCCAGCATATAAAACAGACCCATTTCTCTTTTTCTTAATTCAAGGTGATTGAAACTCACCGCTATCAATACGACCAGCGCTACGAAGAGCGAAAGGAAAGAGATAAATTTAATGGCGACAACCATTAAATCAAAAATCGTTGTCAGCTTTCTTACCAGCTCTGAAACTTCCAGTAACGAGACACTAGGAAACGTTTGTGCCATTTTAGTAAAGACTCTTTGCTTTTCCGAATAGTCTTTCACTTTAATTGAAGCCAGATATGTTTTTGGAGCTTCTTCAAGTACACCAGGCTGGAATAAAATAAAAAAGTTAGGCTCGAAGCTCGTCCACTTCACAGTTCGCATGCTTGTAACAATTCCTTCGATTTCTATTCCACTTACATCGAACATTAATTTATCGCCAAGGTTGGCACCTAAACGTTTGGCATAATTTGCTTCTAGTGAAACTTCGCAAGGACCTTTTTCAACATTGCATTTTTCGCCGTTGAATTTTCCCTCCACCAGAGTTTCTGACCATGAAAGATGTGAACGGTAACTTAAATTCACTCCGCGGTTTCTCATGCTCTCTGAATTTTCTTCTTCGCGTGTCTGAAAGTTAGGATCACTTTCGCCCGGTGTTTCTTTTTTCTGAGTGGCCTTATCATTGATCTTGATAAGTCTTCCTCTGATCATCGGAGCGAACATTGTTCTGTTCCAGCCTTCCGTTTTTGTAATCTGCTCGAACTGCTCTGCCTGAGTATCCTGTAAATCAAAGATAAAAAGATCAGGGCGTTTATTTCCGAATGTCTGTGTGAATTCCTGTCTAAGAGATCCTTCCAGCTGGAAAATAAAAGTTGTAAGAGTCATTCCCATCAGCAGACAGATAAATATTGTGAATGATGACGTGAAATATCTGCTCAATGTTCTTACTGCATGACGATTCACAAATGCGAATGAGCCTGAAGCTTTATCCATCATTGTCGTGATCCCTTTAAAACAAATGGCCGCAAGGATAATAATCGCGCCAAGAGCTCCGAGGAATAATGATCCAACCTTAAATGAATTGGCCAGGAGAATAGCAAGGATGATGACGTAGAGAAGTAATGGAATAAAATAATAAAATCTTATTCTCTTCAACTCCATTGGGAGATCCTGGAAGATTGTCGCGACCGGAGTCTGGAGTGCTCCCCAGAATAACGGGCCCAATGCCAGGAGACTTCCTCCAAGGGAAAGACTTAAAATTCGAACCAGCGACATTGCACTCAATCTAAAATATAATTCTTCTCCAACAAGTTTAATAAAAAAGTTTTCCAGAAATGGTAATACACCGACAATAATGCCTGTCGAAATCACAACCGCACAAGTAGTAAGAACAATAAGGTGAATAAAATTCACCCTGAATAGAAATGAAGTCTTAAGTCCCATCGCTTTATAAATCGAAAACGTCTTTAGTTTTTTAGAAAGAAAGTGCTGGGTAAAATAATAAAGTCCTACAAGACTTAGAAGATAAGTCATCAGTGTGATAAGGCTTAAATAATCTGTGAGCAGGTCAAGTGATTTTGAAATCTGCTGGCTGGCCTGAGTCGGTCCTGCAATCTTGATACTTTTATCAATTAAAATTCCGCGCAGTTCTTTCCTGATCGTTTCTGTTTTTGTTGTATCAGGAAGCTTGATGGCAAAACTATAAGTGGCGGTGGAACCAAATTTCACCAGCTGGGTCTGAGGAAGAAAATTATAGGAAAGAAATATTTTAGGTGCGAGATTAAATCCCCTGAATGAAGAAAACTGATCCTGAAGGATAATTCCTCCTACAGTAAATAAGGCCTCTCCAATTTTTACCTGATCACCTACTTTAAGATTTAATTCCCACGACAAGTCGCGGCTCATCCACACCGTTGGCGTAGAATGAATGCTGCTCCAGTTGCCTGGCCCTTTTTTTCCCTGATTTTCGAGGACGACACTTCCGTAAAAAGGAAACTCAGGTGTGACAAAGTTTAGGTCAGCAAGTTTCGATAATGGTTCTTCATGGTCACCGCTTCTTTGAACTTTCATGACCAGAGAATAAGTTTCAGTCCATCTGGCGTAAGAGAATTTTTTTTCGGTCAGGTAACCTTCAATGCCTTTTAATTCTTTTTCTTCGAGAGCTCTTCTTGTAGATATCGATAAGTCTGATGCAATAAAGTTTTTAGCATTTTTGGCGATCTTGTCTTCGACACCGACCTTGAATGATTCAACCAATAATAGTCCGATGATCCCCAATGAAGCGCAAAGTACATAGAACCAGTTAAATGAGCGGTCAGATTTAAAATCCCGCCAGAAGAATTTTATGAAAGACATTTTCCACCTACGAGTCGAACGATACGGTCTGCTTTTGCAGCAAGCTCTTCATCATGAGTGACCAGGATCATCGTTGTCTTTTTTTCTCTAACCATTTTGAATAAAAGATCTATGACATATTTTCCCGTTTCAACGTCGAGGTTTCCCGTAGGTTCATCTGCCAGAAGCAGCGGAGGTCCGAATGAAAGTGCGCGGGCAATCGCAACTCTTTGTTGCTCACCACCCGATAACATCGAAGGATAATGGTCCGCGCGGTCTTTAAGTCCAACCATGTCGAGCCATTTCACAGCAGATTCTTTATCTTCACTTCCGTTAATTTCAAATGAGAGTAAAACATTTTCCATTGCCGTTAAATGCGGGATCAGATGAAACTGCTGGAATACAATTCCCAAAGTCTTTGCACGAAAATCACAAAGCTCTTCTTCAGATAATTTTGTCAGGTCGAGGTCATTGATCATGATACTTCCATGATCCGGTTTATCCAGGCCTGCAAGCAGAGACAGCATTGTCGTTTTACCGCTTCCTGATTTTCCCAGAAGAGCGATGATCTCGCCAGACTTCACTTCAAGTGAAACATCATTCAATACATGAATTGTGTTTTTCCCCTGCTGAAAATGCTTATTGATATTTTTAATTGAAATTTTCATAGATTTTTTTCCACGAAGTCTGTCACTTTACCAGCGACGATCTCATGCCCTTTAGGATTGGGGTGAATTCCATCGGCCTGATTCAGTTCATTTTTTCCAGCTACTCCATTTAAGATAAAAGGAAGGAACGGAATTTTTTCATCAACTGCAATCTTTTTATACATCTGCTCAAATTCGTCAGTGTACTTTTTCCCATAGTTAGGCGGCATCAGTACACCGACTAAAAGTACTTTTACTTTTTTATTTTTTGCGAGGCGGATAATCTCTTTAAGATTTTTCTGTGTCTCTGTAATTTTTAATCCTCGAAGTCCGTCATTGGCCCCGAGCTCCAGCACCATAATGTCTGTTTTCTTTTTTAAGTGCCACTTTAATCTCGTAACACCGCTTGCAGATGTCGATCCACTCACGCCGCCGTTAGTGACAATGACATCATGTTTTCTTTCTCGAAGATTTTGCTCGACCAGTCTGGGGAATGCCTGATTTTCATCAACGCCCTGACCTTCGGTAAGTGAATCGCCTAAAAATAAAATATTGGTTGAAGAGAAAGCGCTACTGCTGATCAATAGCCCTAAAAACAGGATTGATAACATTTTCATTTTGAATCCAAAGATAATTAAGTCAGTTTTCTGCTAAAGAACTCTATCGTTTCGTGGTAGTCACCGAAATCTTTTACTATGGTTTGCGCATGGGCCTTAGATGGCTCCACAAATTGAATGTGCATAGGTTTTACCTGCAGATCAAATTGTTTTTTTACACCTTCAGCTGTTCTGCCTCTTTCGTTTACATCGCGGTCCAGACGGCGTTTAAAACGCAGCTCTTCCGGCGTATCAAAGAAGATGGCTTCATCCAGTTGCGCACGAACGGCAGCTGAATCTAAAATCAGAATGCCATCCACTAAAATAATTTTTTTAGGATGGCAGTCGATTGTTTCAGATTTTCTTGTATGGTTTGAAAATTCGTATAGTGGAACTTCGATCTTCTGTCCTTTTTTAAGAGCTGCAAGGCCCTGGGCCAGCAGATCAAAATCAAGACTGTCGGGATGATCAAAGTTAACCGATCCACCATCGCCGTCAAAACGATGTGACTGATCGATGTAATAATTGTCCTGATAAATAATCGTGCAAAGCTCGTCGCCGAGAATTTTCTGAAGTTCACGGGCGAAAAAAGTTTTTCCCGATCCGCTTCCACCTGCTACACCGATAATATAAGGAACAACCATAACGAATCCTCTTATTTAGTTTGGAACAAGCGGTCCCCTGCGTCCCCAAGACCAGGAACTAGGTATCCAACTTCATTAATCTGCTCTTCTACATTTAAAGTAAGCACTTCTACGTCAGGGTGAAAATAATGAAGACGTTCTAAACCAGTTTTGCTGGCGATAATACAAAGAACTTTAATCTTCCCGACTTCATATTGTTTCAGGCGATCGATCGCTGCCACAATTGTATCTGCCGTTGCTACCAGCGGGTCGCAGAGAAGAATTTCTTTTCCTTTGATATTTTCCGGCATTTTAAAATAATACTCAACAGTATTGTGAATAAATTTATCGCGATAAATCCCGATGAACCCTGCACTTGAAATTGGTATCATTGAAAGAACTGCATCGAGCATTCCGTTTCCTGCTCTTAAAACAGAAACCACAACCGGAGGATTTTTGATTCTTTCGGTAGTTGTTTTTGCGATAGGAGTTTCAATGGAAACTGTTTCCATCTGATCCCATTCTCTCATGGCTTCATAAGCTAGTATTTTAGAAATCTCTTTTGTAATTTCTCTAAAATCATTCGAGTTGGTGTTTTTATCTCTTAAGTGACCCAGCTTGTGTTTTAGTAGCGGGTGTTTGATAACTGTAACTTTGCCTGTCATATATAATCCTTAGGTGTAATTCTTAAAAAACTGTTCCATCACTTTCAATTTTTAACGGCGGTGAACTGTCTGCTCGTTTTGCTTTTGCCGCTTTTCTGCCGGCCCACCATGTTCCCCCTTCGAGAACTTTTGCCAGTGGAAAATCACTTGGATTTTTATTCAGCTTCTTTTGAACCTGAGCTCCGATGCGATCAAGAAGTGCAATTGTTAATCCACGCCATTCAATAATTAATTCTGAATCCGGTCTGTGACTTAATTCTGCGAGTTTTGGATTTCTAAGTGTGATGAGATCTCTATCAACAAGTAGTCCGCCATTTCTATATTCAGCAAGGCCTGTTAATTTATCAACATCAGTTACAACAAATCCTGCTTCAATTAACGGTTCAATTAATGAGTAAGTCATCCATTGAGAAAGTTTATGGAAGACTGCAAGGCCACCCTGAACATCTTTGTACGGCCATGCATCACCAAGATTCACTCCGCCGATTTTTACTCTACCAGGCCAGATTTCTCCAAGTCCGTCGAGTACTGCTCTTAACAACTGAGGTCCTGTAATATTTTTTCCATAACGGATCTCTAAGTAATCTACAATGCTTCCCGGTCTTCCCAATGGAAACAATTCTTTTTTCTGCTCAACTGTTTTTCCAAGATTTTGAAGCAGAGATAGTCTACCTTCAACACCGACCAGAGGATTTTCTTCAGAAACTTGAAACGCAGTTTTTAATTTTGCTGCCGTTAAGTTTTGTAATCCACCGAATGTTGCTTTCAATGAACCGTCTTCAGAAAAATTTCCTTCCATGAACATGTAGAAGCTTGCGACTCCCAGACCTTCCGAACGATTGAACATTTTTCCCGATGATTTTTCATTGTAGGCCCAGACGTTTCCGGCACCGGCATCTAAAAGAACAGATGTGATAACAAGGTCGAGTTTTATTCTCGCTCTCTCCATCGCATCCCTGTTTATAATTTTTTCATTTAACAAATCAGGGCGATTGATTCCGCCCACTTTAAAATGTCCCCATCTCGAGTGAAATGGAATGTTGTGGTCCGGGTAATTTTCATTGATCACAGTAATAACGTAATCAACAAGTTCATCAAATTTTTCAGGATGATATTCAAAATGCGTTTTACCTTCCTGAGCTAATTTAAAAATTGTTTCAGCACTCTGACGAATTGCCTCTGGCGAAAGTAAAAAATCGAGATCTTTCTCAGAATAATTATTCATCAATTGGTCTCCCTTTAACTTTCTGAAGTTCATCTCCGTGTTTTACTTCATCTGGAGTGAAATATCCTGCAGCTTTTTTCGCTTCGATCTCAACCTGAGCGTCTGCTGGAATAAGTTCAGGTGGAATTTGAATACGGTTCACAACTTCAATACCACTTTTTACGATGGCATTGTATTTCATGTTACTCATAGAATGCAGGTTATGAATTTTTGTGATTCCAAAAAATTGTAAAATGTCCGGCATTAATTCCTGGAAGCGGGCATCTTCAACACCGGCCACACATTCTGTACGACGGAAGTAAGTCGCAGCAGAGTCTCCGCCCTGTTGACGTTTACGGGCGTTGTATACAAGGAATTTTGTTACTTCCCCAAGTGCACGTCCTTCTTTTCTGTAATAAGCGATAATACCAACACCACCACGTTGAGCAGTTCTTGCAGCATCTTCGATTCCGTAAGTTAAGTAAGGTCTGCACGTGCAGATATCAGAACCAAAAACATCTGAACCGTTACATTCATCGTGAACTCTACATGTAAGTTCAACTTTGGGATTTGATAAATCCTGTGGATTACCAAAAATATAAACTGTCGTACTTCCGATTGGTGGAAGCATAACTTTTAAATCCGGACGGGTAACAAGTTCAGGAAACATTCCGCCAGTTTCCTGGAAAAGAATTTTTCTAAGCTCGCCTTCATCAACACCTAAGCGTTTTGCGATTCCCGGTAAATACCATACGGGCTCTAAAGCAACTTTTGTTACTTTTACATCCATATTTTCTTTAACAATTTTTCCGTCGATTTTTAATCTACCGGCCTGGATTGCTAAGTGGATTTCCGGAAGTTGTAAGTGAGCCTGGGTTACAGAAATCGTAGGACGAATATCGTAACCTTCATCATAAAGTTTTTTGAAATTGATTTGAACATCAAGTCCCCATGGATCGATTGAAACCATTTTGTCCGGATCAGACCACGAAGGGAAAGGTCCGATCTTCACCGGGCTTTCTGTGTTGTGCAGATCTGGTCTGTGGTTTGTATCGTAAGAGCCTTGTGCAATTGAAAGCGCACGATAAACAGAATAACTTCCGCTGTGAGTTCCAATAGCATTTCTTTCTTTTACGTCAGTCAGTGATCCGATAACCGGTCCGCGTTCAGCCGGAGTTTTTGCTCCCCAGTGAATGACTAAGCTGTTTTTATAAAGCTGTTTTGAATGCGACGTTAATACAACGTGTGCCGATCTCTTAAATTTCTTTTCAGTAGTGTCTTCCATATACGCCTCTAAATTACGACATCCAGTTGTTGTCGTTTTGTTTTTCCCATTTAACTGTTACTTTTTTTATGTTGCTCCAGAAATCCAGCGAGTGCTCACCAGTAATGTCACCGTGACCGAATTTTGAAGCGTTGGTTCCGCCGAATGAAAATGGTTCGCGTGGAACAGGAACTCCAACGTTCACTCCAACCATTCCTGTGCTTGCCATGCGGATAACTTTTTCTGCCAGCGCTCCACTTTGTGTAAACACTGAACAGGCATTTCCATACTCAACACTGTTTTCAATTTTCATTGCTTCAGAAATATCCTTGCAACGAACGATGCTGATGATCGGCCCGAAGAGTTCAATGCCGGCAGCTTCACTACCCGGTTGAACATTGTCTAAAATCGTAGGCCCGATCCAGTTTCCTTCTTCCATTCCAGCTGGTGCTTTTGCTTTTCTTCCATCCAGAAGAATTTTTGCTCCTGCCTTTTCTGCTCTATCAATAGCCGATCTTAAAAACTCCACCTGAGTTTTTGTAATGATCGCACCCATTGATTCACCCAGAACCATTGAGCTTGCTCTTTCAATAATTTTTTTAATGTGCTGATCAACTTCACCTACTGCAAGCAGAACTGAAGCGGCCATACAACGTTGTCCCGCACACCCTGTAAAAGAATCAGCGATACCGACTCCAGCAAGATCTGGAGTTGCATCAGGTAGAAGTACGATATGATTTTTTGCTCCACCAAGAGCAAGTACACGTTTACCTAATTGAGTTCCACGATCGTAAACTGTTTTTGCAATTTTTGTTGAACCAACAAATCCAATCGCCTTTACATTTTTATTATCAATGACAGCTTCAACTGCTTCGCGCCCGCCCTGAAGCACCTGGAACAATCCATCCGGAAGTCCTGCTTCTTTTAGTGCTGCTGCAATTCGAAGTGATGTTAGAGGAGTTTTTTCTGAAGGTTTCCAGATGTAAGCGTTTCCTAAAGTAAGTGCAATGGGAATAGTCCACATAGGAACCATTGCAGGAAAGTTAAACGGAGTAATGTTAGCTACGACGCCAACTGGTTCACGTCGATACTCACAGCTGACACCGCGGGAAACTTCTACGCGTCCGCCGATATCCATGTTTTGAAGCGAAATGGCGAACTCAAGAACTTCAATTCCCTTCATCAATCCAGCTTGTCCTTCAGCAAAACATTTTCCTGATTCAGAACTTTTTAAATGTGCGATCTCTTCAAGGTCACGCAGTAAAATATTTCTGAAGTTAAACATAACTTTTGTTCTTTCTTTCATCGGTACATCGGCCCATTCTTTTTGTGCAATGGCCGCAGCTTCGCAGGCAGCATCAACATCGGCCTTTGTTGATGAATGCATCTCTCCGATTTTTTTTCCGTTATACGGGCTCACAATATCTATCTTCTCGCCTTTCGCATTCTGAAATTGTCCGTTCACAAAATTCTGGCAATTGATTACATGACTAGGAATCTTAACTTTCATTGGACGACCTCTATTGGGCTTACTTAATAAATGATTAAAGAAAGGAATTTTATGCCCAAACACAACAGATTTACCAATGAAAAATGTACATTTGATTGCACATTAAGGAATTTCTTACCCGAGCGCGAAATTTACTGCGATTTGGTAAGATGAATTTATGAATATAGAAGAAAATCTAATTGTAAGAAGTAGCCAAAACGACAAAAATAAGAACCTTAAAAAGGAACTCGATGCTGCGAAAGCTGTGATTAAAACTTACGAAAGAATCATTGAGGAACTGAAACTGGAAAACAGTAACAACCTCAAGCATTTTACTCATGATCTTGCTAATCCTCTGCAAATTCTCTCAATGACAATTGAATCTCTACAGGACAATCCGCCAAAGGATATTACTGCTGCCCTCGAGCGCATGAAAAGATCGGCCGATAACATGACAACTATAATCCTTCAGATCAGAAAGCTTAGAAACATATCTTCATCTTCATCTTCTGCTACTACAACTGTAAGTGGGCTGAAAGTCGTTTAAGTTTTTCCCGACTATTTTGCTTCGTATAAATTTTCTTGATAATTTTCCGTCACCCTTTAAGATGGGTTAATGGACATTCGATTAATCACGGTCAAGGAAGACTTTGAGAAGGCGTATAGTATCCTCAATCAACGAGAATACCCGCTATCTTTTTATGAATATGCATTGAAGCACGATTCATATAGGAACCACCAACTTTTAAAGTTGATAGGCCTCTTTGCGGATGATGAATGTGTCGGAACTATCAGCTACAAGATCACACCATGCCCTCACCTGGGACAGATTTTAGAGATCAAGGAAATGCACCAGCTCAATATCAAAGGCTATAAAGCAATGATGGACTTCATTGACGAAATCGCCAGGGATGAGCATTGTAATGCCATTAAGATCTGCAAGAATAAAGCTGAGAGATTAAATCACTCGGTATTTGATAGAATGGAAAATTTTTTGAAAGGCCTACTTCCGAATTAAATTTCTTCGAAATTCAGCGAAATATTTGTGTCTTCAGAATTAAACTGAGCTGACTTATTATAAAAAGAAGTAATCGTCTGCGGTTTCCCGATTAGTCTCTTCATCTCATTGAACATTTTCATATCGATTTGTACCGGATTAATGCTGTTTCCGTTCACCATAATATTTTTAAATTTTTTCAAACTTAAAACGATTTTATTAGTCAGTCCACCCTCTGGCATGATGACGATATCCTGACCATAGTTGGCAGAAATTGTCTTGATTGTCTCAACAGTTTTAGTTCCGATGATCTGATGGATTTTAACTTTTAAATTTAATTCTGAATGAGCTTTTGGTGAGAAGAAAGTTACACATACAACAAATAATAATCCAGCAGCTTTTTTCATAGAGTTTCTCCAAAAGTTTGATCTGATAATTCTAAACAAACATTCTCCTCTACGATAGCCGCGGTAATTTATACCGCGGGTTTTGGTAGTTTTTTCTTCTTTTTAGGGAAATAAATGGAGGCGACTATTGAAATTATTAGAAGCGTAAAGATAACCGCAACTGAGGCAATCGTCGGGATGTGATACCAGGGTGTAATGATCATCTTTACACCAACAAAACATAAAATTCCTGCCAATGCATAATTGATGTATTCGAACATTTCCATAATGCCATTGAGGGCGAAATACAGTGATCTTAAACCTAAAATCGCAAAAACGTTTGAAGTGAAAACTATATACGGGTCGGGGGTGATTGCAAGGATCGCGGGAATTGAATCGACGGCGAAAATAATATCTGTTGTCTCGATCATTACCAAAACTAAAAATAATGGAGTGAAATGATTTTTCCCTTTATGGTGAGTTCTGAAATTTTGTCCATCGAGCTCCGGTGTAATGCTCCAGAATCTTTTTATGAACCTGATCATTGGATTTGCTTCGATATCGATAGTCTTCTCTTCTCCCCTCAGCATTTTTAGCCCGGTGAAAACCAGAAATCCCCCCATGATGTAAATCATCCATTCAAATTTCTGGATGAGCGCAACCCCTGCGAAAATAAAAATAATTCGAAAAAATAAAGCTCCAAGCACTCCCCAGAATAAAACACGATGCTGGTACTGAGCGGGAATTCTGAAATACGAAAAGATAATTGAGATAACAAAAATGTTATCTACACTAAGCGCTTTTTCAATCAGGTATCCGGATAAGAACTCCAGTCCTTTTTGTTCGCCCATGCTGTGATAGACCCACGCATTGAACATCATAGCGATTGAAATCCATACTGCTGTCCATGTAAGAGATTCTCTTATAGAAACCTTATGGACTTTTTTGTGAAACACTCCGAGATCGAGCGTTAACATAAATGTGATGATTCCAAAAAAAGCGAGCCATTCCCAAATCGAGTGAACTGCAAACATTAAAACTTTCTCCTGATTACATCACCAGTGGCTCGCGCATTAATTCTGAATCGAAGTCTGTCTGGTACAGATGCCCTCTATCAGTAACGATCGCAACAGCGTAGTGTCCTTTAAAATTATTAATCTCTTTTACAACGACAACTTCACCGCCTTTAGAAAGAACTAACTGGCAAAGGTCATCAAGTACATCATCATCGTGTGCATTCATTTGTCTTGGAGCAATGAATAATTCTCCCGTATGTTTATTAATTGATCCCCATACATATCTGTTTTCAACTACAAATAGTTTTGTGATTTTACCTAAAACTGCGCTGATGGCAATATCTTCAAGATATGTAACGGCCTGATCTCTGCTCATGGCCACTTCCAGTTCTTTTATCGCTCCAAGCTCCTGCTGATCATAATAAGGATTCAGGATTTCATAAACTCGCTCGCGAAGTTCAACTGCTTTCATTTTTTCGACATTACCGACAATAGATTCTTCCATCAGCATAGATTGATTTACAAGGCCTTTCATATGCTCGATGTGATCTTTCACACCAGCGAGAATAATCGGGAGCCTGTAGGCCGTAAAAAGTTTATTCAATTCCTGTGAAGCATTGAGGAAAAAACCTCTGGAATCTTTTTTATTCGTGCCGTCAATTCCCGGCTCATTTCTGTAAGAATCGAGCTTGATAAGATGTCCGCTGTTTTCAATCAATACATTGATTGCACGTGAACTCATCGTGACGATAAAAAATCCTCTGACATTATTTTTAATTCTGATTAATGGTTTAATGTGAAAACTATCGGCAACAACGACGAGGTCATTGATTGAAGACTGAACGCGGATAAAGCCAGGCTCATTATCAAATCCTTCTTCCGAGTGAAAAATAATAAAACCACGGTCGAGCGTTTCAAGCTTGCCAATATAATCAACGTCCCATAATTTTTTCATAAACTGATCAACGTACGAACGAGTGTAGTCTTTAAGAAGAAAATATTCGGCCTTGTTTAAAAGTTCTTTCCATCTTTCGAGCATGGATTTCTGGTCCAGAATCGCTTCATCTTTTGATAAATAAAGCGAGATCATCGGGCCTTTGCTTGAGACATTTAGTACGTTTAAATCTCTCACTGTAAGTTCTTTCATAAATCCTCCTGGACTATTGATTATGTGATCTTAGTCCATGGCGCCGTTTTAATAAAATTGATATTAAAGTAGAAATAGTTCGTTTTTTACGAAGTTATTTTCTATAATGCTCATAACCAGGAGATATTATGAAATGGCTCAATTACCATCACCTCATTTATTTTAAAGAAATCGCCAATGAAGGAAGTATTTCCAAAGCTTCTGAGAAATTACTCATAGGGCAACCAGCTCTCAGTGCGCAATTAAAACAACTCGAAGAGCAATTAGAGATCGAACTTTTTGAAAGAAAAAACCGCAAACTGATTTTAACTGATGCAGGTAAAGTCGTTTTGAAATACGCCAATGAGATCGGCCAGCTTGGGCAGGAAATGCTTCAAGTAATAGCTGATAAATCTTATTCAAATAAAACACCATTTCGCCTGGGAGCTCTCGACAGCGTTCCCAAACAGATCGTATGGGAAATCGCACAGAAGGCAAGAAGTTACGGTGATTGTTTTGTCAGCATTGTTGAAGGTGATCAGGAAGAGTTAACTGAAGCACTTTTATCACGTAACATCGACTGCTTCATTTCAAATTACTCCGGTGATATTTCCCGCGATAAAAACATCAACAGTAAATCTTTTGTGAAGGCCTCTGTTTCTATTTACGGCGCAAAAGAATTTTTAAAGTGTAAAAAAGATTTTCCAAAATCACTCAACGGCCAGCCGATGATTTTGCCGACCCACCATTCGAAACTTCGCCATGACCTGGATTATTTTTTTGATTCAAAGAAAATTAAAATTTTAAGCGAGCTCGAAACTCAGGATACGGCATTGATGAAAATTTTTGCAGCACAAGGTGCGGGTCTTGCGGCCCTGCCTGATGTAGCAGCACAGGAACAAATTCACAATCAGACGTTATTTAAGATTGGAACTTTGCCGAATATTAAAGAAGAATACTGGATTATCGGTTCAAAAAGAACGATTGATAATCCAATCGCTTCAAAGCTGATGAAGTTTATTTAGTCTCTTCTTTTTCCGGAATTAAGACTGAGAATAGTACTGATAAAGTAATTATCCCCAATACAAATCCCAATGAATAAAAAGTTGGGATTGAGTACCAGTGATCAATCAGCATCTTCACACCGATAAAAATCAGAACAATTGAAAGTGCGTAAGATAAAAATCTGAAAAGCTGAACCACTCCTGCGAATGCAAAATAAAGTGATCTTAATCCCATGATGGCAAAAATATTTGACGTATAGGCAATGAAAGCGTTTTTAGTCACCGATAAAGTTGCCGGGATTGAATCCACTGCAAATAGAAGATCCGTTGATTCGATGATTAAAAGTACTAAAAATAATGGCGTCACATAACGGATACCATTTTTAATGGTGAAGAATTTTTCACCTTCGAAATTTTCCGTCATACGGAAATGTTTTTGGGCGAATTTGTAAATAAAACTTTCTTCAGGGTTATGCTCTTCATCTCCGCCGGCAAGAAGCATTTTTGCTCCGGTATAAATCAGAAAAGCTCCGAAGAAATAAAGAATAAAATGGAATCTGTTAATAAGTGTGACGCCGCCAACTATGAAAAGGATTCTCATCACCAGTGCCCCTAAGATTCCCCAGAAGAGAACTCTATGCTGGTAACGATGTTCTACTTTGAAGTAAGCAAAAATCAGAGTCATGACAAAAATATTATCAACACTTAAACTTTTTTCCAGGACGTAGGCCGTAAGGAATTCATAAGCCTCGCGTTCACCGATAAAATGGTAAACACTGTAGTTAAAAAGCATGGCAAGTGTAATCCAGATACCAGTCCACATAAGTGATTCTTTCACTGATACTACGTGATGGTTTTTGTGAAAAACGCCAAGGTCCAGTGCCAGCATCACTAAAACAAAAACATGAAATCCAATCCACCAAGATAACTGAGAATCCAAACACTGCTCCTTAAATCCGTTGAAAACTAAAAAATTGTAAGCTAACTTTCATCATATGAAAAAAGAAATGCTCATTAATGACCTCGTAGAGAAAGGATGGTTCTATCAAGAGCACTTTATGGACCAAAGTTTTTGCTCAGAGTTATTAAAAGAAGCTAAAGATCTCGAATGGAAGAAAGCTAAAATCGGTGCAGGCGCAAAGCGTTTAGAAAATAATGAGATCAGAAATGACTCGATCTACTGGATTGATGAAGCAAACGACACCGGCCTGCAAAGAAAATATCTAGAGCAGATGAAAGAGTTGATGTCACTCATCAACCAGGAACTTTATCTGGGCCTGAAGGAATTTGAATGCCACTTTGCCCATTACGAAACAACAGGCTTTTATAAAAAACATCTCGACCAGCATCAGGGAAGTAATAAACGTTCGATTAGTACCATTTTCTATCTCAACGAACCTTCAGATGGTGGAGAGCTAGTAATCTACAATAAAGAAAATCATGATCAAGTTGAGATCAAAATCAAACCGAGAGCAGGAAGTTTTGTTTGCTTTTTAAGTAATCAAATTTATCATGAAGTATTACCGACAACAGGCGAACGTTACTCGCTGACCGGATGGTTCAGGACCTCCGTATTGTAAAACACCAATGCAGATAAAAATTTTAGCTAATCTCATTTATTTTTTCGTCCGCATTTTAAACTTCACTTACAGATATGAATTCGTAGGCCTTGAACACAAAAAAAATGCGAAGGCCGCTCTTCCCAATAAAACTTTTGTATACGCTCTCTGGCACCAGAACTTAGTCGGTTCTATTTTTTCTCACATTGGTGAACAATTCACGATGGTGATTTCAGAATCAAAAGATGGTGAGCTCGTTGCTGTTACTTGTGAAAAATTCGGCCACCTTCCGGCGAGAGGAAGCTCTACACGTGGTGGGAAAAAAGCATTGCTTGAAATTGTAAGAAATGTAAGACGAGGAGTTATGGGTGCACTTTCTGTTGATGGCCCTAAAGGTCCTGCGAATGTTGTTAAACCCGGCGTAATTGAAATCGCTCGTCTCGCTGAATGCCCTATCCTTCCACTCTCACCTTATGCAAAAAGCTTCTGGACCTTCGAAAAAAGCTGGGACCAGTTCCGTGTTCCAAAACCATTTACAAAAATTGTCATTGTGATTGGTGAGCCGATTTACGTTGGACGTGAAGTTGAACGCGAGCAGTATGAAGAGCTCGCCCACAAAGTGGGCGAAGCCATTAATAAAGGTGAAGAAATCGCAAAATCGATTCTCTCAAAATCTTAGTTAGAAAGATCATCAGCTAAACTTTGCTGACATCCCAGACGTTCAAAGATGTCCTGAATGCTGCGAACTTTTGCTTTCGTTGCAGAAACATCAAGCATTGACCTACCGATAAAATAATTACCCATAAATACTTTGCTTAAATATCTGTCAGTATCACTGGCAGATATTTTTTCGCCTTTTATTTGTTTCAAGGCAAGAACAGCGGACTTATAATGACGTTGTACTTTTTCAACCGGCCCAAGGATACCGTTGTTATCTTCTTCGTTTAAAGTTCCGTTGTAATAATTTTTTACGTCGGAATAAATGATATCTTTATTAGTTACCACAAAATCAAATCCTTCCTGAACAAGTCCGTCAGCAGATTTGAAGACAAGTCTCAACTTCTGGGCGTCCTGACATAAGTATGTCGAAGAAAGATTATCTGTTTTACCGGCCTTGATAATGTCTGCATACCTAGTCATGAACGATGAATAACGGTCATTAAAAAATTTTACTTCATCCTGGCTCTTATAAGTTGTAAACTTCAGGAATTTCTCTCCCCACTCTCCGTAAAGCTGAGAACTGATCTTGTTATGGTTATCAATAATTGAAACCATATTTTCAGATCCATCATCAAGGCCTGAGTATTCTTTAGGAGCTACGATGCTTCCAAGTCTTGTAAGAACTTTATTTACTTCTACTAATTTAGCTAAAAGAACTGCTTTTCTCTTATCCATATTTGTCGCCAGCTCTACTTTCACTTTCTGGCTCTTATCTGCAAGAGTATTTTCTTTGGCCGCGATATCATTTCCAATTCTGATGATATGGAAAAGAATTTTAGCTCTGTAGTTTTCGTTAAAGTCTTTTGCAGAAATATTCATTGCATCAGTAAAACCGGCCATATCAAGTGAATCAAACTTTTTCATCTCATTGATGAAAAGATCATCCAGCATTGGAATTGAACTGATCTTTAAAGTTTTATAAAACTTAATTTGAGAAACTAAAATATCATAATCCTGTGCCAGCTGGGAGATCATCAGAAGTTTCTGTGTTTCAGAAGGAATGTCTGCAATCGCATTTACACCCGGCTGCAGGTATTTCTGGATCTTATTCAAAGTCTTTTTGAATTCACTTAAGTCGCCTACGTTTTCTGTAAAAGTAGATTTATCAATTTCAGCATGAGTCTTAACGATATTTACTTTATCATTTTCAATTTGTTTTAATTCATTAGTGATGTCGTCAGCGATTGCTTTAATATCTCTGAAGTCTTCACGGCTCGTGCTGTTTTCAACATCAAGAGCGCCATTCAAAGCAAGCTCGCGTCTGATTTCATAGAATGAGCAGTTTAACTTTACGAATGTCTGACGATCAACTGGTTTTTCAAAGTCAAAACGTTGTTTAAAAATTAAATCGATTAATCTGAGTGCAGATGAAACGATAAATCCACCACCGGCAACAAGCAGGCCGATAGAATTTCCTGAAATGATACCCAACTGAGTAGAGTCATAGATTAAGTCTGCTGTAGACTGCAGGACTGATCCATCATCCAAATTACACTGGTTCTTTTTAAACATGTTTGTGACGTTGGAAAAAAGTGCAGAGAATTTAACTCCGCTTAAAGCATTTGTAGAAGTACTTGTACCTGCAGCTGTGCTTAATGCACTTGTCACTGCAGTTGAACTCGTCAACATAGAGTTGTTTTTGATTTCATCCTGAATTCCTTTAATCGAATCCAGAACCTCAGTCATTTTATCGCTGTCTTTTTTAAGACAATTTCCTTTTAGTGCTTCTTTAAGAGCGTCGGTTTTAGTAACCAGGTCAGAGAATTTTTTTGATTCCATTGGACATGATTTAGGTCTCTCTACAGTCGTGCTGTATTTTTTGATCAACTGATCTGCACGGGCCATATCGAGATCGCCAGAAAAAGCTGTCCACGGAATAACTGCCGCAGTTAAAGCGATAACAAAGGAGATGATTACATTAATCATAAAACCTCAACATATTAGGACGTAAGAATTCAATCCATAATAAGCAAGTTGGATGCCGTTTTTACCAATGAGATTTTAGAGTCTTGCGCTAAGTGTGTTGAATAAGAATTAGATGAGCTGACTAAACTTTAGTCGATTAGAGTGACGTCTTTACCGTTCAAATATTCCTCTTTGTAGAGAACGTAATTCTTGTAGTGATTTCCATACATAGTGAGCTCTTCCGGAGTGAGCGGACGTTTTACGACGGCAGGATTTCCCATGATCATACTTCCAGGCGGATATTTTTTTCCCGGAGGAACCAGGCTTCCCGCTGCTACGACAGAGTTAGCGCCAATGTAGGCGCCGTCCATCACAGTAGCACCCATACCAATCAGACAACTGTCTTCAATAGTGCAGCCATGTAGTGTAACACTGTGACCGATACTGACGTTCGCACCAATCGTAAGCGCGAAGTCTTTCGTCACATGAAGCATTGTTAAATCTTGTACATTGGTATTTTTTCCGACACGAATGTAGTTCACATCTCCGCGGGCCACACACTGATACCAGATGTTGACGCCTTCTTCGAAGATAACTTTTCCAATAATGTCTGCTGATGGAGCTACGAATACACCAGGTCCGAATTGCGGCTTAATTCCTTTAAAGGAATAAAGTGGCATACTACTTCACTGCTGGAGCAGCTTCTGGAGCTGCAGCACCTGCAACTGGTTTCTTCCATGGAAGGTGAGAAACGTAAGCAGCAAGATCTTTCATATCTGATGGAGATAAACCTTTTAGGATCGTATTCATGACTAAGTTCACACGAATACCGGCTTTCATTTCTGTTAATTGTTTTTCAATATACCAATCGTACTGTCCACCGATGTGTGGAGCTTTCTGACCAGCTTTCCCTTCACCACCTTTACCGTGGCAAGAAATACATTGATTGAATAATTTATGGCCAGAAACTAATTGTGGAGTATTTAAATCGACAACTGGTGCGTACTCTTTCACTTCGACTTCAACAACTTCTTCTTTTTCTTTTGGAGCTGTTAATTCATGAATAAGTTCAGTTCTTTTTTCGTATGTAACTTCTGTTTTATGAAGATCGAATTTCTCATTTGATAATGGAAGAGATTTATATGAATACATAACAAGCGCTAATATGAACGCTGCAATTACACTTAAAAATACAATCAATCTTGTCATGACTCTCCCGCCTTCGAGATTAGAAATTAAATATCCGTTTAAGATTGAAATTATAGGTTATTTTAAAAAACTTGGCAATTTTATATGCTTTGCAAAACAAGTTTTTCTAGCGAACTTAGATCTTTTATTTCTGTGAGTAGTTTCAAATGATCAGCTTTGATAAATCCTTCACTCTGAGAATGCTTCAAATACGACAGCAGCGAGTCATAGAAACCTTCGAAGTTAAAAATATAACTCGGCTTCTCGTGGTATTTTAATTGAGTCCACGTCAATACTTCGAACATCTCATCGAGAGTCCCCATCCCACCAGGCAAACTTAAAAAAGCATCCGCACAGTCGTACATCATTTGTTTTCTCGAATGCATATTATCAGTGATGAATAATTCTGAAAGACCGTTATGGGCCACTTCGTAATCCACTAACGCTTTAGGAATGACTCCGGTTACGTGTCCGCCGTTTTTAATAACACTGTCAGCGATTGCACCCATAAGTCCAATGGACGCTCCACCATAAACAAGTCCGATTTTATTTTTAACCAGCAGTTCGCCGATTTTCTCTCCGAGTTCCATATATTTTTCTCCGCGGCCGGTTCCCGATCCGCAGAAGATGCAAAGCTTTTTCATTTTGAACGCCCTTTATCGAAATAAAAAAAGTATTCCTTATTTCCATTTTTTCCGAGTATCGGTGATTCACACTGGCCTGCCAGAAAAAATTTCTGGGCCGCACACCACTCTTTCATTTCATGAAGCATGACCAGGCGATGCCCTTCACTCTTCACGATTCCGTTATTATCAAGACCCGTCTGACCAACTTCAAACTGCGGTTTAACTAACGCCACAATTTTCCCGTCTGCTTTCACCAGATCAAAAATATTTTTTAAAACTAATTTAAGTGAAATAAAAGAAAGATCAACAACCGCTAAATCAACTTTCTCTTTTGTTTCAAAAGGAAATTTAATGTTCACGCCTTCGTGATTTTCAACCCGCGAATCCTCTCTCAAAGACTGCGCCAGTTGATCATGACCGACATCCAGGCATAAAACTTTTTTAGCACCTGATCTCAATACATAATCAGTGAATCCACCGGTCGAAGCACCAACGTCAGCGACATAAAGTCCTTCAACGTTTATTTCGAAACGGGCAAGTGCCCCTTCAATTTTATGAGCACCACGAGATACGTACTGAATATCTTTTCTCACTTCCAACCCCTCACTTGTGACTTGTTGTGAAGCTTTCTCAACTTTTTTATTTTGATAAAAAACGACGCCCTCTTCAATCAAGAGTGATGCCTGCGAACGAGTCGACGTGAGTTTTGCTTCTACCAAAACTTTATCGGCACGATCACGGATCATAATGAGACTGGAGTGATAACGATTTCGATTTGTTCTTCGTTACGTTCCTGATGGGTGATTGTTTTTGTCTGACCTAAATAGATATCTAAATTGGGTTCATTGAAGGTCTTCACGATTTTACCGGCGATGTTGTAAAGATCCCCTTTAATGCGCACAAACCCAGATGGCCCGTACTCGTGAACACTTTGAACATAAAAAGCAGAGATGTCGGCCTTAATCCCGTTTTTCATCTGAATTAATATATGCTCTTTTTCATCAACTGATTGAATAGAATGTTGCTCTGTAGACAAAAAGAAACCTTTCCCGATTCCTTTCTTATAAATAAGGCTGACTTTCAGACCGATTTTCGCCTCTGCTACAGACGCGCTCGCCAATAAAATTATGACTAGTAAAATTCTCATAGACTAAATTCTAGTGGATGACACTTAGACGCACAATCACTTTATCATTGAAAAAAATAAATTCTAACGATATAACTTAGATTCGTATTTTTGGGGGTCAATAGCTCAGTTGGTTAGAGCTCCCGGCTCATAACCGGGTGGTCACAAGTTCAAGTCTTGTTTGACCCACCATTTAATACAGATATCAATTCTTCAATTTTAAAAATTCTCATCATTACTATCCAACAATTTCATTTACCTGAATAACTCCTGCAATCCTAAGACTTGTATTGCTATTCAATATAATTTTCAAGATTAGCTTGATACATACAAATATGGTAATATACATATGGAATTTGAATGGGATCCTCAAAAAGAGAAATTGAATTTACATAAGCACGGAGTTCCATTTTCCGAATCTATAGAAACTTTTTCAGATATTAACGGAATTGAACTTGATGATCTCAAGCATTCTGAAATTGAAATAAGATTGTACTGGATTGGAAAAACTAAAAATGATCGTGTATTAACAACATGGTTCACTAGAAAAGATGAAATCATTCGCAGTATAGGCAGTGCTGAATGGAGAAAATTTAGGAAATACTATTATGAAACAACCCAAATTAAGTGATCTTACTTTAAATATTGAAGGCACAAAAAGAATTCGCGAGATGGCCGCTAAATCAAAAAAAATTAAGATCACCATTAATATAGATGAAGATACTATTGAATTAATAAAATCAATGGCTGCAAAAACTGGTGGGTCATATCAAAAGACGCTGAATGAATTGCTGAAAACAGGACTTGAAAAAAATAACGATGCTGAACTTCGCTTGCAGAAAATAGAAAAAGAAATAGCAAAAATTAAAAAGAAGCTCGCAGCTTAATGTCTAAAAAATAAAAAAATTTAAACATTGATAATTGTTCACCATCAGGAATGCCCGACTAAATTACATTTTTCATTAGGCCTTGTGCGACTTCAAATCTTTCGCCGTCTCAACCACATCAGCTTTCGCCAACGAAGTTTTCCCGGTAATACTCAATGTCCCATCAGCTTCCCAAATTGCGATTTCGATTTCATTAAAATCATGAAAGCCCTGTTTGCGTAAAAGAGTTTTTAATTCTCCTTCACTCAATAATTCTTTTTTAACGTTTGCTCGAATGATCTGCCCTCTATGAATAAGCAGCGTAGGTGTTCCTTCAAAAATAGCACTACAAAATTTACTTTTATATGTCAGATAAGCAATCAGTGAACTTAGAGCAATTAAAACAACTGCAAGAAATAATCCGCCAACTAGCGAATTATCTCCACCGTTCATCGAGTTCTGGACAGCATTACTGATAAGTAAAACTGCAACAAACTCCGTCGCATTCATTTGTCCCATCTGTCTCTTGCCGGAAATGCGCAACAGAAGCAGAACGGCCAGGTAAACAACGACTGCTCTTATAAAAAGGCTTAACAGAGAAACATCTAAATGGATAAGACCGTTTAAAGTGTTCATACAACTCCTGAAAAATAACTGTTCATTAATGAGCATATTCCCTATCCTCATCTAATGAAAATATTTTTTTCTATTCTTTTACTTATTGTTGTAAGTTGCTCGCATATTGATGTGAAAGACATGGGGCAGTTTAAAAACAATGATGTCGATTTACTCATTTCAAATAAAACGTTGATTTCTATTAAAAGTATTTTAGAAAATGAAACACTTTATTTAGACCAGATTGCAGAAACTTCTTTTAAAGAAGAATTAAAACTCCTGCTCGCCGGGATTAAAATTATTTCATATGAAAAAAACGCCTGTTCAACAGGACAGGTAGCATGCTCGGATCCTGAGCACCCGGGAGTGGTTTTTGTTAACGAAAATTTTTTCTTAATGATCCCACTTGAGCAGTTCACCGGACTTCTTCATGAGGCCGCTCATCTTCAGTCAAAAAATTTCACTCATGTTCAGTGTTTAAAAAAACCAGAATGGGGATATGAGTGTGATGAAACAATTAACTCTCCCTATGGAATTGAATACAAATATCTTCTTCACAAATACATGCACTCAAAAGACGATTTAATTACTCAACTATTGTTAAAAATAAATTACCGAATCAATAAGATTTAGTTTTGAATTATTCCATTAATCATTTAATCTAAATTTTTATTATTTTGAGGAGACTTTATGAAGAAGCTTTTAGCTATCGCTATTTCCCTTTTATCTGTTAATGCTTTTGCTGCTGGTTACGGTTCAGCTGGATGTGGACTTGGGTCTGTAGTACTTGGTGGATCACCAGGATTCGCACAGGTTTTCGCTGTTACAACAAACGGAACTTCTGGATCACAAACTTTTGGTATCACTTCTGGTACATCAAACTGTGGATCTTCAGGAAAATCTTCTGAGCAATTCATCGAAGCCAACAAAGCGTCACTTGGAAACGACATTGCTCGCGGACAAGGTGAAACAGTTGATTCACTTGCAACTATCATGAATGTTTCAAGCAAAACTGAATTCGCTTCAGCTTTAAAAGCTCAGTACTCTGAAATCTTCAAGACTTCAGACGCTAAAGAAATCAATTCAAAAATTATTGCTATCGCTAAAACAAACAAGTTACTTTAATTTTCTCTGATACTAAGGAGAAGACTGCGGTCTTCTCCATTTTTAAAAGCATCCTATGATTTCACCTGCCCGCCTCTTAATTATTTTATTCTTAATCTCAACTTCACTATACGCTGATGACAGCAATCAATATGTTTCTCCGGTATGGAAAAACCTGATGCACTATCAACGTGGACTCTTAGGTATCACGAGTGATGTGGATGACCCGGTTTTTTTTGTCGCAAAGGACGGGAAATCAAATCCGACCAGTGAATACGCCGCAAATATATTAAAAATAAATGCCCGCGACATGGATTACATCTGTAAATATCCAGCTCGCTTTAAATACCTCAATCAATCTCTGAACTTAAATATCGATCAGAATCTTTTAAAAAAATGTGAGCGCTATCAAATTTTTCTGGTTGATCATTTTCCAAAAACCGTGAACCTGGTTTTTTCGTCTTATTATCTTGAATCTCCCGCATCTGCTTTCGGCCATACATTTTTGAGATTTTCTAAAAATGATTATTTGGGAAATGATAAACAGTCAGAGCTGCTGGATGTAGGAATCAATTATGGAGCAGGGAATACTTCCAAAAACCCGCTGGTCTATACAGTGTATGGAATCATCGGTGGTTTTCAGGGATCTTTTTCTTCGATTCCTTATTTTTATAAAATCCGCGAATACAATGATTATGAATCGAGAGATCTCTGGTCTTATCAGCTCAATCTCACGGATACCCAGAAAGAAAAACTTCTGGATCATATCTGGGAACTGGGCGGAACGTGGTATTACTATTATTTTTTCACAGGAAACTGTTCGCAAAAAATCATGTCTCTGCTTGATGGAGTCAATCCAGAATGGAAATTTCTGGATCGACTTCCCAAATACATTGTTCCAGCGGAAACAGTAAAGATTCTTTATGAAGTTCCCGGACTGGTTTCTAAAATTAGTTTCAGGCCAAGTAAAAGAAGAATTTTCCAGGAAACCTATAAACAGTTAACAAAAGAAGAGAAAACAATCTTCAAACACCTGGTAGAAAATGATGACTGGACTGGTGTTAATAATTCTACTTTGAGCGAAGCTTCAAAAGCAAAAATTCTTGATGTCACAATTGAGTACACCGATTACAAGTTCTCTAAAGAAGTTCTTTACGAACAAGGCCCGAAATATGAGTGGAAGAAAAAAGTTCTACTGGCCAGAAGTGAAGTAAAGGACGCCGGATCAAATTTAAACGTTGAAACTCCTTTTAATGAAGAACCACAGCTCGCACATCCTTCACGTAAAATAAAAGTATTGCTTGAAAAAGCAGAGCACGTGAAAGATCTCTCATTAAGATTATCTCATCGTTTTGCTCTTCATGACTTCACCGACCCGGTTCCGGGAAGTCCGAAACTTTCATCGATTAATTTTTTTAAAACAGATTTTGAAATAACGAAAAACTCTTTCAAGCTGGATTCATTCACACCCGTCGAAGTGGCATCTTTCAATCCATGGGGAAGTTATTTTTATCCCATGAGTCTGTATGGAATTATTGATTACTCAAAAGATAAACTAAACCTGTGTGACGACTGTCGTATCTTTAAAGGTTCAGTCGCTTCAGGGCCATCATGGTCATTTTTAAACGATAGTTTCATTCCATTTATTTTTGTTAGCACCGACCTTATGTATGCCACCAGCTTTAATAAAAACCTGGAAGTAAATGCTGGAGTTATGGCAGGATCAATCATTCGTATTTATGATTATTTTTCAACTTTCATAAGATATAAAAAAGCCTATGCAATTTTTAACAAAAAACAAAATTATCTTGCAGAAGTGACGGCCCAGTTTCATCATACTAAACATATCGATTCCAGTATTGAAGCCAGTTCTTCTGATAAAAGAAAACAGCTGATGGTGGGATTCAATTTCTTTTATTAGGAGATCCTCATGAAATATTTATTACTGTTTTTAACACTCACTTCGTGCGCAGACATCCAAAGAGCAACAAATGTCAACGTGCTGGACAATGAAGCTTCACGTTTAAACACAACAGTAAAAACTCTTAACGCTGAAACGGAAGCATCAGCTTGTACTTTTATTTCGAATGCAACTTCTGAAGATAATATTATCCATGCAGGAAAAGAAGCTTCTATAATTTCGATGAAGAGATTTGCGCAGGAAAAAGAAGGCAACGCAATCCTGGTTCAGGAATGCAAGGAAGTGACGTCACCGATTACTCCTGTTCATACCTCCAAAGGAAAAATTTATAAATGTCCTTAATCTAAAATAAAAAAGCCTCCGCACTGGAGGCTTTTTATATCAATTTTTTTAGTGATTACTTACAAGCTGAAAGCTCTTCAGATTTTTTCAACTCAGTTGTTGTCTGTGCAGACGTAAACTCGGCCTTCGCTACATTCTTCTGACCTAGAGTTAATTTATAACTTACAGTTACGTCAGCAGTTGTATTTCTAACTTTCTGAACACCGCTTTTATCCTGCATTCCAACGATACAGTTATATTTTCCATCAACATCAATCCCGCACTTAGTTCCAAGTTCTTGATACGTACATGCTTGAGTTGTAATGGCCTGAACGTCTTTTGTAGATGTTGTCGATCTTCTCAAATATAAATCGTAGTTTAGATCAGAGTCTTTTGATAACAGGTTGAAACTCTCTTCGTCAGCTTGATATCCGTCAGTATCAACGTCGATGTACATGGTCTGACCGTTTTGTTTGATCACCAATTGTGGAGTAAGCAACGAAAATCCCATCGGAACTTTAGTGGTCTTGATTTCAAGGTACCCTTTATTCAACGTGATAGTTCTACCAGCGTGTTGTGAAAGTGTAATTGAATTAGCACCCGGAATAGCGAGAATCCCTGTGTGCGGAATTGTCTCGTTAGTTAAACGAGCACTTGCAACTGCAGATAGTATAAGTGTTGATAAAATCATGATGAGAGATAACGTATTGAGTTTCATAAGGGCGCTCCGATTTAAGCATAGTTGCCCAAATTCTAGTCTGGATTAGTGCCCCAAAGGCATCCCACTGTTATTGTTCTACCCCCTGTCAGAAATTTCAACACAGACCAAGTTTTGGGCGATTTTCGCCTGAACTATCAAAGACTTAAGCGGTCATTTTTGGCCCGAACCCTGCACTTTAAAGGTTAAGCGGGGGCTTAAAATGAAAACAACAAAATCACTTATTCTTGCACTTATCATCTCTCTAATTTCAACGAACGTTATGCCGAAATCTTTCTCAAAAGCAGAGATCAGAGCTTATAACGTTTCTACAATTTCAAAGATGATCATGGCCGTACAACCAGAACTTAACGATAAAAAGAGAGAAGAAATTTCTCTCGCTCTTTATCAAACTTCTAAGAAGTTTCAAATCGATCCAAAAGTAATGGTAGCGATCATTTCTACTGAATCAGGATTTGATAACTCAGCTGTATCTGTTTCAGGAGATCTTTCACTTGCTCAGATCAACACTAAGGTTTGGGACGTAGAATTCCTAAGACTTGGTCTTGGTAAAATTGATAAAAAACTTCTAAAAGCAGACGAAGCATACGCTTTAGATAAAATGGGTAAAATCCTTTCACTACTTAAAACTCGTCACGCTAAAAAAGATGCTAAATGGTATGCAATTTATCACTCAAGAACTAAAAAGTTTAAGAATCAGTACGATGGTAAAATCCAGGAACGTTTTAGAATGATCGCTTCAGTTTCTTCTCTTTAATAATAACGGCTCGCTTTAAGCGAGCCTTTTTTATGCTGATTTTTTCATTACCTTTACATCTAATTTTATCTTCGCCATTCGCAAATAGTCCTGAAAAAGTATTTGTATGAAAAATGATTCAGAGTTCTTAAGCTTCTTTGCAAATGAAGCTGCGCTTGCAATATCCGGCAATCTTCTCTCTTTTTCAAAATCATTTAATCTTTGCGGAGATATACCCAATATTTGTGCGAAATCTTTTTGAGAATATTCATCAATTTCTCTGAAGTTTTTAAGCAAACGACCAAATGTCATAATTCCATAATCTCTTTGAAGCTCTTTTAGTCCATATTTTATTTTAATAGTCATGCTTATTCACCTCTATAACTTTCAACACAATCACGTGACCAGGTAGTTCAATATAAAACAAACGATAACCTTTATTAAGCCGAATTGATCTTTGTCCGGCCCTGTCTCCTCTTAAAGGCTCATCATGAAATCCTGAATATTTCCTGGTTTCAGGCAACCCAATTCTTTCGACAAGCTCAATCCAGATATAAATTTTATCAATAATAGGTTTAGGTAATCGCCTTGGAAACAATTGAATGACTTCTGATAAATCAACTTTATACTGAACCACGACACCTTCTCCACAATACTCCAACTTGGAGTATTTATCAATCCTGAATTGACAAATGCATTATAAAGGAATCAAAGTGATACCTAAGCGATTAGAATTAATGAATTACATATTTAATAAAGAAAAATTAAAATACAGACCCCGTAAATATTTTCTCAGCTTGTCCACAAAGATAGATATCTTTCAGATCCTCAGAAAACTTCACAGCTAACTTTCCACCAAGAGTTTCAAGAACCACTTCATCATTCCAGTTATAAAACGCAGCAGCAGCTAGAGCAGTTGCCGTAGCACCTGTACCGCATGAAAGCGTTTCATTCTCTACACCGCGCTCATACGTTCTTATACGGATATGTTTTGGTGAGATCACTTCAAAGAAGTTGGCGTTAGATCCTTTAGGAAAACGGGCATCGTATCTCACGGCCTTGCCGTTTGCGAATACAGGGTACTCTAATATTTTTTCGATTTCAAACACGGCATGGGGAACACCAGTGTTCATGTAGAGAGATTTTTTTGCATTCATAGACTGATCCAGATCATGAAGATTGATCTTATCCATGTCGTAAAGTTCAGTCATCTTTAAGCGGTATCCATAAACGGCGTCGATCGCGCATTCATAAATTCCGTTCATCGTTTCAAACTTATAAAGATCTTTTTTAGATTCTAATGTTTCATGAGCGAATGCAGTAATCGCACGCGCACCGTTGCCGCACATTTCAACTTCGCCACCATCCGCATTTATGTAACGCATTTTAAAATCAGCTTTATCGCTTTTCTCCAAAAGCAAAACACCGTCGGCCCCAATGCCTGTTTTTAATGAACAAAGTTTTGCCCAACGTGATTTATCATTCGCATCGAAGGCCAAGTTTCGATTATCAATAACGACGAAATCATTTCCAGTTGCATTGTATTTGGTGAAGTTAATTTTCATAAGATGATTTTAAATGTTTGCTTAACACTTTGTCCAATATAAAAAGTTTGATAATACAAACTGGATCGTCGTAAGATTCATTTGCTCACCTACTTTATAATTTAATTGAGGTAAAAAAATGAAATTCTTAATGACGATGATCTTGCTCGTATTATCGAGCACGGTCTTTGCGGACATGGTCTTCATGCGTGAATCAGGAAATCAAAAACACATCATGCATATGAATGCTCAAGGTGCTGTTGATCAAATCACTTCAGGAGACCTGGTTCATCTTTATCCTGACATTACTCCCGATGGAAAAAATGTAGTTTATGTTGAAGGAACAATTTCAGACGATGGTTCTCAAGACCTGTACTTAGTTACAAAAAATCTTGTAACAGGCACAACTGAAAAATGGTTATCGCCGGAATTAAAAGGAATGATTCTTCATCCTAAATTTTCGAAAAACGCACAATTCATTTTCTTTTCTGCTCCCTCACCTAAGAATAAAATTTTCTACTTTGAGCCTTCCAAGTTTAAAAACAAATCTACAAAGACCGGTGATGTAACGACCCTTTCATTCAAAGCAGAAGCTCTTGATAAAAACGATGAAGCTTATTTTCCTCGCCCATCGAGTGACGGCAACATGGTTGTGTACCAGAGAAATACAAACGGTGTTCGCGAAGTTGTTCTCTATAACCGTTTAGATGATTCAAAAACTGTTATCGATCAGGGAATGAGCCCGTCACTATCTTTTGACGAACAAAAAATTGCCTACACTTCAAAGAAGGCCGGCACATGGGATATTTATGAATATGATCGTCAGACTCAAAAAGTTGTAAGAAAAACTTTCGATGATTCAACTGATGAAATGGCACCAACTTACAATCCTTCAAATGAATTAATCTTTGCTTCTAGCAAAACTGGAAGTTTCCAGCTTTATAAATTAAACGGATCAGACTGGACTCGCTTAACAAATATTGCAGACACTGATGACTATGCTCCACAATTTTCAGGTGAAACAATTTTTTCGCAAGGAACTCGTACTCCTTTCATGGCACCGATGAGATCATCGTTCGGAACAATTCTTCACGACGGACTTCTTTATATGTGCGGTGGACATCAGGGTAAAGAACACACATACCCGCAGGAATCGTTCACAAACAACTTTAACGTTTACGATAGAACGACAAATATATGGAAGGAGCTTGCTCCACGTCCGATCAAGGCCCATGGTTATACGTTAGCTGCAAAAGGAAATTACATCTACGCTTTCGGTGGATTCACTTTCGCTGAACAGTACAATCCACAATGGAAATCAATTTCGACAATTGATCGTTACGACATTCGTACAAATACATGGACGACAATCGGCGCACTGAACTCTCCGCGCTCTTCAAACGTTGCAGTCACTGTCGGTGATAAAGTTTATCTTGTCGGCGGGTGGGATAGTACTCCGAAACATGACAACGATCTTGAGGGGACATTTCAATCAGCGATTGAAGTTTTTGATTTAAACACTGAAACTGTTTCAATCGCACCATACTCAATGCCGAATCCTCTTCGTCGCGCTTTCACAGGCCTTGAGTACAAAGGAAAAATTCTTTTAGTTGGTGGTCTTGGTGTTGGTTCATCTCACTTTGAATTAATTTCTAAAGTCACTATGCTTGATCCGATCACGGGAGCAATCACTGAACTTCCGGAACTTCCATTTGGAACATTTGCTCCAGCTGCTGAAACTATCGGAAATGAGTTATTTGTTTTCGGTGGAATGTTTAAGACTGGTGATATGAACTACGAATATGTTTCTCATATTTACGGATACAATTTTGATAACCAGACCTGGAGACATACAGGACGCTTTTTAAAAGAGAGCAAAGGGTTCGCACAGGTTTTCAAAATGGATAATAGAATGATCGGGATTTTGGGCGGGCATC
>JACMNL010000002.1 GCA_014378525.1 Bacteriovorax sp.
AAGACATCCAGCAATTTTTGCACCTTTTAATGGTTTTTGTTTTCCGAATTCAGCACGAAGTGCCATTAGTCCCGGCATTTCAACTTCTGCAATTTCGATTTCTTTACGTCCCCATTCAGCCAGTGACATATCTTTTACTTTGTAATCGGTAAAGGCCATAATTCCCCCTAGTGGTTTTCAAATATTCTATTAGAATTTAATGACCACAATATAGCACTAAAAACGATGTGCTCACAAGGTAATTTAGGTTATGGCAAGCTATACACAAATCTCATTGCAAGATGCAGAAGAAATTTTAAAACTCTATGGTCGTTCTCAAGTATTAAAATGCACGCCTCTTTCGCTCGGCATTTCAAATTCTAATTACAGAGTTGATCTGGAAAACGAAGTAGTACTGCTAAAGATTTCCAATGATAAAAATCAGGAGCAACTCGCTGATGAACAAGCGATTCTCGTCTATTTGAAAGAGAGAAATTATCCCTATTCATTGAAACCACATCCGTTAACAAACGGAAATTTTATCTATAGCTACGGGCAATATTTCGGAGTGCTTTATCCATTCGTGCAGGGAATTCCACCGGGGCCTTCTGACTACACTTGCCAAGAAGTGGGTCGCGCGATTGCTGAGCTTCATAGCATAAAGCATGACTCGCAAAAATTAAAATCTCTCAGAGGCCACGAAGCAGTGGGTTTCGGCCCTAAAGAAATATTAGACTACACAGAAACAAAATCGTGTCCTGCGGATTTTAAGGCCATCTTTAACCAGCTTTTCCCCGACAAACTGGCAGGCTTCAAAGCTGCTCAATTTGAATTGGGAGTCATCCACGGCGACCTCTATTACGACAATACACTTTTTGATCATAATAAAATCAGCACTGTCCTCGACTTCGAGCAGGCCGGTATAGGCGAATACATTCTGGACCTTGGGATTTCTATCTCGGGAACTTGTTTAGAGAAAGGAAGAATCATAACACCACTGGTAAACTCGTACCTTGTAGGGTATGAATCGGTGCGACCACTTAATGCGATTGAATTGAAATTCTTAGACCAGGCAATCATCCTGGGACTCCTTTCGATTTCTCTATGGAGAATCAAACGATTCAAAGAAAGAAACCTCAACCCGTTGATGGAAAATTCTTATCAGGACTTATTGGTGCGCGCTCAACATTATTTTGAAATGAAAAAACAGGAATTATAGAAATGGCAAAGTTACCGCCTAAAAAAGACGGCTTCAAAAAAGATTATCGCAAAGAAAGACTTGAAGGTAAAAAACCAAAAGTTCACAGCGATGTTAAAGACACTCCAAGACCAAAGGTGAATGCTGAAGGTGTAAAAGAGTTCGATCAGTCCACTTACTTCGCTTCATGCCCGCGTGAAGTTGAACATCTTTTAGAAAAAGAAATCAGAGATCTTGGTATCACTCGTATTGAAGTTGAAAAAGGCGGAGTCGCTTTTAAATGTGAAACTGAAGAAGCACTGGATGTTTTATTAAACTCAAGAGTAGCATCTAGAGTTTTCAAAGAACTTCAAGTTTACACAATAGCTTCAGAAAAAGATCTATACGCCCGTGCGAAAGAAAAATGGTGGGATAAAATTTTTGATGTAAATCAAACTTTCAAAATCAACACACTTTTTGACCGCGAAACAAAAGAAAATTTCAGCAACTCAATTATCTTCTCGCAACTTTTAAAAGATGCGATCGCAGATCAGTTCAGAGAAAAATTCGGTGAACGCCCAAGCGTTGATACCGGAAGACCAGATATCACTTTCCTCCTTCGCGTAGAAAAAAAACAGGGAACAGATTTATACAACGCCCGTATCTTAGTTGATATGGTTGGTGAGCCTCTTTCAAACCGCGGATACAGAGAAGAATCTCTAAAAGCGCCGTTGAGAGAAAACTTAGCTGCTGCGATTATCTTAACGACAGACTTTGATCCATCATGTGACATCTTTACTGATTCAATGTGTGGAACAGGAACTTTCTTAATCGAAGGAATTCTAATCAGAGCAAAAGTTGCTCCTACTTATTTAAAAATCAGAAAGTTTATTGAAAAGAAAATTCCGGTTTTCGATTTCATCAAACACCCATGGTTCAATGCCGACAGAAAGGCCGCACGTATTTTCGAAGAAAAAGCACAGGCGATTTACAACCACTCTCTCGCTGCACTTAACGAACTTCAAACAAGACAATTTTTTGGATTTGATATTTCAGAGCGTGCTTTAGAAACTACACGTATCCACTTACACAACGCTATGATCGATCAACAGATTGTTACGTTAAATAAGCGTGATGCTACAAAAACTACTCCAATGGATGAACCACCAGGAATCGTTATCTGTAACCCTCCTTACGGAGAGCGTATGGGTGAAGAAGAAGAGTTGAAGGTTATGTACAAAGCTTACGGTGAAAACCTTAAACACAACTTTAAAGGTTTTAGAGCTTACGTGTTCACGTCGAATCCTCTTTTAAGAAAAGAGATTTCGCTGGGAACTAAATCGAGACATACGTTTTATAACGGGAGTCTTGAGTGTCGATTATTGAAGTATGAACTTTACTAAACTGCCTCTTAAAATTGTCAAATAAAACTGTCTACGGTTTGAACTGGCCCAACAGAATCATCGTGTTGGGCCAGATATTAAAAGTGAGTTAAAATAACTCATTGTCGTTAAAATCTTCTTTTTTTGCATCATCATCATGCTTTCGATATATGTCCGATAGATTTCCAAGAAACATATTTAAGTTCTCCGGATCAGCAATCCATAAAATAGTTTTCTAAAATCGTTTCCGGGCTGTCTTCAACATACTAGTGCAACTTTTTTGTTATGCTGGAACTTCTTCCAGAGCTCCCCCGATAGGTCTCTAGTAACTTCCTCCAGAGGCAAAAAGAATAAGTTCTAAAAAATTTACTTATAAATAGTAGTTTGACATTCGTTAGATTCTCCTTCCATCACACCAAAATTGCTAATACCAAATATTTTAAAATATGTAACCTTGTTAATTGGCAATATTTCAAAGGTACTTGAAGCAATCGGTCCACTCTTCCGTGCATCAGGTTCATAAAACCATGTACCATGTACATCTATTACAGTAGGATTTTCTGATGTTAACTTTACGGTGTGACATTCACAAGTATGGCTAACGTCAATCGTATAAGGAGCTTGAAAGATATGTGATATAGTGAAAGTTTCTACATCTGGAATATTGACAATCAAATCACTTGAAAGTCTTCCAGCATTACAAAATGTATAATCTATAGGGCAATTGTCTTCTAGGGACTCTGCACTTTCTCTAAGTTTTGCTATATAATTATCTCGCATTATTTCTTCACGCCCACTACTCCCAGTTCCTTTTATTATTTGACTAATATAATATTTTAAAAAACTGCTACCATTATTATAACGATTGCTTGGTTCAGAGAGATCCCAAAGTTCTGGATTGTCCGAAATATGACCTAACAAACTCTTATTTAAAACATAATTTGGCATAAGACTACTTCCTCCGAATGAGCGATTATCATAGTTATGCTTCATATATAAATATTTATTTGAGTACAAATCACTTGTTGGAGAAGTAGCTAGGACAGAAACAAGCCTTTCCAATCTTGATTTTTGTTTTGCTGTACCATCTTGTTGGATTTGAGAAATGGCCCTTGATGCGAGCTGATTTCCTTCACCGTGTGCAGATAAAATAATTTTTTTATTTAAATCCAGCTTCTTTTTAATTTCATCTGCAACATGATTTATATTTTTTTGATTAGTAAAATAGCTTGCTAGGATTGTGTCCCTTTGAGCATCTAAAACGTCTATATTAAATTCTCCCTCTAAAGCTCTAAGTGAGACAATGTTAATTAAATTTTTTACCCCCATTGGATCAGCAAAAAGTGAAATTCCTATTGAGATGCCTTTTCCAATTCGAGTGAGGGGGTCTTTGTTATCTTCATTGGAAATATCATGTAAAAAAGTATTCAATGATTGCGTACTCGCACTTTGTGCACTTTGTTGGGTCGATTGAAGGTTTACAGTAGCTGCAATTTCTTTTTTTAACTCAGAACCACTTAAAAATTTCTTTGAGCTTGTAACTCCCAATTCTTTAATAGCAGTCATTTTAGTAAGTGTTTTTCCTGATTTAAAGATTGTAGTTGCAGCCTCACTTATATTATAGCCAAACTCAGATATACCTAGAGTCATCCAAACAGCATTTTCAGCTTTTGCTCCGTAATTTTGAGTTATCGACATAAGATAATAATTAAATTTATCTTGAATGTACCCTTGAGAGGTTATCGGGATAACATCCGCATCTTGTTTTCTCAGATCAAACGCATTTGGATTAGTATTAAGAATTTTAATAAGTCTATCTTTTGCACCATCTTTTAAAGTTTGATCTTTTAAGGATGTAAATGCTCCAGGAATATGCAAAATAAATGTTCCATTAGCAGAACATTTTAATTCTTCTGCATGAACTGAGTAATTTATAAAAAGAATTAAGAAGATTATACCTATATGATTCATAATATCTCACCATTTCCTATGTTCTTGATATTTTTTAACTAAATCAATATACCGAATTCCTACTTTTGATTTTCTACAGTAATCATTATCGCCGCCAAGAGCGCCATTTATCTGGTATGAATTCCATTTACTATATGTGGTAGCTCTAACTGATGTATTAGGAAATAAGTCGAGAATTTTCGAAGAATTCATTTCGTTTGAATCTTTATGATATTTTTTTATATACTCTTTGCTGTAAGGCGTTTGCATCCAAGATAAACAACTACCCGCATCTGAAACCTCAGACATCTCAGAATGAATAACTGGCTCTGTTTGGTTTTCATAAATCGCTTTAAATAAAGAAAAAAACTTTTTGTAATAATCCTTCATCGCCCATCTAACATACGCATCCTCAGCCGTTCTATTAATCCAAATCTCAATATCATCTCTAACTCCATCATGATTAGAATCCACACCTTCAAGTTTTTTATTATTTTCTTTCTCATCCGGAAAATTAGGTTCAACAACTCCATCAAAAGTCGGACTTGGTTTTCCCGCTTTTTGTTCAGCTAATTTTATTTTCTTGATCGGGTTCATCAGCTTGTCGTAGTCTGATTCAAGCGCCGAGCAGGATTGGGTTAATAACAAAGTTAGTATTAAAATTAATTTTCTCATGTCTATCTCCATTTAGCACATGGGTCTGTTGCCGAAGTCACTGTGACGTTCGGAACATAACCAGATAAATTCCCTTTTATTTTAGCAAAATTCAAATATCTTTCATTAGAATTAAGATAAATTAGTTCAAATTCTATAGATTTAGTTACATTATGCTCTCCTACAATTTCAATATCCACGCAAGCTGCTGCAGTGGCCTTTTGATCCTCGGAAGCTTGAAGTGCTTCTAAGTTATCTGAGTTTGCAATTTGATTTTTATAAACTTCTGCTAGTTCCTTAAAAGCTTTTTTAGCGGCAGTACTTTCAAAGGAGTTTTTATTGATCCAGCGTTGGACATCATCCCGGATTCCATTATTGTCAGTATCAACTCCTTCAATTGTTGCAATTCCTTCATCTCCTACCGCCTCGACTTCTGGATCGTAGACATAAATTGGAGTTGTAGATTCTGCGATCACCCCATTGCCGTCGGTTACTTTTAATTTAACATCAAACCAACCGTAAGAATTATACTGGTGGGTTGTAACTGGATCTATTGTAGAAAGAGTTTGCCCGTCTCCAAAATTCCATTCATATTTAGAGACAGCTCTTCCAACTTGTTCAGACAAGCTTCCATCAAAGTAAACTTTTTGTCCCAGTAATACGTCTTCAATAAACTCAGGACGAGGTGCCAAATATTTTTGATTAATTAAAATATTTTGTTTAAATGTAGAAATGACTCCATTTATTGTAACGACATTTATTTGAATAACATGATGGCCAAAAGAATAGAATTCATATTCAACATTCAACCCTTGTAAGAGATCTCTGTTATCAAAAACGTATTCGACTTTAGCAATCGGGTCATTTGGATCTGAAGAAATGATGTTATCTGAAAAACATTGATAAACCATTGGAGAAACTTCACTACAAGCAAAACTTGCAGTTGGTTTATCAATATGGATCACTATCGTTTTCGTGGTCGTTTTACCTAAATCATCTTTTGCCAGAAATACAATATTTTTATCTCCACCGTTTGTAAAATCATACAGCACACTTTCTCCAGCGAAAGTCTGTCCTTCAATAGTCCATGTTGACTCTACAATTTGTCCATCAGGATCAGAAGCATTGGCATTACACTGATAAGTTGATCCCGTAGTTATAAAACAATTTAAATTTGCAAGTGGAGCCTGATTTTCCAGTGCCGTTATACTTTGAGAAGTTGAAGCAGTTGCTCCCGTCAGATCTTTCACTTGAAGTGAAATTGTGTAGGTGTCAAATTTTAGAGAAGCGTATTCAATTGAAGGAATCATTGTGGCAATTGGAGCACTTCCATCTCCTAGATCCCATTTGTATTCAACAATCATATCATTTAGGTCAGTATCATAAGAATTTGAATTACAATGAATTTTCTGAGGACCAATATTGTAGCAAAAAATTACTGCGACTGGAGGATTATTGGCCTGAACATTAAAAGAATTAGTTATAGATTTCATACCACCATCATTATCGGTAACGGTTAATGTAACTTGATGAGATCCACTTGTTGTAAAGATGTGAAAAATCTCTTCACTACCAGCATGAACCTCACTAGCGTTATCATCCCAATCATATTTGAAAGAAATTATTGAGCCGTCCTCATCATTCGATGCGTTTGAATTACATCTTAAGATATTTGGCGCGTTTGAATAACAGTATAACTGTGGATTTGGAAGCTTGTTTGGAGGCAAGAGGGCCTGTACGGATGAACTCGCAAAAGCAGTCCCACCTAAAGAGTTAGTTATTTTAAGGTTGATGTTATAAAATCCAGGTGAAGTATAGGCGTGACTTGAAATTCCGTTTAAATTAGATTCTGTGAAGCCGTCACCATAATTAAATTCATAAGTCAGTCCCCTCAAAGAAGGATCATAACTTCCAAGCGCATTACAAAACGCCATTAAATTATTTGAAGTACATTGTAAATTTGCGACAGGTTTTGGAATAATGATTTGCACAGGAGCTGTCGCAACCGAACTCAATCCAGTATTATCCGCAACAGTCACAGAAACATTATACGTTCCTGCGTCTTGATAAGCGTGACTAGAAATTCCAGTCGTATTCGTCTCAGTAAACCCATCTTGATAATCAAATGTAAAAGTTAACGGTCCACCTTTTGGATCATAACTTCCCATCGAATTACAATTCGCCATCAAATTATTTGTAAAACACTGAAGTGTCGCTACCGGAGGTCTCGATGTCAGCGTAATATTTCTCGTAGTCGAGCGTGTCGTTCCTCTATTGGTCGTAACAATGCCCTTCACAGCATAAGTCCCAGGTGCCGTGTATTTTTTTGTCGGATAATATAATCCTTGAGCAGCATCGGCCGGAGTCGTTAAAGTGCTTGCTGTATTATCTCCCCAGATCATTTTAACAGAAGAAATGTCATTTAATTTATCAAGTGCCACAACTTCACATTTCTGTTCGACATCAACAAACGCAGCAGCAAGGGTACAATTTATATGCACAATAAGATCAGACCCTCGAGTAAGAATAGTCACTTTCTGAGTTTGAGTTGAAGTCAATCCTGCTGTGTCTGTTACTTTAAGAGAGACGAGATAACTTCCTGGAGCATAAAAATGTGCCTGCGTCTCTCCGGTTGCTGTTGAGCCGTCACCAAAGTCCCAGACGTAAGAAATAATTTCTCCGTTTGGAGTTCCAGATTTTTCATTATAAAAACTTACGTTTTGAGCGTAGTCATAAATCTCATACATAAAAGTGGCATCCGGTTTTACGATTGCCACGTCGTCGTCTGTGACGGTTATGCTTTTTGTGATTGTCGATGTTGTCCCGTGAACCGTGTTCGCGGTAATTTTAATATTATAAGTTCCGGCCTGAGCATATGTGTAAGTTAAAAATGTATCGTCAACAATTTGTTTTTGGACTCCGTCCCCCATATCGACGGTAAAATCTGTAATGAAAAAATATTCGTCGTAGTCAAACGAGGGATTTAAATTTAAATAAAGTGTTCTGGGCGCTGACTGAACCGCGCGATAGTTTATATAAGGTGCCAGTGAAAAAGTATCATCTGTTAAATTAAATGATTGTGATGTTGTATAGACCTGATCTCTCATATCAACCACGACCATGATAATTTTATATCCACCCATTGCGCCAAGATTAATTTTATTAACAGTGTTGGCGTAGAATTCAGAAATCTCTACTGTCTGAAGTAGAGTGGTGCTTGTTCCGTAAACTTTATAGTAAGCACGTTTAATATCAAACTGAGTTTTTGTAATGAAGGAGTGAAGATTGACGTTTGTTCCGTCCATGAAAACTTTAAAGTATCCGCGGGGAAGAGATGTTAGAGCTTCAAGAGTGACATCAACAGATTTTGTAAGTGTGCTTGTGAGTCCTTGAGAGTCTGTTGCTAATAATGTGACTGTGTGACTTGAAATCGCCACATCTTGAGCGCTCTTATTAAAAGTATGATCAAAATCTTTTGTCGTATAAACAGTCCCGTCATCGAGAGTCCAGTTAAAGTTTGTAAGAGTCTCTTCTGCGTCTGTTGAGTTATTCGTGCAATGAATTTGCAACACTCCGGTTTTCGTGCACGTAAAAGCAGCAACAGGTGCTGTGTTGGATCTCACTGAAATATTTTTTTCAATGAAAGCTGTCGCTCCTAAATTATCAGTAACAATTAAGCGAATTGTTTTTTCGCCGGAAGTTGTATACGTATGACTTGTTTTATTTAAATTAGTCGCAACAGTTGTTGTCGTATCTCCCCAGTCGTATTTATAGCTCGCGATCGATCCATCAGAATCCACAGAGCCCGTTGGATCACACTCAACTTTATTAAACTCATTCGACACGCAAGAAAGTTGTGGAACTGGAAGAGAATTCGGTTTCGGTGTCACGACAATTTTTACCGAACCACCATCTTTAACTTTCGAGATTGCATCAGTCGCTTTTGTTAAGTACTGAAGCTTCGCCGTGAATGTCCCGGCGGTCGTATAGGTATGAAGTACACTCGTCGTTGTCGTCGTCAGTGTTTGGCCATCGCCAAACGTCCAAATGAACTTTTCTGCGAGCTTGGCATCCTTTAATGTCTGACTGCTAAAAGTTACAGCGAGAGGGGCCACTCCTTTCTTAGTATTCAAGTCAAAGTTTCTCACCGACCCGTCAGTAAAAAAACTCGAGAGGGTCATCAACGCTAGAGTAAGAAGGGCAATCAGTGTGCTCATCATTTATTCCTGTAAGATTTATAAGCATGTAACGGAAGATCTTAATCGTTACTTGATAAATCTTGTTGGATTCTGAAAAAAATTGAGATACCTGCGATAAGCGACTGAATGGACGAAGGTTTTAAAATGCATTTTTTGCATTTGATGAAATTTGATGCCTCTTAATTGAGCTATCACTATTCTACGAATGAGGAATTATAAAAAGAATTTAGAGCCAGATTTCAAATTAAAAGTCACCCTTGCGAACTTAATTTCTCAGACAGCTTCATAGCGAGATTTGGTGAAGCGTATTTCAGAAATGTAATTGGATTAATAATCTTATCAAAATGCTTAGAAGATTTCGAAAAGAAATATGAAGACACATCAGAGTCTTTTAAAAAGATCGTGTGACCTTTATTAGAAAATTTTCTCGAAACATATTCTGAATCCAGAAAACAAACTTCTCTGATCATGAAATTTTTTGCAACGTAGATGATAATGCAATAATCAGAAAGATCGACCAGCGTCTTTTTGATTTTTACACCTTTTGGAGAAGAAGCATCACTCCACTCGACTTGTATCTCAACTCTCTTTCCTTCTTCACCCATCACGAAATCAAATCCTCTTTGAGAAGTTGACTTCACTTGCTTCAGGCCGAAGATACATTTTGCGTACCATTCACCCAATTGAGTTGGAAGATTTTTTCCGTTGAGAAGAATTTGTTCTTGAGCGAGTACTTCATACGACTTGTTGATAAGCCCGATTTGATCGAGAATCATTTTGTTGTTGGGAGTGTAGACGATCGAGATTTTTTTAGCGTCTCTTCTTAAAAGTTTTTTTGAAAATTGTTTTTCAAACCAGACCTGAAAAGCTTCGTTGTTGGAAAGCTCGAAAGAATCATAGACGAAACCAACTCTCAAAAGAGAGTTGATGTCTTTATATTCGGGTAATTTTTTTTGAAGGTACTTAAACGGAGCGAATTCCTTGCGGTCATCGCTCATGATAAAGTATTCATCTTTATCGTAGTCGCTACTACCATGAGTAGTTGACGAGAAGAGAGTGATCTCTTCGCTTAGTTTCTGAATGTCCATTTTTAGCTCAATTTTAAAAGTATAATCTTAGCTAGTGTAGCACTAAGTAGATCAAACTTTCAATTGAGATAAGTCCTCTTTAAAATTCAGGATCGACTGCGACAATCCAGCATTTTTAGTGAGTTGCTGTTGTACGAAGAACTTAAAGTCGACTTTTTTACTCTGGTAATAATCTTTATCCTCTGCGCTAGCTGCAGTTTTTAGGGCCAGACTCGCTTCGCAAGCACCTTCCAGTAACAACCATGAAGCAATCAGGTTTGCTGTGAAGTTTAAGAAGTTCATCGAGTGAAATAAAACTGTGTCGAACTGATTATCTTTCGCCAGAGTTCCAAAGTGGGCCACGATCTCCTGAGCTTTTTGAAGATTTTTTCCGACAACTGCTAACTCATCAGGAAACTCCTGAGCTTCAGGGCGCGCCATAGTTTTTTGAATCTTCGCTCCGATCGCCATAAAAGTTTTTGCATTATCTTTCAGGGTTTTTCTCATCGTGAAGTCCATCGCCTGAATGGCGTTTGTTCCTTCGTAGATTGAAGCAATTTTTAAATCGCGTGCGAATTGCTCGATTCCGTATTCAGAACAAAATCCGTATCCGCCGTGAGTCTGGATGGCATCGACAGCAACCTGGAAAGCTTCATCCGAGCAGTATGATTTACAGATTGGAGTAAGGAAGGCAATTTCCGCTTCGGCCTGGGCATCACCGTGGTGAGCGCGGTCGAATTGATCGCCCGTATAAAGAATGATTGATCTAAGGGCACGTGACATCGATCTCATTTTAACTAACGTACGTTTTACGTCCGGGTGATTCACAATTTCTTTTCCGAACTGTGATCTCTCTCTCGCGTATTGTTCTGTCAGCATGTAAACCATGTTGGACTGCGCTTCTCCCTGAACACCGCAAAGAAGTCTTGCTTCGTTCATCAGGATGAACATATTTGTCATACCATCAAATTCAGATCCAATGAGTTTTCCAACGCACTCGCCTTTCCCGCCGAAAGTCATTTCACAAGTGGCCTGGCCGTGGATTCCCATTTTTTCTTCAACTTTTGTACAGACAACATCGTTTGATTTTCCATCTGCATTTACTTTTGGAACGATGAAAAGTGAAAGACCTTTTGTTCCAGCGGGAGCTCCCGGAGTTCTTGCTAAAACCAGGTGAATAATATTTTCGTAATAATCGTTATCACCTGAAGAGATGAAAATTTTAATCCCTTTAATTTTGTGAGTACCGTCACCCACCGGAGTGGCCGTTGTAATAACAGCACCAACATCTGAACCAGCACCCGGCTCAGTTAAACACATAGTCCCGCCCCACAATCCGCTGATCATGTTGGGAACGCACTGGTCTTTTTGTTCCTGAGATCCAACTTTTAAAATTACATCCATCGCCCCACGGGAAAGTCCCGGGTACATGGCGAACGCAACGTTTGCTCCGTTCATCAGCGACTGACAAACCAGAGAAACTGTATGCGGAGTCGGCATACCACCGATGTCTTCCGGATAACCGATAGCGTGCCATCCGTTTTCATAATACTTTTTCATTCCATCTTTAAATGATTTTGGAGCTGTGACTTTTCCATTAGCAAGTGTTACACCTTCGTGGTCACCGATGGTTCTGCTGGGAAAAATTTCTTTTTCAATGAACTTGTTGCACTCGTTGATGATGTCTTTCATGTCGTTTTCAACGACACCAGTATGGCCCTGGATTTTTAAAACATTAAACAGGTTGAAATAAATATCTTTAAGGTCAGTTCTGAATTGGGCCATCTGCTTTCCATCCTTGGATTTATTAAATTTGAATCACTTCCATTATAATTCAAACCGGGCAAAAAAAAAGAGGACCATTGCTGGTCCTCTCGTTTTTTATTTCTTAGTCATTTTGTCGGCTAATATTAGATCGCTTGTACGAAGTAATATGAAGTACCGTTAGTCAATTGAACTGCTGACGGTTGGGCCTGGATTGGGTATCTGATGTCGATTACATATGTTCCAGCTGTAGTGTACACATAATACTGGTAACCGTTTGACTGAACACTTGTTGCTGAGTTTAAGATCGCAGCAAGTTCAGCTTGTTTATTTGCAACCACAATATCACTGTTTCGAACTGTCTGACCATTTGAGTATTGGTAAGTTAAAGTTGGATATGAAGCTAGGATCTGGTTCCATGTTGTAACTGATCCAGTAGATACACTTCCTGAGTAACAATAGTTAATAATATAAGCAACAGTTTTACATGTTCCAGTTGAGCCACCACCTAATGAAAGCTGACCTTGTCCAAAAGATGTAGTTGGATTGTTGATTGCTGTTACTAGTGCAGAACCTTGTGATGAATTGATAACAAGTGGGTTCGATACAGAAGTAATAGCTGCTGCATTCGAATCTACTTTGTTGCTTTTTCCACAAGAAGCTAAGGTCGCAAGAATCATAAGTGAGAATAATAAAGTTTTCATAATGTCCTCCCTAAAGGCATTGTGTAGTTTTAGAAACCGTTTGTAGGTATAAGAGCAACAGTCGTGCCAAACTTCACATGTGCGATCTTCGAGGGTTATAAACGAGTAGTGACTACAGCATGAACATCCTACATACACCTGTCTAAAAATTAGTCGATTTCGAGAGAGGAATTTAAGGGGTTATGAGAGGAGAATGTCTAATTTTTAGTTAAGATATGTTAACTATTAGAAGCCATTACTAATACATTCACCAAACAAATTAATTTACCTTAGCAGATATACCGATAAAGCTATTATGAAGAGCACTCTAAGCAAAGCTGTTTTAATACTAACGACATTGGCCTTAAACAGCTGTGGTAATGACATTTCAGTTGATGTCATCAGTAAAGTTCCTCAGGCAACACAAACTAATCCAATCTCAACTCCGAATCCAAATACGATAACAACGACAGCGCCAGCACTTCCAGACAACTGTGGAGACAAGGTCACACTCAAACTCGCTCCATGGGTGAAAGTGCCGTCAGTACGTTTTGGATTTTTTCAAAGTTTTGATCGTACTCAAGGAGTAACTTCCGACGGACTCGGAAACTTCTGGTTTTCTGGTAATACAAGTTTATATAGAACGGGATCGAACGTTGAACAAAACATAGTGAGCCTTTCTGAACCATTTTCGCCGCTGCTAACGGCTTTAGGCGCTAGTCATATCGGAGATATTGATTGGCATGGGCAAAATATTTATGCTTCAATTCAAGATGGTGGTAAATTTCAACACCCTATTGTTGGAATTTATGATGCTGCCTCACTGACACTCAAAAATTCTTATTTTTTACCAATGGCATGGCAACCTGACGGGGTTCCATGGATCGCAGTTGACCATGCAAAGAAAGAAATTCTAAGTTCAAAATTCAGCGATGTGCAGATGATAAATGTCTACGACCTTTCTTCAATGGGACAACTAAGACAAATTAAAATTTCAACAACTCTTAGTGGTATTCAAGGTGGAAAAGTCAGCGGGAATTATTTATATGTGACGGCCAATGATATTGGCAGAACAGGATTTGCGTTGTTTTATATAAATCTACAAACAGGTGCAGTTTTTAAAGCATTTCAATTTCCTGATGACGTAAGAGAAATAGAAGGACTGGTGTTAACTTCTTCCAGCAGCGGATGCGATCTTTATGTATTGGCACAGACTGGATCTTATCTGAGTATTCGAATGGAATTGTATAATTATAAAAAATAACTAGATTATGCTAGTATCAAGATTTTTTTATTTCTTTCTTAAATAGCAGAATCTTCAATCCTTTTTCCGGATCAACTTCCATCTCATTAAAACTAGAATAAAATTTTTCTTGAAATGTAAATTTAGGTGCATGCTGACTAAAAGCGCTTATTAGGAACGAACTATTATGGAAGGGTGAATTTAAGCAGGCCATGATAACAGCATCTTCCGAAGTCATCTCATCAAGTCTTCTAATGATCTTATGATAATCGTGATCGACTCTAAAGCTAAGGCCCTGGTTAGTAGGTGGATCTATAATGACGAGATCGTATGGGCCTTTTTTGGTGAGGTTCCCAAAAGACTTCATTATATCGTGACTCATGAATTTAACGTTTCTTTTATCGATGCCATTTAACGTGTGATTATCTCCTCCAATTTTAAGTGCTGATTTACTCATATCAACATTCACTACTTCTCTTGCCTCACCTTTTAAAGCAGCGATAGATAATGAGCATGTATATGAAAAAAGATTGAGAACACTTTTACCTTTCGAAATCTTCTTTAATAATGAGCGCCCTACGGCCATGTCTAAAAAGAAGCCGATGTTCTGGGGGTTATTTAAGTTGAGTAGATATTTTTCGGAGTTTTCCACAGCAAAACTTTCTTTGGGGATAGATCCGACTAAAGCTTCAATCGCTTCGCCTTTCACATAACGTTTTTGCAGAAGAATAGCTTGTAGATTTAATCCTAACTTTAAAATGACTTCAATTAACTCTTTTTTTTCAAGGTCGCTAATTTCTTTATAAGTTGTGATGAGAACATGAGGAGGATAAAAATCAATTGAAAGGTGCTCAAACTCCGGCCACTTCCTCCCTCTTCCATGAAGAAGGCGCGCGCATCCGTCGTGAGATGGAATGCGCTCCTGTAATAGATTAAGCAGTTTTTGCATCAATATTCTTTTTCCCACCGAATAATTTATATCTGATGTAGAAAGTTAAAATTACACCGAGTACTAATCCAATGATTTGTCCTATGATTAATTTCTGCATTGAATATACAGTCGCAGGCTCGCAGTTAACACCAAAGCTTACAGGCGGTGTAACTAAAAGGCCGATAATTTTCGGACCTAACATTGTCATTGCAACTGCACCTAAAAGACCGCCAATGAAAGCAATGTTCAGGTTCTTGTGAAAGTTTTTCATTTTATCTCCTTAGAATGTATCCATGTAACTTCGTGTTTATTGCAAGACAAGTGTACCACTCGCGAATTTGGAATCGCTTTAAATTTAAAAAGCGTTTCAAAGTCTGTTGGTTTCTGAAATTTTATTGTGCAGGCAAAATTATCAACCAGACCGGATTCCATCCAGCGTGTGACGAGTTCTAAAAGTTTATCCGGGTAACAAATGATATCGGAAAAAAACCAATCAAGATGTCCAACATGTTGAGGTCTTAAACCAAATGCACTCTCTTGTTTGAATTCAATGTTTGGAAGTGATGCAATTTTTGGATCTAGTGGAGCTTTATCAACACTTACTACAATTGTTCCGACGGTCTGAAGAACCCAAGTCCATCCGCCAGGGCAGCTTCCAACGTCGATTGTTTTCATTCCCGCATCGGGTTTATAACCATAGAGCGTGAAGAGCTCCCAAAGTTTTAAATAAGCTCGAGAAGGAGGATTGATTTTATCTTCGTTGAATTCGATTTCACCAAAAGGAAGCGGACAAGTTGTTTCAGGTGAAATAATAATTTCTGTTTCTGAGAGAAGTGAAAAAACACCTATCGTGGTCTTGGGAATTTCTTCAAGGAAGTCGTAGCGCTTGATTTTAACTTTGGGAACTTTATCTAAAATGAGCTCTGCCCTTCTATGATGAGAAAGCGAGTAATGGCTCCAGCGTCTCGCTCGGGATTTAAGCAATTCTGCGGCCTGCGAAATAGTGGCGTAAGGCAGGATTTCAACGTTTTTCCACGTATCTTGCGCAAAGGTTACGTCCTGGAACTCGCCCCTGCAGATAAATAGCCTGCCGTGCTGCGAGATTATCTCGATTTTCATCATTTCCAGCTCGGTTTTTAAGTCCTGCTCAAAATCGACCGGTGATAAATATCCCGTGAATGTATTTGCTAAATTGCTTTGACCCATATGTTCTAAAATTGATACCATAGCAGCACTCACTAGGAAACATATGACTAAAAAAATTAATGGGCTGATGACGAAAGAAATACGTATTTATGGAGAAAATGCCTGCCTGGCAGTCTTCAAAAAACGTCCACAGGACATCATCAACGTTTTTTTAACCAAAGACATGATGAAAAGGTTTCCGCAAATCACAAAATACTGTGTTCAAAATAAAAAGGCCTACCATTTAGTTGAGAGAGCTGAACTTGAGTCGATGACCAAGGCCACTCACCATGAAGACATCTGCATGCTGATTAAAAAAGCTGCTGGAAGATCTCTGGAAAATTTTCTTTCAATAAAACCTGAGAGTGCTTTAATCATCGCTCTAGAAAATGTTTCTAATCCACACAACATCGGTGCGATTTTAAGAAATGCGGCTCACTTTGGTGCAACGGCGATTCTGGTTTCTGACATTAAAACAGCTGAGTCAGCTTCTGCACTGAGAACATCAGAAGGCGGATCTGAATTCGTAGAAATTTTTGAAGCAGCTGATTTCAAAAAAGCACTGGCCCTTCTGACAAAAAATAAATTCCAGATCGTTTCAACTTCTTCGCACGCTAAAGCAAGTCTCTACGATTTGAAATGGGAAAAGAAAGTTGTGGTGTTATTCGGTGAAGAAGCCACAGGGCTTTCTACTGAACTTATGAAAACCGGCACGAGTATAAAAATTCCGGGTACTGACAACGTCGAGAGTTTAAATGTCTCCGTCGCAAGTGCCGTCATATTGTCTGACTATTATCAAAAGGTGAAACAAAATGAAATCAATCCAAGGTTTAAGTAAAAGAGTTCTTCTCTGTATTCTTGATGGATACGGGATTACACAAAAAGATTTAAAGAACGCTATCTTCCACGCAAAAAAACCAAATCTCGATGCCATCATGAAAGATTATCCGATGACAACGATTGAACCCGGTGGAGAACTTGTTGGTCTTCCTAAAGGTGTGGTAGGAAATTCTGAAGTCGGCCACATGAACTTAGGTGCGGGCCGAGCTGTTCGCCAGGATCTTGTTCGTATCAACGAAGCGATTGAAGAAGGTACTCTGGCAGATATGCCTGAGATGAAAAACATTGCTGCTTTCGCCAAAGCACATTCAAACCGAATTCACCTGATGGGGCTTTTATCTAACGGTGGAGTTCACTCTCACATCAATCATTTAAAAGAATTATGCAGAATTTTTTCTGCACACAATATTGAACTGGTTTTACACGCTTTCACAGACGGTAGAGATACTGCGAGAGACTCAGGTATAAAATTTGTTGAAGAAGCAATGAACATTCCCGGATTAAAATTCGGATCAATGCAAGGCCGATCGATTGGTATGGACCGCGACCGCCGCTGGAATAAAATAGAGCATGCTTATAAAACATTTATTGGTCAGGGAGAATTCACAACTCTTTCTCCGCTTGAATATTTAAAATCAGAATATGCCAAAGAACATTACGATGAATTCGTTACACCGGTTATGTTTGATAAAAACCTGGCGATGACAAAAGAAGACGCTGTTTTATTTTTCAACTACAGACCAGATAGAGCAATTCAAATAACCTTAGCTTTGACTGATAATAAATTTACAGAATTTTTTGCCGGTATTCGTCCCGGGTATTTTTTATGCATGACTCCTTATGTGGAGGACTGGGTAAAGTTGCCAATTCTTTTTAACAAAGAAAAATTGGATGGAACTTTATGCCAGTACTTATCTGAGAAAGGATTAAAGCAGTTTAAAATTGCAGAGACTGAAAAATACGCACACGTCACTTTCTTTTTTAATGGTGGTGATAAACATCCATTTAAAAATGAAGACCAGGTTCTTATTTCTTCGCCGAAAGATGTCGCAACTTACGATGAAAAACCAGAGATGAGTGCATTTCTTGTCTGCGACAGATTAGAAGAAGCTCTGAAAGATCATTCATATTCTTTTTACGTTGTGAACTTCGCCAACTCAGATATGGTTGGCCACACAGGAAATTTCCCTGCGGCCATCAAAGCGATTGAAGTACTAGATGTTGTCATGGGACGTTTAGTAAAAACGGCAGCTGCTCAAGGTGTAACAATCCTGATGACTGCAGATCACGGAAATTCTGAGCAGATGATTTACGAAAATGGAGACATGCATACGGCCCACACGGACTCCGTTGTTCCATTTGTGGTGATTGATCCGAAAGTAAAAAATGAATTACTGGAACTTAGTCCAGGAACAAAAGCACTTCGCGATGTCGCTCCGACTATTTTAAATATTATGGGTCTTCCGCAAGCTCCTCTTTTTGAAGGTGTGAGCATTTTTAAATAAGGATTTTTTATGAGCATCACCTCTATCAGAAATATTGCCGTTCTTTGCAGCGGCGGAGACAGCCCGGGAATGAACTGTGCTATTCGCGCAGTCGTAAGAACTGCCATTGGTGCAGGTCTTGGAGTTTTTGGAATTCAAAAAGGATATGAAGGTCTTCTGGAAAATAATGTCAGAGAACTTTCCGTATCAAGTGTTGGTAATATTCTTCAGCACGGCGGAACAATTTTACAAACGTCGCGTTCAAAAGAATTCAGAACTCCGGAAGGAAGAGCTAAAGCTGCACGTATTTTAAAAAGTCACGGAATCGATGCACTGGTTGTGATCGGTGGAGATGGTTCATATAACGGTGCTATGAAACTTCATGAAGAGCACGGTGTAGTAGTTGTCGGAATCCCGGGCACAATCGATAACGACATCAGCGGAACAGATTATACAATCGGATTTGATACTGCCGTTCAAAACGCAGTCGATGCTGTCGATAAAATCAGAGACACGGCCAATTCACACGCCAGAACTTTCATCGTTGAAGTTATGGGAAGAAAATCTCCGGCGATCGCACTTAAAGTGGGAATTTGCACAGGAGCAGAAAACGTTGTTTTACCAACAGCGACTATTGATTATCAAAAAATTGCCGGAGATATTGACCGCGGTATTAAACGTGGAAAAACTTCGTCGATCATTATCGCTGCCGAAGGTGAAGAACCAGGTATCAGTTATATGATTCAAAAGAACCTTAAAGATCAGTTCAAGCTGGAAGCTCACGTTTGTATTCTGGGCCACATTCAGCGCGGTGGAAACCCAACTCCAACAGATCGTCTTATCGCCTCTCAAATGGGCGCTACAGCGGTTAAAGCGATATTGAATGGAGAGAAAGCAAGTGCGACAGTTTTTCTTCAGGGAAAAGTTGCTCTGTTACCTCTGGCGAATTGTTTAAGAAAGAAAAATGAATTCGATGTGAGCGAAGTCGAGTTACTGACTTCGCTGTCGATTTAAGATTTAGACAAAGACTCGAAGAGACCTTCAAGCGGAAGATGATAATGGTCTTCAGAGATAGACATACTGCCTGGAGCGATAATCTTCAGAGTATGGCCTTCTTCCAGTTTAAACATTTCCGCGAGCTGTTCCTGATCACGCTGCCCAAGTTCCAGCGGAAAGACTTCACCTTCCACTGAAATTTTTCCGGATGAAAAACAATCGTCCAGATTTCCCAGCGGCAGATGGCCGGTCAGACTCCAGAGCATAATGAGTAGTGGAAGTTCAAGATAACGATACTCTTCTTCCTTGAATTTTTTCCCTTCCACTTCACCTTCTATACAAAGAACGAATCGTTTAAGCGGAAACTTCAATTTTCTTTCGCGCGAGAGATAAATAAATTTTTCTTTCACTCCGCGCGTATATTTTCCCAGCCCTACGATTTCAATTCCAGGTATGCCATTTGAAGCGTATCCAAAAATATCCACCGGACAATACTGTCCAGCGTAAGGGTATAAACTTTTTGTCCGCATGTTCATAAAAAATCTCCTGCATACTCCCTTGCTAAAAAGTTCCGCACGCAGCATTCTTAAGTACCAAAATTTTAAAAGGCAAAAAAGCTTATGAGCGCAAAAATTGAAATGAGAATTGAACATGATTTACTGGGCGAACTGGAAGTGCCGGCAAATGCGTATTATGGAATTCATACTCAAAGGGCCATTGATAATTTTAAAATTTCTGACAGTAAGATCGGTCACAACCACATTATGGTGAAGTCGCTTGCTTATACAAAAAAGGCCTGTGCACTTGCCAACGGAGAAATCGGAACGATCGATGAAAAGATTGCGAACCTGATTGCACTTGCCTGTGATGAAATTATTTTTAAAGGAAGATGTATGGATCAGTTTCCTTCTGATATTTATCAGGGAGGCGCGGGAACTTCTATCAACATGAATGCCAACGAAGTGATCGCCAATCTTGCTTTGGAAATCATGGGAGAGAAAAAAGGAAGTTATCACATTATTCACCCCAATGATCATGTGAACAAATGTCAGTCGACCAACGATGCCTACCCGACTGCTTTTAGAATTGCGCTTTATAAACATCTCACACTTTTAATTACGGCCCTCGAAACTCTCCGCGGATCTTTTGCGGATAAAGCTTTCGAGTTCAAAGAAATTATAAAAATGGGACGTACTCAACTACAAGACGCTGTACCGATGTCACTGGGCCAGGAATTTCACGCGTACTCAACTTTGATCAAGGAAGAAATTAAACTTTTAAATCAATTGAAAGATTTGGTTCTCGAAGTCAATCTTGGCGCGACTGCAATCGGCACAGGAATTAACACTCCACCGGGTTATGCAAAACTTGCTGTTGAAAAACTTAGCGAGATCACCGGATTAAATTATACCGTGTCTGAAGATTTAATCGAGGCCACATCTGATTGCGGTGCTTACGTTATGATCTCAGGTGCGCTAAAAAGAAATGCGGTTAAACTTTCGAAAATCTGCAACGACCTGCGATTACTTTCAAGCGGACCACGTGCAGGACTTAAAGAAATTAATCTTCCGGAACTTCAGGCCGGATCAAGCATTATGCCGGCGAAAGTAAATCCGGTTATTCCGGAAGTCGTGAATCAGGTTTGTTTTAAAGTCATCGGCAATGATCTCACTGTAACTATGGCCTCAGAAGCAGGACAACTGCAGTTAAATGTTATGGAGCCGGTTATCGCTTCATCATTATTTGAATCAATCAATCTTCTGGAAAACGCCTGCTACAATCTAAAAAATAAATGCATCGATGGTATTACTGCGAATCCGGAAATCTGTTTATCAAACGTCATGAATAGTATTGCCATCGTGACTTACCTTGATCCGATTTTAGGCCATGAAAAATGTGATGAGATTGGTAAAGAATGTGCGAAAAGCGGAAAGACTGTGAGTGAAGTTGTTCTTGCAAAAAAATTGCTTTCGCAAGAACAACTCAATGATATTTTTTCAACTCAAAATATGCTGAATCCAAAATACACAGGAAAAAACTTTAAGCTATAAAGTTTCAAGTTCCTTGATAATGGCGTTCGTCATATTGAACATCTGAGGCGACGAGTCATTGACGTCCAGCTTTGGTGTATTTTCTCCAACCCACAGGTCCTGATTAGGGTGAACGTCAGCAGATTTTTTTCCCTGAGTCGCCGTTACAACACCATCACAAACACACAGGTAAGATTTTTTCTTTTTCTCATCAATCGTGATTCCAAACTTCGTTCCACGAACTGCAAATGAAGCATATTTCGTTTTAACAACGAACGTTTCACCCGGAGTAAGTTTCTGGACAAAAGTATGTACCTGGCCTTTTATTAAGCTTAACAAACTCACTTTTTCCGTCAGGTCTTCAACCTTCACAGTCGCTTCAGTGAATCGCACTTTATGACCGTTCTGGTATTTCACAACGATGTAATCGCCTTTTTTAGGAATCTTGATTTCCATTCCTTTTGCGATCTCTGCGCCTTCATTCACTTCATCACCGTTTATAAAAGCATTTCCATGGATCTTTACGATCTTCGCATTTGGCAAAAAACCAGCTGCGTGAACATTGAATGCAAACAACATTGTACAAATTAAACTAAAGACGACTTTCATTGAGTGTTTCTCCGTATGGTTTTGCAAAATAGCAATTCAGGTTTTTTTCAAGCATAGAAAAGTGAGCGATGCTCAGGCGGTTGGCGTAGATTTTCTTCAGCTGTTCACACCCTTTCTCAGGTTCAAAACAATACTTGAGATCAGTCTTGTCGCAAGAAACAGAAATCATCACACTCGCACTCATCTCGCATTTTACTTTTTTAGTTTTATCATCGACGATGGCGCGGGTAAGTGTTTTTTCAAGAGGGAATTTATTAAGACAAAAATTGATGGCCGGAAAAACTTTTCCCATGCAGTCAATTTCGCTTTCAGACTTAGCTTCTATTAATTCAAGATTTTTTGCGCCTAACTTTTCACAGACTTCTTTAAAGGTAAATTCTTCGAATTTTGCATTGAGAATGTCGTGCTTGATTATGGCCGCATTGAGATTGAGAGACAGGAATGTGATGAAAATTGTTTTGATAATCATATAGGGAAAAGTATATCTAGCTTTTCCCTATATGGATAAAAAAATTATGGTGTAACTGTGATCGTGTCAGAAAGCGTGTTGTCAGCGTTTCTACCAACTTTAATAGTTATTGATCTATTTACCTGGATTGAATCCCCGGCCTGGTCAAAATCATCCTGAGTATAGTTAATCACGATCAAGTCTTTGTCTAAAAAAGTAATACGTGTGACTTCAACCATCATAGTGCTTAGTTCGAAAATTTTTGTATCACCGTAACCAGTGTTTAAAACCAGAACCATGCGCTCAGCATTCATTCCGTCACCAGCAAGAAGTTCTACAACTTTTGCTTCAAGTCCAGAAGTCTGTGAGTAAGTTTGCTTTACACCAACAACTAAATCAAGAATCGTTGATCTTGAATCTTCTTTTTCAGCTTTGATTGTTTCTTGTGCGAAAGTTACTGTTGATACAGCTAATAGTGCGAAGATAATTAATGCTTTCATGGAATTCTCCTAAGGATTATTTGAAGAGGGTTTATCATAGGAGAATGACATTGGAACAGTTTTGTATTTTTTACAAAAAAAAAGGCCCCCGAAGGAGCCTTTTCATAAGGACTACGACGGCCAAAGACCACGTAATTTCATAGCTTTTTCCAGTCTTCTAATCGCGGCCACAAGTGCCGCTGATTTCATATTACAGTCGAATTCCTTCGAAGTTGCATAAACGTTTTCGAATGCATCTTTTAAAATCGAGTGAAGTCTCTTGTTAACTTCATCTAAATCCCAGAAGAATGATTGTAAACCTTGTACCCATTCAAAGTAAGACACGATAACCCCACCAGCGTTACATAGAACGTCAGGGATTAGGAAAGCACCTTTCGCAGTGACGATGTCTACAGCTTCTTTTGTAAGAGGACCGTTAGCACCTTCAGCGATGATTTTTGCTTTTACAACGTGAGCGTTGTCTTTAGTGATAACACCATCGATTGCAGCTGGAATTAAAACATCAACGTCTAAAGCGAACAGCTCGTCGTTCGTGATGTGTTTTGTTCCAGGCATTCCTTTTAGAACTTTATTTTCTTTTACCCATAGTTCGCACTTAGCGATGTCCAGACCGTTTGGATCGTAAACACCACCAGACACGTCTGATACAGCTACGATTTTTGCACCTTGAGCGCGAAGATCGTGAGCAGCTGGAATACCAACTTTACCGAAACCGTGAATAGCTACTGTAGTTTTTTGATTGATTGTCATACCGATTTTTTCTGCAGCGAAGTTTACACAGAATGCAACTCCTTTACCTGTCGATTCAGCACGTCCTTTTGATCCACCGATCTCAAGAGGTTTACCAGTAACGACAGCGCCGTCTGTGTAACCTTTAATTTGAGAGTATGTATCCATGAACCACGCCATCGTTTGTCCGTCAGTTCCAATATCTGGAGCCGGGATGTCGATATGAGGTCCGATGATCATATTAATTTCTGTCGCGTATCTTCTCGTTAGAGCTTGAAGTTCCTGACGTGATAATTGTGTTGGATCAACACAGATACCACCTTTTGCTCCACCGTATGGAAGGCCAACAAGAGCACACTTGAATGTCATGAGCATTGCAAGACCTGCAGTTTCTGAAAGGTCTACACCTGGATGGTAACGAATCCCACCTTTACCAGGCCCTAGAGATAAGTTGTGTTGAACTCTGTATCCGATAAAAGTTTTTACTGTTCCATCATCAAGACGAATAGGTACAGAAACTTGTAGTGCACGTTTTGGGTATTTCAATCTCTCTGCTACGTTTGGATCGAGATTCATAATCTTTGCTGCGTCTTCAAGTTGCTTGATAGCATCTTGGAATAAAGGCGCGTCGAATAAACTCATTAAAGACCTCCGATTTTCATTAAAAAATAGTGGTGTAAGTTTACTCTTCAAAATTTGAGATTGCTAGAGATTATGGGAAGATTAAAGATTGAACGGGAAGCTTGCCGTCATTTCTAATCTAGAATCCGGAATTGCTCCAGTTGCTCTAGTATTTGACACTCGTGCTTTAACGTTATCTGTAACTTGCTGATCAATATAAGTAAGAACCTGAGCATCATTCACAACATATTCAGCACCTGACGCTAAGCCAATATCTTTAAATTCTTTTCTTGCTTCGATACGAGCTTTACCTTTTGCATTTATAGTTGCGTTACATTCTATCCATGGGTTTTTTACATCCATGATCACTTTACCTTGAAGTACGCGAAGCTTAAATTTGAAACCAAAGTTTTTTGAAATGTTTACGTTTGTATTTGGACGTAATGCTGTTTCAGCAGTCTTCATTGAATGAAGAGCAGTTCCTTCCGGAGCATTTCTCATTTCACCTGAAAGTCTTTTGTCCGCGTATCTTAAAATTTTGCTTCTTAGGTATTGTGTCTTTTGTAGTGTCGTCGGAGTATTGAAGAGACCAGTTGATTGAAGTCCCCATTTTTTTGCGTAATCTTCTGTAGCTTGCCATCCATTGAAGTTTGCTTTCATATCTTTCATTACACCAGCATCGTCTTCAGCGAAGATTTTTTCGTTAGTAAAGATACTATCGTTTGCTAATGGAACAGTTAAAACTTCTTCTTCAACTGCAGCAGGTTTTCTTGAAATAGATTTTGTATTTGCAATGCCTTCAGCACTTAATGAAAATGAAATTGATAAACAAGTTAATGTCACTAAAGCAGTCTGTCTAAAAGTTAGACACCTGTGTAGATTTTTCATTTTTGTTGCGATCATCGTTTTCATAAGTTTGGCCTGTTTAAGGGTCATTTAAATGTTTCTTACTATTATTATCGCAAGGGTCATGCCAATTCTCCTACTGGGGTAAATAGCTCCATGGAGAACTAAGTCATTGAGACTTTGAAGTGGTTTTTCATTGGGGAAATGGTGTGAATTAAAAGTGTCTAAAGTTTAGCCAGAGGTTATTTAAGGAGTGCAAAAGGGGTGAAGTGACTCACCCCTTACTATTTTAGTAAATTATTTATCAACATTAGCTGCGGATTTAGTTTGAGAGGCTTCGTTCTTCCAGACTGATTCATCTGTTAAAAATCCACGTTGAGTTGCACTCATTCCCATACCAAAAGAATTTCCCTGACAAACGGCCTGCAGTTGCATGGCCTGCAATACTGGTGAAGTTCCAAAACCATTCATCCCCTGCATTTGTGTAGGAGCACTGATAATTGAATCGATTGAAAGTCCCATTGTAGTAAGCATTTGTTCAGTTGATGCTCCCGGCATTCCCATTCCCATGCCTAATCCTATTCCACCCATCATTCCCATTCCCGGATAACCATACATTCCAGTGTTCTTAGTTTTGAGTTTTGTTTTCAGAGGAGATCTCGGGCCGAACTGACCATTTTTTGCTTCACCGTAAATATCAGAGTTATCTTTATAGTAGTCATCGAAAATTCCTTGAGCTTTGGCCATAAGGGAATTGTCGAAACAAGAAGCAGCTTCGGGATTTTTCTTAAAAAACTGTCCAACGTTTCTGCAAAGTTTTGCATCGAAAGTCACTTCTTGTTTTGCTTCATCACCAAGAGTATTTAAACTATCCGAGCGTGTAGGAATGCATTTTCCGTTTTTTATTTCCAATTTCGTTGTACTTTCGTTTGTACGTTTGAATGCTGCAGGTTTTGTTTTAATTCCCTGAGATGTCGGGTATCCGCTCATATCATAATCAGTTTTCATATTATATGAACTTGTGATTTCAGTGATCTCACCTTTTTCATTTCTTGTTACAATAGTGCTGTAATCCATCTCTTTCGAGTTTGAAGAAATAATTTCTTTACCGTCTTTCATTTGATAATTAAGTGTCGGGTGCGCTTTAATTTTTCCATCAGCAGTTAACTCAAATGGATAGTAACTACTATCAGCAGTCTTCTTACCTATATTTTCATTTTTTTCCGAATATTCTGGAAAACCGCCTTGTGATAGACATCCACCAAAGCCACTTGCTTTTCCATTTTTACATGGCTTGTTTGATTGTGCGTATAAGTTGAATTGTTGCTGGCAGTATGAATAATCAACAGCTGCAAAGGCCGGAGCTGAAACTGCGAGCATAACGAAAGCGAGAGAAGTGAACTTCATCATAAGTGTTTCCTGTATTAGGGTTTCTTACGAATATTCTACTTTTATTTATGATTTTTTGAATGTGAGCAGAAAGTGCAGTATGAGAAAGCAGGCAGAAAAAATCTGCCTGCTAATTTATGAAATTTACTGGTCCATCATCTCTTTAGTTTCTTCAACTAATGTTCTTAATAATTCCTGAGTCTTCTTATCAAGATTTAAATCTTTTGATTTAGAAGTCATGGCCTTTAAGAATGCATTGGCACTAATTCCTTTTGGAAGAGCTGGTTTGGAAGCGTTAGCAGCAGATTTTTTTCCGCCTGCTCTCATTAATCCACCGGCACTGATGATACTTGCAAGTTCAGCTCTCTTCGTGATGTCTCCTGCGAGAATTCTTTTTTCAACATCAGATTTTAATGAACTTCTTGAAAGAGCATCCCATTCCAATAAAACATATTTTTCAATGTCGTATTTTTTAGCAGCTTCTTTCATGTTACGTGGCATTTTTGCAATTAAAAGCGAACGGTGAACTTCTGATTTAGAAATTCCAAGTGCGGCCTGGATTTTTCTCTCAGATGCTTCTGTCGCGATCTGATAGTTTAAAATCCCGTCAGCTTTATCAACATAATGAAGTTCTTCTCTCGAAGAGTTTTCAGAGAACTGGATCGCCATTAACTCTTCTTCAGTTTTATTTTCTAAAACGAAGCAGGGAGCAGCGACAGCTTTGTTGAAACTAAGAGCTCGGTAACGTCTCTCACCGCAGATAAGTCTGTAACGACCGTTTTTATCCTGGTGTAAAACTAATGGCTGAATCAAGCCGTTAAGCTCGATGTTTTTTGCCAGGTCTTTGATAGATTCGTCGTTGAACTTGGTTCTCACCTGTTCTTTAACAACGATTTCTTTCATTTGAATTTCAGTTAACTTCGCTCCTTGTAGAAGACGGTCATCTGAGGCTTTAAAAATATCGCGCCCTACTTTATCAGTAAGGTCGAGTGTTGATCTTTCTTTTTTAGATACACGGGCAGCAAATGTCTTCGACATATATAATTCTCCACATCCTTATGAATAATTACTTCAATTATAAATTTAGTGATTTCCAAAGTTCTTCGTAGTCTCGTCTTCCGGCAGATTTCGCTCCCATAATACAAATTGGTCTTCTCGTAGAGATCGACTCCTGCATTTGCACCATGTTTCTAATCATAGGCGTGATTGAAAATGACTGAGATAATTCTTCCATTCTCACTTTTTCAATTTTTCTACGCGGGTTAACCATCGATGGAATAATTGAGAACTCTAAACTTGGATTTTCTGTTTCTTTGATGATCTCAAACGTGTCCATCAACTCTTCCAGACCGTCGATTGAATAATCCTGCGCCTGAGTTGGAATCAGAACTCTGTTCGAAGCAACTAGTGCCATGATCAATTCATCACCAAGCATTGGAGGTGTGTCGATAACAACATAATCGAAATCCAATTTTGCATCAGATAGTCTTTTTTTCAGAAGACGCTCTTTTCTTCCCGCTTCTTTTCTAATCTCACCTTCTGAAAGGATAAGAAGTTTAGAAAGATTCGATAAGTGACGGCTCGCTGGAATAAGTCTGATATTTTTGTACAGCTTTCCAGTCATCTCTGGTTTAACGATAACGTCTTCAATTCCAACATCGCCGATAAGCCATTCTGGAACTAATGTTCTTTGGATTTGAACTCCGAAAGTCGAACTAAGGTTCGCTTGTGAGTCTAAGTCGATAACGAGAACTTTGAAACCTTTGTTGGCCAAATGACAAGCTAGCTGATAGCACTGCATTGTTTTACCAACGCCACCCTTGTTATTGCCGATGGTGATAACTTCCATGAATCACTCCTGTTTTTTAATAACCTATACAAAATTTTGTGCGCGTTGAAAGCATCTGTCAAAGAAAAAATGGTCCTACGATTTTTTATAGGGGCGACGAATGTTACCGACTTTTAAAAATAGCGGAGGTCATATATCCTAGACTTCTAACTTTTATTCGAGAAAAAAATGAAATCACTCTCTGTCATATCTCTTTTAGCTGTTGTTTGCATCAGCTGTGCTTCGAACTCAAAAAATTCATCTTCTTCATTTTCAAAATCTAAAAAACAGCAAGGCACTTCAATGATGACTTTATTTAATATGCCCAATGCTCCAATAGTGGGAACAACTTTGTCAGGCCAGAAAATCAAGATGGGTGGATTTTCCGGATTGCAGTTTGCCGGAGAAAAAGAAGGATCACTTTATTTCCAGACAGTGACTGACAGGGGTCCTAATGGCGAACCTGAAGGAATCGACCGTGCTTTTTTATTACCGGAATTTTCTCCGACTGTAGTAGTTTTGAAAGCAGATCTTGCTACAAAAGAAATCAGTGTGGCCGCAGAAATTAAACTAAAAAAAGCTGACGGAACTCCGCTTTCCGGACTTCCGAATAACAGAAATGAAGAAAACCCGATCGATGTTTTCGGTCTTTATTATTCTGTCGACCCTCAAGGTCTCGACATCGAAGGCCTGGTTCACGATGGTGAAGGCGGCTGGTGGATGGGTGAAGAGTACTCTCCATCTCTAGTTCACTTCAACGAAGAAGGAAAAATGCTTCGCAGACTGACTCCGGGGAAAGAACTTCCAAGAATGTATGCTGACAGAAAAGCAAACCGCGGTTTTGAAGGGATCGCAAAAATCGAC
>JACMNL010000110.1 GCA_014378525.1 Bacteriovorax sp.
AACCAAACTATTTTTACATACCGAAGGGAAGAGCAAGTCAGAAAACTTTTTCTAAGGAATTGTTATGAAAAAATACAGTCTCAACACTAAACTCACTTTTGTACTTATAATTTTCATTGTCTCTGCATGTACGATTTCATTTCTTGGAATCTACCACATGAGCAAAATGAATGGATCCATAAATTCAATTACAGAGGTTGTTGTACCCAGGATGCAGAACTCATATAAGGTGCAGGGAGAATTCAGACAACTGGCCATCCGCCAGTCACTTCTTATCATGGAAGAAAACAAAGATGAGATGGTTAAAATTCAGGAACAGATGAACGAAACCCACGAAACAATCAAAGGTTCTTTAAAAACTGCACTTGAGCAATCCTCTCCTGAAAGACTTCCGGTCTGGCAAAAAATTGATTCTCATGTTAACCATTGGTGGGAAAAATCACTGGCCATTCAAAAAGCTGCCTTGGAAAACAACGATAAGCTGGCGAAGTCTATTAATCAGGAATCACGCTCGATTAGAAAAGAAGCTGATTTAAGTCTGAGTGAGATTGTAAACAGAAATGAAAAGTTTTTAAAAGAAGAATCTAGTGCAATGTCAGATTCCTATACAAGCGCAAAATTTTTGATGATTATCATCAGTGTACTTTCTACTATCATCGCTACAGTTATCGGATTTTTTGTTCTTAAAGGAGCATCAAAGGCCATTCAGGAAGTTATCACTTCATTAAACGAAGGATCTATTCAGGTGAGCTCGGCTGCCCACCAGATCGCAGCTTCTTCAGAAGAACTTTCACAGTCTTCTACAGAACAGGCCTCTGCACTGGAAGAAACTGCTGCTTCAATTGAAGAAATGAATTCGATGGTTGCAAAAAATTCTGACAACGCAAAATCGACAGCGCAAATGTCTGGTAACTCTCATGATGCTGCTCTTGAAGGAAAGACTGTTGTTGAAAAAATGATTTCATCTATGAATATGATCAATCAAAGTAATAATAACATTATGCTTGAAGTGAACCGCAGTAATGAAAGCATGGTAGGATTTGTAAAAGTCATCGAAGAAATTGGAAACAAAACTAAAGTCATCAATGACATCGTTTTTCAAACCAAACTTCTTTCTTTTAATGCTTCGGTTGAGGCCGCACGTGCCGGTGAAAATGGAAAAGGGTTCGCGGTTGTAGCAGAGGAAGTAGGTAAACTTGCAGAAATGAGTGGAGCCGCTGCTCTTGAAATAAGCACTCTCCTTGGCGCAAGTATTCACAAAGCTCAACAAATTGCTCAGGAAACAAAAGCTGGTGTGGAAATTTTAATTGCTGAAGGAAAAATCAAAGTAGACGAAGGTGTTCAGGTTGCAGTTCAGTGTGGTGATGTGCTGGAAAAAATTGTTAAAAACGTTTCGAGTACCTCTTCAATGGCCGGAGAAATTTCGGTTGCTTCACAAGAGCAGGCCCAGGGTGTGGCAGAAATTACCAAAGCTATGGGACAACTTGATCAGATGACCCAACAAAATTCTGCCACATCAGAGCAATGTGCTTCAGCGGCCGAAGAACTTTCTGCTCAGGCAGAATCACTTAAAAATGCAGTGTCTCAGCTGATTCTTACTATCAATGGAGAGAATACTTTTATCCCTCCCTCTACTCATACTTCATCGTCAAAAAAGACGAATATTATTCCTTTAAAAAAATCTCCAGTGAAACACCAGATGGTAACGAAACCTACGGGGTATAAAACGGCATCAGGGGATATTCCCAGCTATAATAATCCAGGATTTGAAGATATTTAACGGCCAATAATTCCCGAAATAAAATATGTCCTAAAAAATCTTTTCACCATTTACAATAAGTGGTGAAAAGATTTTTAATCATACTATTACTCTCAACTACTTTCGCTTACGCTGAAGATGATCAGTGTGCCTACTTCAAATATTGTGGAAGTGCATCGACTACAAAAAAATCTACCAACACTTCAACATCAGCAAGTATCAACCCGTCAAACATTGCTAAAATAAAAGGGCTTGGTTTTGAAACTTTGTTTCAAGCTAACAACCCTCTGGGTTTCAGCTTGGTAACCGGTAACGGTAAAGTCGGTGCTGCATTCATTTCATCTTCGCTGGATAACAGTTTTTTTGGTGTCCGTTCACTGGAAATCGATGAAGTCTATCAACAACGATATAACGACGGTAAAAGGTACAAAAATAACAAACTGAGTTTTGGTTTCGGTGCCAATGTTATTAAAAAAACCAATGTGGACCTCGACATTGGACTTTCCATTAAACGAAACTCACTCATTAAAACAATTAATCCTGGTGCAGGATTTTCTCTGAGGCTGGGAATTTTTACCATAGGAAGTTATATCTTTAAAGACGACGTCAAAGTTGATCTTGGAAGCTACTTAAATCCGTATAACGGAACTCCTTATGCGATCATCTGGCAAAGCCCCACTTATCAGGAGAATTACCTTGTAAAAACTTTCACTACCGGATTAAAAATCAAAAGTTTTTCAATCGATGCCGCTATGATTGAAACAAAATATAAATTTTACAGTGATGACACTAAAATCATGATTTACACACTTGCCTGGAATAAAGACAAGTGGATGTTCAACTATGCCATCAGGAAAGAGCATTCTCCCAATGCGGCGATTGATCCAAAAAGCAAATATCTTTATGTGAGTCCGGAAAAATCTTTTAATTATTTCGGCGTTCAGTATATGGCCACAAAAAACTTCATGCTTGGAATGGGATACAATACATTCCTGCTCAATGAAGTCTCTGCCACAGTTACAATATTCCTTAATTGATTAACTCAATAATCCTCTCTATACTAAAAGAATGAGAAAAGTTCTCGTCTTCCAGCACGTAGCTCACAAAATTCTTGGTACACTTAATCCGACATTGAAAGAGCGCGGCCTCAATATCCGTTACGTCAATTATGAACGCACCCCTGATGAACATCCTTCAGTACAGAAATACAACGGACTCATCATTCTCGGCGGCCATATGGGCGTCTATGAAGCTGAAACGTACAAACACATTAAAGTTGAAATGCAGGTCATCGAAGAGGCCTTGAAAAAAAACATTCCTGTTTTAGGAATCTGCCTCGGTGCCCAGCTGCTGGCACATGTTCTCGGCGCTGATGTCAGAAAAAATAATGAAAAAGAAGTTGGCTGGTGTGATATCAATTTAACTGATGATGGAAAAAAAGATCCACTCCTATCCCACTTCGCTCCTGTTGAAAAAATTTTCCAGCTTCATGGCGACACATTCGATATTCCCAAATCTGCAGTTCATTTAGCAACGTCAGATCTTTGCAGTGGTCAGGCATTTCGTTATGGAGAAAAAGTTTATGGGCTGCAATTCCACCTTGAAGCCGATCAGGCGATGATTTTGCGCTGGCTTGATAATCCGAGAAATCAGCAAGAGATTTTTAATACTCACGATAAATTTTCCGTCGAACAAATCAGAAATGAGACAGAAAAGTACATTGACCACTCTATGAAATTAAGCGGGCAAACCTTTGACAAATTCATTGACCTCTTTGCATTAAAAGAAAGAGCAATGAAGTTAGGTTCTGATCATGGAATTCCCACCAAGAAAAGCTGGTAGTTAGATAACTCACTAAAAGCGTCATTCATTTATTATCAATCGCAAATTGCGAATGATTCCCTTCATTTTATGCAGTCAAATTACGGCCTGCTTATTGCTATTCTATTAAGGCATAGGGCCATATTCAACTATGGTCGAGGAGAATATATGAAAAAAGATATTGTAAAAGATGCTCAATGGGAAAATGTAGTTAACATCGTTTTAGGTTCATGGATTTTTGCGATTCCATGGGTATTTGGATTTGGCTTCGAGAGATATGAAGTCAATGTTGTGATGTGGAATTTTGCGATGATCGGATTAGTTGTTATCGTATCTTCTGTAATTGCATTACGACAGTTGAAACCCTGGCCTGAATGGCTGACTTTTTATACTGGTGTCTGGTTATTTTTCTCGCCCCTATTTTTAGTTTACTGGGCCAACTCAGTTCTTCTCTGGAACTCATTACTAGTTGGTGCGCTGATTTCCGGTGTATCGGCTTTGGCCATTCCGATTGCGGAAAGAAAAAAAATGTACCACAGAACTTTTAGAAGAAATTTAATTCTAAAAGATCACTAATAAATTTACTCCAGTGAAAGTGTCTTGAAGTGGAATGTCGAAATAGTGTAAAGTGAAGTCATGCAATTGCCAGGAATTCTCGAATACCACGACATTAATCTGCTTCCAAAGGACGGCTCACTGGAGTACTTCTATCCTTTTTTCAATGAAGAAGATTCAGATCGTTTTTTTCAAAAACTATATACCCAGACTGAATGGATTCAGGATGAAATGGAAATCTATGACAAGGTTCACCCACTTCCACGATTAATCTCATGGTATGACGAAAGTTGTGAATGGCAACCCGAGCTACTCGAAATAAAAAGATTTGTTGAAGATTATACCCGACAAAAATTCAATACGGTTCTTTTGAATCTTTACCGCAATGAAAGTGATCATGTATCATGGCATTCCGATAAAGCGCGAAATTCTGCTGACAATAAAGTAATTGTTTCAATTTCTTTTGGTGAAACCAGAAAATTTCAAGTGAAGCATAAATGGGATAAAAATCTTGCCCCCATTTCCATTGACCTGATGCCTGGATCGATGGTCATCATGAAAAATATGCAGGATAAATGGCTTCACAGAGTAGCTAAAACTGCCATTCCAAAAGCGGCTAGAATCAATTTAACATTCAGAAATATTGTAAAAGAATTCTAAAAGATAGGTGGGAACCGGATTATTTATAGCCTTCGCTGAAAAAAATAAAAAAAAGCTGTCGTAGGCCATAAAATCCAAGTAGAATAAGTAAATAAAATACACATAAGGAATATTATGAAATGGATCCTGCCTTTTCTTTTAATTAATCTCCTTTTTTTAAAAGAACTACATGCATCTACTTCAGTCATACGTCTTTGTTATGAAGACTCTAATGTTTTCCCGTGGATTACAGGCGATGAAAAAGGTCTGGCCATTACTCAGTTAAAAATTGTGGAAAAATCTCTGCCAATCCATATTAAATTTATCCGATTACCATGGAAGCGTTGCCAGATTCAGGCGAGGGTTGGACAGGTGAACGGGATAATTGCAGCGAGCTATACGAAAGAGCGCACGGAATGGGGAACCTACCCTATGGACAACAATAATAAAGTTGACCGCGAGTATCGAACTCATACAGATAGTTTTTTTGTCTATGCCAGAAAAGAAAGCGGCATTACATGGAATGGAAATAATTTTCAAAACCTTGGTGAAAATCAGGTTGGGGTCCAGCTTGGTTATAGCGTAGGAAATGATCTGGTTGATCAGGGACATAAAATTCTTTCTTCATTTAAAACCCCTTATGATTTATTTAAGGCGCTTGATAGTGGGATGGTTAAAGTTGCTGTTTTACAAAATCATGCTTCTGCAAAATCATTAAAAGAACATCCAGAGCTGGGGCTAAAAATTGAAAGGCAGGAAGCTCCCTTCAAGGTGGCCGATCAGTATGTCGTATTCAATACAACATTTTTTAAAAATAATTCTACTCTTTGTATAAACATCTGGAAGGCCCTGGCACTATCCAGAAAAAATCCTGATTACATAAAAGATGAACAGGCCTTTTTGAAGGAGACTGCTACTAAGAAAACTGGTTCAGCCAACCTTTAAATTGCTCAAGTGGATAGGCACCTGACTGTCTCGTCACTTCTCTTCCATTTTTAAATGCAATCAATAATGGAATTCCACGGATATTAAATTTAGCAGACACTGCAGGAAAAGCTTCTGTGTTAATTTTCGCCAGAACGATTTTTCCTTCTGCGTGAAGTGAAGCCGCTTCAAATGTGGGGGCAAAATTTCTACAAGGACCGCACCATGGCGCCCAGAAATCTATGACGACAGGAAGACTTGATTTACTGATGAGTTTTTCCAGTCCGAGTTCATCCACTTCAGAGACGAGTGAGTGAAAATTTAAACTCACACCACAACTTCCACATATGGCCTTTTTTTCTTTAACTTTAGTAGTTGCTACACGATTCACGGCGTGGCATTTCTGGCAACAGGTAAATGTATAAGTTGATTCAGTCATAACTCTCCTATTTTATTTTTCGGATATCATCTTTTAATTTTTCAGAATCTTTATGGACCCAGCCGCCATGGCCGGGAAAAATCCATTCAAAATGATAATCCAGCAATCTGGTATTGGATTTTAACTGCTCATCCCAAGAATACCAGTTGAAACTTTTTGAAGCGTAAATTTTATCTTCTTCACGATTATAAAAAAGATGATCGCCGGTAAACAGATAACGATCGAGATACAACAGACACATATGTCCGAGTGAGTGACCCGGAGTAGGAATCGTAATGAGATTGGATTTTAAAATTGTCGGCTGCGATCCTTCGAGAACAATCTCACAGTCTGCAGTATCCGGACTCAGGTCATCCTTGTGAATTACCCGACGGCATTTAAAGTGCTCGCGAAATTTTTTATGGTCGGCCACATCATCTTTGTGAGTAAGGAACATTAAATCAATACCCCCCATTTTTTCAATTTCGCTGACAAGCTGGGCATTAAACCTTGGAGAATCCACCAGAATATTCCCCTGTGGATGTCTGATAAGATAACTCGTGGCCCCGAAGGAGTCAGGTGAAGTGTATCCGCAAAAATAAATTCCATCAACTATAGTGCGTGGAAGCTTAACAACTGCATCTCTAAAGGCCGCTGGTGCTTCTTTAACCCCGATTGAATTAGTTGGACATGAAAGGATGGCCTCTTTAGCTCTCTGCCATTCTTGAAGGGTTTCAGGCTGTCTGACAACGACTGAAAGATTTTTTTTCTCTTCGAAAATATCCGGCCCGATATGAAAACACGTTTCACAGTCAATACAGGTTGTATCGACAAAAAGTGATCCGCTTACGCTCTCATTGTTTCTTAAATCATACTTTGCCATAAAGAAGATTCTCCTGATTATTTTAGAGCAAAAGGGAAGCCAAATAACCCTTGCAGAACCTCAGTTTTTTACATACAAAGGGCCATACTATATCAGGATAATACTAAATGAAAAAAAGCTTTAAGTTAACTGCTCCCAACAAAGCTCCGGCCCGTCAGGTGGATTCAGTTAAACACGAAATTAATAAATATATTGCAAGAGAGCGCAGAAAAACTGTCGCAAAAAATGCTGACTTCTGGGACTTTGACTGCAAGTTTGGTGATGATGCAGCTAATGCAGAAAAAATCGAGCTAACTGAGATCAATAAGTGCATCGATAAGACGGTTGCTGAAGAAAAAGAAGCTTTTTACATCGAAATCCTGGCCAAACCAGGGCACAAAACTAAAACCAAATAACCTGACTTTTTTTGTTTCCCGGCTTAAGCTTTCCAAAAGTTGTCTTTATCTTTATTCATTAGATAACTCCTTTTGGAATAAGATTTGAACATCCCATTTATTCCCTACATTAAGTTTAGATAAAGATATTAAAAAACTATTTAGAACACCCTTTTCTATTCCGACAAGATTTTATGACTGAAAACAATACAAGGAAGAGTGTATGAATATTTTATTAGTGGATGACGATCAGGACATGGCCGATTACCTCATCTCTAATCTTACAAATTTTGGATTTAATGTTCACCATCTTTTAAGCGGTGTTGAAACACTTTCTTACCTGAAAAAAAATAAAACTGATCTTCTACTTCTGGACTGGAACATGCCGGTGATGACAGGGCTTGATGTATTGATGGAAGTGAGAAAAGTCTTCTCTCCATCAGATCTTCCCATTATCATGGTGACATCGATCAACGAAACAAAAAACATCGTGAGTGCTTTAAGCAAAGGCTGTAATGATTATATTACTAAACCAGTAAATATCGAAACTGTTGCGGCAAGAATGCAGACGCAGTTTTCAATTAAAAAACTTCATGATGACAATGCTGCTAAATTTAAACTTGAAGCAATCAATGAAGTGATCACGACATTAAATCATGAAATCAACAATCCACTTTTTATTGCTTTAAATCATGTGAGAAAAGCGAGCAGAAGAGAAGATTACACTCAGCTTGATAAAGTAGAAAATGCCTTGGTGAGAATTACAAATATTGTGAGACAGATCAGTGATTTAAATATCGAGAGCAAAGAATTTTTAAAACAGGTTCATACAGACGATGCAGCTTAAGGGCAGCATCGTCTGAATAACTAAAAGACTATTTTTTCTTTTTCATCTTCATTTTCATACATTTTTTATAGCCTTTGTCAGTCTTGTTTAAGATTGATCCATCAGCTTTAGTACATGTATTATCTTTTACTGCTTCGCCAACGCTTTCAGTGCTTACACCCTGAGAACCAGTTGTTCCCATGCTTCCTTCGTTGCTTTTGCTTGAGTGTGAGTCTTTACCGTCAACTTGTGCGAAAGATACAGTTGTGAAAGACATTAGTAGAGCTAGTGCGATTAAAATTTTCATAATTTCTCCAATAGGGTTTGAAAGATTATAGTGTAAAAAGATGATCCTTTACAATAAACAAATTGAGACCTTTCCTCTTTATCCCCTGCGTGATAACTTTTTTTAGATGAATTTGAAAAAACTCCTTCCCAAACGTACAAAAGAATCCAGCAAAATTGACGGCGGTAAAGTTCTTATTGTAGGCGGCGGCAAAGGATTGTATGGCGCGGGAATTTTATCAGCGCTTGCTGCGACAAAATGCGGTGCAGGCTACACTCACCTCATAACAGAGCTCGCATCGTTTCCCTGGGTAAAGTTTCCGGATTTTATTGTTCACCCGCTTCAAATTTCTGAACTAAAAAAGAAAGAAGACTTTGTTATAGGTATAGGCCCCGGTCTTGGCGTGAATGCGTTCACTCATAAACTCATTGCACATTTGATTCAGAAAAAATTTGAAAAAGTGGTCGTTGATGCTGATGCTTTGAGTGATCTTGCAAAAAATAATTTAGTTAATATACCGGCGACATGGATACTCACTCCACATGAAGGAGAGTTGGCACGGTTATTAAAAGTAACTTCAGCAAGTGTAAAAAAAGACCGAGCAAAATATCTTCAAACTGCATTCGAAAAATTTCAGTGCACGATTATTTTAAAAGGATCAGAGACATTAATTATTTCTCCTGAATCAAAAAAAATACTTAAAGTAAAAGCACAGACGACTGCTCTTGCAAAGGCCGGCACCGGAGACGTGTTGCTGGGAATGATCACTGCCTTTCGCGCTCAAGGCCTTAGTCCGCTTGAGGCGTGTTTTTTAGGCTGCACACTTCACGGCAAGGCCGCCCATGAGTTCGTAAAAAAAGGAAATGACCATTTGAGTATGAGACCGGTTGATCTGATCGATTTACTTCCGAAAACTATTTATAAAGCACGCGGAACTAAATAATACAATTTACCTTTTTGTTTCATCACTCCTGCTTTTTGTGAAGCACTCTCATCCTGACCGTAATAAAGATCCACTCTTCCGCCTCCCCGGATAGCGCCGCCAGTGTCCTGATCAAAAACCAGTCTTGGCATTTTTACCCATCCCTTTGGCGTAATGTCGCTTGGCGATTCAAACTCCGGCTCTTCGATATCAAGGAAGGCCATTGCTCCCTTCGGGAAAAAATGCAGATCGGTAGCGATCGTTCTTCCGTCACTCACTTCCATTCCCGCATAAGTCATCGGCTGACCATCGAGTTTTTTGAAAAAAACATAACTGGGATTTCTGTTCAAAACTTTCTGCTGTTCATCTTTGGATAATGTCAGCAGGTGTTTTTTTATTTTCTGCATGCTCATTTCTTCTTTAGGAATAAAGGACGTCAGCGATTTTCCGACTGCAAAATACGGATGCCCGTTTTGAGAAGCATATCCATAGCGGATTTTTTCTCCACTTTCGAATTCCACTGTCCCCGTTCCCTGAATCTGGATAAAAAAAGCATCAACGGGTTCGACCCATGCAAGTTCGAGATTTTTATTTTTTAATTTCTGATCACCGTCAATGGCCTTGCGGTCATAATATGGAAGGAGGTTATTGTTTTCAATTCTGGCCGTGAGAACCGGTAGTTTTTCTCCTGTTGGAAATTTATCTGCAAACTTTTTTAAATTTACAGTAATCATATCATCGGGAGTTGCATAAAGTGGTTGGGAAAAAATATCTGTTTTGATTTTTGAGCCCATGACTTTGGGTTCGTAGTAGCCGGTAGACATCACTTCGGCCCAGTCATCTTTTCCATACACTTCATAAAATTCAAAGTGCACACTGATCCAGGTTGTCCAGTCTTCCTGATGATTAAAGATCTCTTCAAGTGCACTGATATAATCTGCTTTAGCAATTTTCTTTTCACCGAACGACATCGGGTCCATCACGAGTCTTGATGTTTTCATCACGTCGATATGTTTTCTCAGCGTAGAAAAAAAACTTTCGCGTGATAAGTTGTCCGATAAAACAGGAGGAGAACCAGCGGGACGCATACTGTCTTCAATGCGTTTAAGTGGGGCCCTTGCACAAGAAGTGATGAGGAGAACTAAGCAAAATAAATATTTCATCTGTTCATGATCGCCAATGACCCCTGTGCTGTCAAAGGTGGCTTCAATCTTGCGACATATTTTATGTGCAGAACTTTTAACACTGGAGAAATTTATGAACTTAAACGCGAACGGAACAACAGATAAAAATGCTCAAGTTATGCCTGTAACAGCAGCTAATCCTGAAGCTGAAATCCGCACTTTAATTGACAATGTTATGAACGCAATGAGGGCCGCTGATGTAGAAAAACTTATGTCTTTTTATGCCCCGGACGTCGTCGCTTTTGATGTGATGACTCCCGCACAATTTGTAGGAAAAGAATCCTATAAAAAAACATGGGTAGACGCCTTTGAAGGAATGTCCGATGCAACCAATGCGAAACAAGAGATCTCAAATCTTAAAATAACCGCATCACCTGAAGTGGCCTTTGCCCATTTAATTCGCCACGATTCTTTCACTGACAAGTCAGGAAAAAAAATGGAAATGTATATGCGCGCTACCCATTGTTTTAAAAAAATAAACGGTCAGTGGCTGATCACTCATGAGCAATACTCTCTTCCAATAGACTTCGAAACTAACAAGGCAGTCTTCGACGCCAAACCCGATGCGTCACTTCACTAAATTTTTATCCTCATGTATACTGATGGCATGAGTATAAAAAATATTTTCCGTGTTCCTCATCAGTCGACACCTGCAAGTGTTGCATTATTATTTTTAAGATTATTTATGGGTGCGGCCTTTCTCTATCATGAATACGGAAAGATGCTCGCACCATTTCACTGGATACCCGCTGAGGCCAGCATACATATTCCGCCTTTTTTTCAGTTTCTCGCAGCGATCTCTGAGTTCTGTGGTGGCATAGCTTTAATCTTAGGAGTGATAGTACCACTCGCAAGTTTTGGAATGGCCTCAACCATGCTGGTCGCAAGTTTTACACACGCGATGATTTACAAAGATCCATTCGTAAATCTTAACGGTGGATCATCTTTTGAGTCACCAATGAGTTATTTATTTATCTCAATCGTATTTTTTGCAGTTGGACCTGGAAAATACTCATTGGATAAATTAATCTTCGGCGAAAAATAATTTATCTTTTGTGTACAACTTTTCTAGCGTGCCGTGAAAGTGCCGCATGCGACACAGAACTCGTCGGTTCTTTCTTCAATCTTTTTACTGCAGCCTTAGATCTCGTAGCAGATGTTTTTTTAAGAGCGATTCGTCCAGTTGCTTTTTTGGCAGTGGATTTCTTTTTGCTTTTATCCGGGATGGCAACGCCAGCTCTTCTTGCTTCAGATAGTCCGATAGCGATGGCCTGCTTTGCATTTTTAGCTCCGTGTTTACCTTTTCTGATGTGTTCGATCGATTCATGTACAAAAGCTCCTGCTTGAGTTGATGCTGATTTTCCATGGCGTTTTGCTGTCTGCGCTTTTTTGATTGTTCTTTTTTCTGGCATTATAATTTCCTACTTATCTTTTTTATTTTTAAGAGAGTCTTTTTTCATACTACTTCTCCTTTGGAACTTTAGATTGATCTACAGTCACTTCAATTTCTACACGGCGATTCTGCTGACGACCGGCCGCAGTTGAGTTATCAGCAATGGGACTTGCTGGTCCTCGTCCATATGAAGTCATTACAGTTGCAGGCATACCTGAAGCTACAAGCTGGTCGCGAACTGCATTTGCTCTTCGATCAGAAAGTGATTCGTTAATTGCGGCACTTCCAGTGTTATCCGTATATCCATTGATCGCTAAAACATTTTCCGGGTATTTTTTCATGATACCGGCCATCTCTGACAAGTTGCTTTTTGCCTGCGGCTTTAAGTCAGATTTCCCCGTATCAAATAAAATGTCGCTTTTGAGTTTTGTGATGAGACCTTGTTCGGTACGTTTAGTTTCTGCGATAGCTTCAAGTTCTTTAGCTTGTTTGTCCATGCGGCGGCCAACAAGACCACCCATGGCCCCCCCGATGACGGCACCAACTGCCGCTCCCTTACCTTTACCAACTACGGCACCTAACACCCCGCCAGCGGCAGCTCCTATTCCGGCACCTCTATATGTATTTTTATTTTCGCTGCTGGCACATCCCCCGAGTAACATGACGATAGCTGAAAGCGCGATGATGGATTTCCTCATTTCAATTGCTCCTGATTTGATTTGTAATGTGAAGTACTTTTACAGGGCATAACAAAGTTATCCACAAAAAAGTGCGTCACAATATTCAAAGCAAAATGAGGGCCAGAAATTAAGAGTTAATTACACTTTGTTTCATTTGGATAAACAGCAAGTCTATCTGCCAGCTGTGCTGGCAACTTTTGCATGTCTACAGATTTTTTAATAAGTGCGTAGTTGGCGGCCGGATCAAAATCCATGAAGTCATCATTGATCGATCCCTGAATCTCGCTGTCGATATCAAAATATTTAACGGTAGAATGACAGTCGAAATCAAAGGCATTCAATTCAATTTTTCTTTGTTTATCAAACTGCGATTTTGTTCTGAATGTAATTGTTCGTTCATCCTGATTGTAAATTAACTGCCAGCGATTGTTGACTGAACCAACGTCATCAAGAATCGCAAAAAGTCTTTGAATTTTATCATCATACTCATTGATGAATTTTCCATTGTAAGTAGCGCGCACAAAACGATCGAGTGATTCACGTGAGTCCTGCACCACTGGTTTGTTTCCACCAAAAGTAACGAAGTCTTTTGCGTAGGCCAAATGCTGATCGTAAGTATTGTTTGCTAAACTTGAAATTGGAAGATTTTCAGATAAGTGAGTCACCATGACTCCGCCAATCCATTCAATCGTCAGGCATTTTTTAGCATCACAAGTAAAGTAATGCAGGCGTGAACCAACTGGTGCAAGACGAACACCTTGAAGATTTTCATTCATTTCTTCAACGGAAGAAAAATTATCAAGAACATACTGGATGAATTGAAGTTCGTTAAACGAAGGGCGAGTGTCTGCAGGAATGTAAACTGAAGATAATAATTCAAGTGCATCGATCATCAGTCCTGCTTCATTCATTCCTCCAGTCGGGAATTCTCTTCCAAACTGATTGAATGTGACACTTCCATATTTTGAAGTCCACGTGCTTAAAACATCTGTCGGTAATAAACGCACACTTATTTTCGTCACATTTCTTTTGTTGGTATAAACATAACCATGTCCATAGGCCCAGTCGAAGGTTCGACCTACCCAATGTTGTCCATCAGGATATAAAGAAAAAATAGTGCATGGAAAAGCTGGCTGAACTGCGAAAGCAATAAGCACGACAAAAGAAATAATTTTTTTCATATGATCCTCATTTTAAAATCATGGTTGTTTTCACACTACTAAAGTGGATTCGACTTTGCATCTTTAATTTTGTTTAAGAAGGTGAATCAACCAAGGAGTATGTATGACGTTCACAGCATGGTCCAACTCTCTCAAAAAAGGTAATACTGTACCGGATAAATATCTCTTTAGTGGCCTGGGCTGCAGCGGAAATAATATTTCTCCACCACTTGAATGGAAAGATGCCCCGGCCGATACAAAAAGTTTTGCTGTGACAGTGT
>JACMNL010000111.1 GCA_014378525.1 Bacteriovorax sp.
GAACTTGATGCTTACACAAGATCGGTAATCAATCAGGTTAAAAAACTTTCTGAAATCAATCCATACTTCAATGAAGAGATGAAGCTTGCGATGTTAAACTCGCCGTCACCAGGATCTCTGGCAGACCTTGTGGCCTTCGCCATCTCTCTTGATATCCCTGAAGCTCAGGACTTTTTAGAAACACTTGTTGTTAAAAAAAGATTTGCAAAACTTCTTGTATATTTAAAACGTGAAAAAGATGTAGCTGATATTCAAAAGAAAATTTCTGATGAAGTTAACGATAAAGTTAATAAGTATCAGAGAGAGTATTTCCTTCGTGAGCAGTTAAAAGTCATCCGTTCAGAACTTGGAATGGAAGAGGATGAAAAATCACGAGATATCAAACGTATCAAAGAAGAAATTGAAAAAGTGGGAATGCCTGAAGATGTTTTAAAAACAGCTAAGGAAGAATTAGAGCGCCTGGAACTAATCCCTGATTCTTCACCTGAGTACAACGTTGCCCGTACATACTTAACTTGGCTGATTGATCTGCCATGGAAAAAACAAACGACTGACGGAATTGATATCAATGCTTCAAGAAAAATTCTTGAAAAAGATCACTACGGACTGGAAAAACCGAAAGAGCGTATTTTAGAATTTTTAGCAGTAAGAAAACTAAAACCAGGTTATGACGGAACAATATTGTGCTTAGCTGGACCTCCAGGGGTTGGTAAGACGTCTCTGGGTAAATCAATCGCTGCTGCCCTTGGAAGAACGTTCTACCGTTTCTCTCTTGGTGGTATGAGAGATGAAGCTGAGATCAAAGGACACAGACGTACATACGTCGGAGCAATGCCAGGAAAAATTATTCAAGCGCTTAAGCGTGTTGAAGTGAATAATCCGGTTATTATGCTCGACGAGATTGATAAGATCGGAAAAAGTTTTCAAGGGGACCCTGCTTCTGCTCTATTGGAAGTATTAGATCCTGAGCAAAACTCAACGTTCATCGATAATTATTTAGATATCCCTTTTGATTTATCAAAAGTTTTATTCATCGCTACGGCTAACTACATCAACGATATTCCGGAAGCGCTTCTAGATCGTATGGAAGTTATCGAGCTTTCTGGTTACACGCTGGAAGAAAAAGTTGCAATCACTACAAAGTGGATTATTCCTCGTCAGTTGAAAAAACACGGATTAACTAAAACTGATTTCTCTCTTAACTTAGAAGTGATCAAAAAAATCATTGCAGACTACGCTCGAGAACCGGGTGTGCGTGTACTTGAACAGCATATTGCAAAACTATGCAGACGTGCTGCTCTTGAAAAAGTTTCTCGCGGTAAAAAAGCGACAAAGAAATTTACACCGACAAAAGAAAATCTGGAATCAATGCTGGGAACTCCACGTTTCCATTCTGACTCTGCTGAAAAGAAAAACAAACCTGGTGTTGTAACTGGTCTTGCATGGACAGCTTATGGTGGTGAAATTCTTTTCATTGAAACTCTTCCTCTTAAAGGAAAAGGATTCAAGCTTACAGGTCAGCTTGGTGGCGTAATGAATGAGTCTGCAAGTCTTGCTTACTCATACGTTAAGAAAATTCTTCAGAATCAGATCGATGCTGATCTTGCAAAAATTCCTGTTAAGAAAAAAGCGAAAGGCGATACGACTCCGACTCCTAAACGTGATGAGCATGAGAACGAAGATTATCTTGCTGCTCACGAAGTGCATTTACACTTACCGGCCGGTGCGACTCCGAAAGATGGTCCGTCTGCAGGTATTACGATGGCACTTGCTCTATATTCGCTTGCAACAAACAAGGCCGTTAATTCTGATATCGCTATGACTGGTGAATTAAGTTTAACCGGTAAAGTTCTGCCAGTTGGTGGTATTAAAGAAAAAGTTTTAGCAGCAAAAAGAGCTGGGATCACAACAATCATTCTTCCAAAACAAAATGAAAAAGATTTGAAGGAAGTTCCTCTTCTACACAGAAAGGGAATGAAGTTTTACCCGGTTTCGCACTTTGATGAAGTATTAAAGATCGCTTTAAAGAAATAGTTCTAAGTAAAAATAAGAGAGGCCGGTCTCCACCGGCCTCTTTTCAAAGACAATCTCGCATTTAAACAATTCCCCGTTTCTTGTAAAAACTTCCAACTGCCTTCTGATGAACCTATCGGACCAAATTTATTAATTTATAGGATTTTGAAGCTCAAGAATTGTTTAAATTTTAAGCAAAAAAAACCGCCTAAAATAGGCGGTCTTTATAAGATCATGAAATTTGAAATGAAAATTAGAATTCGTCTGAATCGTATTCGCTGATAGGAGCGTGCTTGATTTTACCAGCAGCGATCTCTCTTAGAGCTGTTACAACTTCTTTGTTTTTAGACTTAACTAGAGGCTCAGCACCTTCTCTTAGTTGCTTCACTCTCTTAGTTGCTAAGTGAACAAGTTCGTATCTGTTTTCTACTTTTTCTAAGCAGTCTTCGATTGTAATTCTTGCCATGGATATCTCCCAATGCCGAGGTGGCCTAAAATAGATTTCTGAATCTTAGGTTATAGCTGTCATTGGGATTTTTGTAAAGGCAGAGCTTAGGATTCCAGCTTTTTATACAGTGCATCTACTTCATTAGCGTAAGTTTTCAGGATAACTTTCTTCTTAAGCTTGAGTGACGGAGTCATTTGCCCGTTTTCGACTGTAAAATCACTCGGTGCAATAAAGAATCCCTTCATCGTTTCGAAGCTGGCAAGCTGTGAGTTCACGGCCTGGATCTCGCGGTCGATGACTTCAAAAACTTTTGGTTCTTTTGCTAATTCTTCGTAAGTCGGCACTCCGGTTATTCCAAGTGAGTCGAGTTCTTCCAAAAAGGCGTCGCGGTCGATGCTGATAATGACGGTAAGAAATTTTCTCTGATCACCAACAACCATGGCATTCGAAATATGTTTTTGAAGTTTAACGATGTTTTCAATATTTTGTGGAGCTACATTTTTACCTGCACTCGTGATGATAATATCTTTTTTTCTGTCCGTAATTTTTACGTAACCATCATTTGTTAACTCGCCGATGTCACCAGTCTGGAACCATCCATCTTTGAATGCTTCATCAGTCGCAGCTTTATTTTTATAATATTCAGTGAAGAGAGCTTCAGTCTTTAAAAGAATTTCTCCATCGGCAGCAAACTTAACTTTTACGTCACCAAGTGGAATTCCTATGGCGCCCGGTACTTGTCTCACTGGTGGATTTAAAATACATGGAGCGATAGTTTCAGTCAGACCGTATCCTTCAAGGATTGTAAGGTTGGCGTTCTGAAGGAACTTCATGATGTCAGGAGAAAGTGGTGCTCCACCTGAAACGAGAAAACGGATTCTTCCTCCGAAGCGCTGATAAATTTTTTCAAATACTAATTTATAAGCAAGATTTTTTTGTAGTATTAAATAAGTTCCGGGGGCTTTGTCGTGATTGATCTGTTCAAAATAATCATTTGAGGTTTTCAGGGCCCAGTCAAAAACTTTTTTCTTCAAATCATTTTCTTTCTGGATATTTTCTAAAATCTTTGAATAAACTTTTTCGAAAATTCTTGGAACAGCTAAAAGTAAAGTTGGTTTTGCCACGGACATGTTATCAACAACACGGTCCATTGATTCGGCGAAGACGCACTCGAAATCGAAAATCAGATTGAGCATAGAATCGCAGCGGCCGAAAACGTGAGACAGGGGAAGGAAAGTAAGCGTTCTGTCTGTCGGAAGAATATTTGTTTTTAATCCGGAGTGAACGTTGTCGAGCATTTTAATAAAGGCATGTTGAGAGATCACTGCACCTTTTGGTTCGCCGGTTGTTCCTGAGGTATAAATAATCGAAGCAACATCCTGACCTTCGCTTGATTCAACAGACGCTTCAAAAAGTTTTGGAGAGTTTTGTGATTCAAGAGTTCCGTTGTCGATGAATTGTTGATAAGTCTGAAAAATAATTCCTTTCGAAAGTTTTTCAACGGATGTTTCGGCTATTTCCCTCAGAGCAACGATAATTTTTACGTGTTCAAGTTTATCCTGGATTTCCAGAATTTTCTGGAACTGGGCTTCGTTTTCTAAAATGAGTATTTTTGTTTCACTATGATTAAGAATGTACTCCACTTCATGTGCGAGATAAGTCGGGTAAACCGGAGTCACAACTGCGCGTGCGCATAAAGCAGCGATGTCGAAGAAATGCCATTCTTTTGAAGTCTGAGCAAGGATTGCGACTCTGTCCTGCGGCTGTATTCCGAGTTTAGTAAGACCATAGAAAATTACGCGGACTTTTTGCTGGTATTCATCGTTATTGTAAAAATGAAGTTCGCTGCCTTCAATCCAACCGATCGCTTTTCTATGTGGAGACTTTAATGTCTTTCTTAAAAAGAGTTTTGAAATAGTTGATTCTTTAATCATAAAAATTGAACCTTAAAAATTTTAGATATCTTAATTTCGGCATCTTACTATAAAAACTTTCGCGACATTTATGCAAATCCAATCATTTTTGATAGTGGAGTAAATTATGCAGGAAATGATTCTCGTTCTCAGTAGGTGTCAGGCAAGGCGAATGAGTCCGAGAAGCCGGAAAACGTATTTTAGATTCCACTTCAAAGGATTTTATAGTGGACTAAAAATTAAGGAAATACATGTCTACCCTCATCAATCCGCTGAACTGGATAAGGGCGAAGATTATTTATTATGGGTGAAGTTTAAAGGCATAAGGGAATCTGTGCTGGAAGTCGAATTGTTTAAATATAAAAAAATTGAATAACCATGCTAGAATTGAGTCTTCATGTAATGTGAGGTTTAAGATGAGTGACGAAGCGATTAAAGAAGTTTTAGCGGAAGAACGTAAGTTTCTTCATGACATTGCCAATCACATTGTAGTGGCGCATGGTATGGCTTCATTTGTACTTAGATCTTTAAAAACGAATGAACATGTTGAAGCGAAAGAAGTGGAGCGTCTGGAAAAATCTATTGAGGCAATCAATAAGATGACGGAACTCCTTAAGGAAAGAAGAACCGTCTTACATAGCAAATCTGAACCTAC
>JACMNL010000112.1 GCA_014378525.1 Bacteriovorax sp.
AAATATTATTCGAATCTAACTTCTTCAAACAGCCGCCCTTAAAACTTGTCCATAGGTTTAGGATCAATCTAGACTTTATCCTCAATCTTTAAGAAGGAAGAAAAGTCTTATGAAATTTTTATTGTTAACAGCATTGATGCTGACACTCGGATCTGTACAGGCCTCAGTTACACCAACTGAACTTGTCGTTAAATTAAAAGAAGGAAAATCTCTTCCTGATTTCGGAGCTGACGCTAAAGTTCAAAATCTTTTCGGAAGAATTTACGTCGTTAGAAACAAAGATGTATCTGCTCTGGAACAAAAATTAAAAAACAATCCGAACATTGAATACACGGAAAGAAATTACCGTGCAGAAAAATCTGTTCTTCCTATGCCGGTCGCTGCTGCAGAATCTGTTGATAAAGTTCTTCCTTCAGCAAGTCAGTTCAACGATCCAAAAGTTGGCAAGATCTGGTCATTCGATGATGCTTCCAACTACGGTGTATCGGTAGAAGCTGCTTACAGACTTCACGCGACTGAAGCGACAGAAACAATTATCGTTGCTGTTGTTGATACAGGTGTGGACTACAACCACGAAGATTTAAAAGATGTAATGTGGACTAACACAAAAGAAATTCCTGGAAACGGAATTGATGATGACGGCAACGGATACATCGACGACATTCACGGGATCAATGTTCTTGTTCGCGATGCAAATGGTAAAGCTACTATGAACATCATGGACACTCACTCTCATGGAACTCACGTTTCAGGAACTATCGGTGCAAAACAAAATAACGGTGTTGGTATTGCGGGTATCGCTTCAAACGTTCGCATCATGGGAATCAGAACGGTTCCAAACAATGCTGATGAAACAGATGTCGATGTAGCTGAAGCTTTCGTGTACGCTGCTAAAAACGGAGCGAAGATCATCAACTGTTCATTTGGAAAGAGAACAAATGAAGGAAAAAATTTAATTCCAGAAACATTAAAATATATTCAGGAAAAATACGGAGTTCTGGTTATCGCTGCTGCCGGAAACGATTCAGACGATATCGATAAGAACCCAACTTACCCTGCAAGTCACCCGAGCGAAAATCTTCTGATCGTAGCAAGTACATCAAGCTCTGGTGGAATGAGTGGATTTTCGAATTATGGAAAAATCAATGTAGATGTTGCTGCTCCAGGTTCAAATATTTATTCAACAACTCCAGGTAACAGATATGAAATGATGTCTGGTACATCAATGGCGAGCCCGACTACTGTTGGTGTTGCTGCTGAAGTGCTTTCTCACTACCCTAGTCTTTCGCCTATTCAATTGAAGAATGTTCTTATCGGATCGGTTACGAAAATTGACCGCTTCAAAGATAAAATGGTTTCTGGTGGAAGAATTGATTTATTGAAAGCGCTGGAACTAGCTCGCACAGTTAAGTAATTTTTTTCTAATCATTATTTGAATTATCAGAGGGGGCTTCGGCCTCCTTTGTTTTTGGTTCAACATTCGCCTCATCCTCTTCACTATCAAACTTCAAAGAAAAGAATTCTTTCGATTTTTCCTCAGGCGAGTCAACAGGTTTGATTTCAGCTCTTTCGACTGCTCCCGCTGCAATCATCGGAGGCGCACGACGACCCATAATTTTTCGCTGACGGTTTGTTATATAACGGCTCGGTTTATCGATACGAAAACGAATCGGATTCGGAAGGACTGCTGCCATCAAAGCGGCCTGACTGGCATTTAATTTTGAAGCAGGTTTTTTAAAAAATTTTTGAGAAGCGGCCTCAACACCATACACACCTTTCCCGAGTTCAATAACATTTAAATAACATTCAAGGATGCGCTCTTTCGGCCACAGCGCTTCGATCAGCACAGTGAAATATGCTTCCAGTCCTTTTCTCATCCAGCTTCTGGAAGGCCAAAGGAAAACATTTTTAGCAGTCTGCTGGGAAATGGTACTCGCACCTTTGGTTTTTTTATGAGTTTTATTATACTGCATGGCCTTTTCAATCGCTTCGAAGTCAAAACCATGGTGCTGATAAAATTTGTAATCTTCGGACTTAATCACCGACTGCTGCATGGATTTAGAAATCTGTTCAATGGGAACCCATTTTTTTTCAATGCCCGTGAATTTATCTTCAGTGAATATTGAAGCCGTACTTCTCCAGAACATTAGTGGAGTGTAAGGCACAGGTAAGAAGCGGTAAAAAATGGTGATACCGACACTGAATATCAGAAAGAACAAAACTGCTTTTAATAAAAATTTGAAAATGCGTTTAATTAATCCATTCGAGTGGACTGGTGGCGGTGTCTGAGTCTCTTCATTCATATATTAAGAGGATAACAGATTGAGGAAAAATAATAAGTATTATTTTAAGTTGATCAGCACTTCAAGAAGCTTCGGCAAGAGTGTTGTGAGCTGTTGTTTTTCTTCTTTCGAAAAATCTTTGAAGATGAGTTCCTCCACTTCTGCTTTTACAGTAGCAATTTTATCAAGGATTTTTTTTCCTTTCGGAGTAATCGATAAAAGTTTTGCACGACGGTCAGTCGGATCCACTTCGCGTTTTACAAAATTTAAATGCTCCAGTTTATCAATGATTTTTACAATGGTTGCCTTGTCAATTCCAAGGTCCTGTCCGAGTGTTAATTGATTGGTTACCGCTCCGGTACTAAGGACGTAAAGTACGCCGCACTCAGGGTTGTTTAGATTATGAAGATGAGCGTGTCTGAGGACTGATAGTTCCCTATAGATAACCCCAGCTTTATATAAACTGTATCCAAAAAAGTTCTTAAGCCCCGGATGAACCGTAGTTTCATAGTTTATATCGCCACCGAATTGGGCATCAAGTTTTTTTGTTTTGGTTACTTTTTTACTCATGGATAGATTCTATCACAAATAGTTTGCAGCGCAAACGATTTAGGAGTAAAACTATCTTAAACGAGGTTAAAATGTTTAAAAATAGTCGATTACAAAGTCTTGCTGCGGGTGTTGCTCTATTGTTAACAACAAATGCCCAGGCGATAACATTACATGAAGCTGTCGATCAGGCGCTTTCAACTTCTCCCACAATAGAGAGATCAAAAAGTGCAACTGAAGAAGCGAAATGGAAAAAATTTGAAAGTGCATCGGGTTTCATGCCTACTGTTACTGCCAATGCTTTTTATCTTTTCGATAAAAACTACGCACTCTTCAATGTAAATCTTGGTGCTGGTGAATCAGTTGTTCCGCAAATAATTCCCAACAGCCAGTTTGAATTAAGAACTTCTTACCCGCTCTTTGAAGGTTTTTCGAGCATGAACCGCTACTCTGCCGGCAGAGAAAGATATAGTGCTGCTGAAAATGAGCACAAGTGGAATGAGTTTAAAACAGAAATGGACGTGACACTTGCTTATTATAGAGCTCTTGCCAATAAAACGCTGAGAGACGTAGCGGCACAAAACTTAAAAGTACTTCAGGATCATTTAAAAGATGTGAAGCTTCTTAAGTCGAGCGGTGTCTCTACTAACTATGATGTTATGAGAGTTGAAGTTCAGGTTTCAAATGCTCAGACAGATCTTTTAAATGCTGAAGACAATATTAATATTTCAGAACAAAATCTACTGGAACTTTTAGGTAAAGATACAGGCGGAATAACTTCCGTAGAAGTGACAGGGACTCTTCCTGTTCTCGATGAATCCATCGTAAAGAATTTCGAAAAAAATGATATTCATGACCGTCTTGATATCGTAGCGATGAAACAACGTGTGAACGCTCTTGGATATTCTGATAAAGCAGAAGGTGCATTCTGGGTTCCTCGCCTGTCAGCATTCGGGGCCTGGCAATACTATAACAACCTTAATGATTCATTAACTGACAGAGATAAATACCGTACAGCTTATCAGGTTGGTCTGCAGTTAACGTGGAATATTTTTGATGCCGGTGTTTCATTTGCAAAATCTAAGCAATCGACCGAGCAGTCTGTACAGGCCGAAAAAACTTATCGTATTACAGAATTAAAAGCTCAGAAGGAACTGGAAATCTGGAAAAGAAAGTTTAACTACTTTGCTTCTTTATATAAGGCCCGCAATTCAGACATCGCAAGATCAACTGAAAGTGTGAGGCTAGCTCATGAAGGACAACGTGTTGGTGCAAGAACGAACACTGATCTTCTGGACGCTGAAGCAGACTTATACAGATCACAGGCCGGTACTGTAAACGCTCAGCTTGGAGCGATCGAAGCACTGATCAACTTACAAACATCAATCGGACAAAAAATTTATACTTTCTAATTAAAAAGGACGAACGTTATGAAATTAGACAACACAAAAAATAAAGTTATAGCTGGCGCAATTACTGTCGGGATCATCATTGCCGGATACCTTACTTATGAACACTTTGCTTTCGTGACAACAGACAACGCACAGATCTTCGGACACAGCTTAATGCTTTCACCGAAAGTGACAGGCTTCATTAACGAAGTAAATGTTGTTGAAGGACAAAAAGTTAAGAAAGGCGACGTTCTTATTTCTATCGACCCCCGCGATTACGATAACAATATTAAACAAGTCAAAGGTGACCTGGGTTCAATTGAAGCACGCAGAAGAGATGCCGAGAAAAACTACCGCAGACAAGTGGACCTACTTGCAAAGGGTGTTGTTTCACAACAACAATTTGATGCGGCTTCAGCTCAGTATAATGATGTAAAAGCAAAATATGATGCGATTTCATCTCAGGTAAATCAGGCAGAGTTAAACCTTTCATATGCAAAAATTTTAGCTCCTGCTGACGGATTCATTGCAAAAAAATCAGGCGAAGTCGGACAGCTGGCCACCCCAGGTGTTCCATTAATCGGATTTGTTGATTCAGGAGAAAGATGGATCATCGCCAACTTCAAAGAAACCGAAGTTGAAGATATTAAAATCGATGCAAAAGTTGAAATCGAAGTCGATGCTATATCGAGCAAACATTTTGTTGGGAAAGTTGAAAGCATCAGTTCTGCAACCGGAGCGACGTTTACACTTCTTCCACCGGACAATGCTACTGGTAACTTTACAAAAGTTGTCCAGAGAGTTCCGGTTAAAATTAAATTTGAAAACGTGACTGATAAAGATATCGAGATTCTACGTACCGGTCTATCTGCTTTTATTAAAGTTCATAAAAAATAGGTTTTTTATATGGAACAAGAATTTAATCCGAAGGCCGGACTGATAATTTTCGTCGCGGTTCTTGCGTCGCTCCTGGAAATCATCGATACGTCGATCGTAAACGTTGCCCTACCTACGATGATGGGTAACCTTGGTGCGACTCTCGAAGATATTTCGATGGTTATTACTGGGTACGCAATTGCCAACGCAGTTGTACTTCCCCTTTCAGCGTGGCTGGGAGAAAAATTCGGCCGTCGCCAGTACTACCTTACATGTATCGGGATTTTTACCATCACATCTGTTATGTGTGGTCTTGCTCCCAACCTGGAATTTTTAATTATCTTCAGGATTCTTCAGGGTCTTGCTGGTGGTGCACTTCTTCCAACTTCACAAACACTTATTTACGAACAATTCCCCAAGGAAAAAGCTGGTACGGCCGGCGCGATCTTCGGGATGTCCGTTATGGTTGGTCCGGCATTAGGTCCGGTGCTTGGTGGATATTTAACAGATAACTTCGGATGGAGAATGATCTTCAACATCAACCTTCCGCTAGGGTTGATTGCTCTTTTTGTTGGTATGACAGCGATCTACGATCGAAAAAAAGAACATGGAGAAAAAGCACAGGCAGCTGGCTTCGATATGTTTGGTTTATTTTTACTCGTGGCCGGTATCGGATGTCTTCAATACGCTCTTGAGCGTGGTGAAGCCGATGACTGGTTTTCTTCAAAAACAATTACGACATGTGTGATGATGGCAGCAGCTTGTCTTCCAACATTTGCATGGTGGGAACTCAGAGTTAAAAATCCAATCATCAACGTCCGTCTTTTTAAAGAGCAGATTGTATTGAACGGAATTGCGCTTATGGGACTTCTCGGATTTTATCTTTATGGAGTTTTGTTTGTTCTGCCGGTTTTCGTAAGTACGGCCTTTAGATATACAGCAACCCAGACCGGGACGTTATTTATTCCAGGATCACTCGTCACGATGGCGCTCATGCCAGTCGTTGGAAAAATGATGGTTTCTGGTGTGAGTGTTAAAAAACTTATTTTCGTAGGCATCACAGGTCTTATGGTTTGTATGCTGGCCCTCATCGATCTATCACCTATGTCGAGTCAAAGTGATATTTTGATCGCACTATATGTGCGTGGTTTTTCTCTCGCATTCCTGTTCGTCCCAATTAACTCCGGAATCCTTAGTCAATTCACTGGAGCTACAATGGGCCAGGTTTCGGGACTACTCAACCTTTCCAGACAAATTGGAGGAAGCATCGGGATTGCTTTAGTTGGAACTCTCTTATCAATGAGAGGACAACAGAACTACGTTGACCTTGCTTCAAAAGTTTCACTTTTAAATGCGACAACTCAACAAGCGTATTATTCAAGTGCGGCAGGAATCTCTAAAAAATTATCTTCAGGTGTCGGGATGCTCCGAGCTGATAAAGCTGCTCTTACATCGATCAAACATAGAATTGATGCTCAGGTGTTTATGATGAGTTTTAATCAATTGATGTGGATCATTATGTTGATTTTTGCTTTCGCCTACATTCCGTGGTGGTTCCTGAAACTCAAGGTCAAACCCACCGGAGTTGTCTCCGACCATTGACCCTATTTATATCTTAGACGCAGTTGCTATTTCTTTTTCATGAGCTATACTACTTAGTTGTAGTATAGCGATGAATTATGGAAGAATTGTGGAAATGTTTATGAATAAAAAATCGCCTTTAATCATTCTTGCAGTCACACTTTCCAGCAATGTTTTTGCTGTAGAAAAATTAACTTTTAACCAGGCCATTGATCTCGCCGTAAAAAATAATCTTGAAGTGCAGGCCTCATACGACGCCTACAAATCAACACAGGCAGATAAAAAAAGTACGCGCTCTGCTTTTTTTCCAAAAATTTATGCCAGCCTTTCATATGAAAAAACTAACAGCCAGACATTAGCAACGGGAACATCATTAACAAATGATGGATACACTGGTGCGATCAATTTAAGCCAGAATCTTTTTAAAGGATTTTCTGATTATGCCAGTTTAAAAATCGCAGATGGCAACATCCTGACAGGTGAAGCGAATCTGCAGGAAACGAAATCGCAGATCAGTTACGATTTAAAATCTTCAGTGGCCAATTATAATTTTGCTAAAGACTCTCTCGCTCTTTCGAAAGATATTTTAAAAAGAAGAGAAGACAACCTTCGTATGGTTGAACTTCGTTTTGAAAACGGTAGAGAAAATAAAGGTTCAGTGCTTTTATCGAAAGCTTACCTGGAACAAGCAAAACTTGATTTATTTAAAGCACAGAATGATATGGAAGTGAGCTTAAAATATTTAAGAAGAGTTTTAAATCTTCCCGAAAATGCTGATATTGATATCACTGATCTTCCGCCGATGGCCGATCAGGTGGAGACGCCTCCAAACTATAGCGCCCTGATTGAAAATACTCCTGTGGCAAAAAGATTCAAGGCCACTCTGAATAATGCGAGTGCCACTCTTGAAACCCGTCAGTCGGGATTTTATCCTTCGTGGGACGTGACCGGATCTGTTGGTAAAACCGGCCAGGATTTTTTTCCTGATGATCAAAAAAGCTGGCGTGTAGGAACATCTTTAACCTGGTCATTTTTTGATGGTGGAAAAGATTATTATGCTTCAACCAGCGCGAACCTTTTACTGAAGGCAGCTGAAAAAAGATTAGAGAACCAGAACCTGGAACTAAGAAGAGTTTTATCAGACAGCTATTCAAATTATAATGAAGCGATTCTCACTGTAAAAGTGAGCACTGCTTTTCTTGATGCTTCCAAAGTGCGCGCCGATATTTCGCGCAGTAAATACAATAATGGTCTCGCTACATTTGATGACTGGGACATTATTGAAAATGATTTAATCACTAGACAAAAAAATTACACACAAACAATCAGAGACCGCCTTGTTGCTGAAGCAGCATGGGAACAAGCACAAGGTACCGGAGTCATTCCATGAATAAAAAATATCTTATTACCGCAGCTGTTGTCTTAATTGCAGGAATCGGCGGTTATCGTTATTACAAAAAACACCAGAAGCCAAAAGTCAGCTACAGCGAATATAAAGTTGTCAAAGGTGACATCGCTGTAAAAATTCTTTCAACAGGAACGGTGAAACCAAAAAACCGCCTGGAGATTAAAGCGCCGGTGGCAGGACGAATCGAGCAGGTTTTAATTAAAGAAGGATCAGTCGTTAGAAAAGGCCAGATCCTGGCATGGATGAGTTCGACAGAAAGAGCAGCTATGCTCGACGCTGCCAGAGCAAAGGGCCCTGAAGAATATAATAAATGGTCAGAGCTTTATCTGGCGACACCAGTCCTCGCTCCTATCAATGGAACAATTATTTTAAAAAGTGTTGAACCCGGACAGACATTCACTAATACAGATGCGATTTTTACTATGTCAGATACTCTGACTGTTCAGGCACTGGTTGATGAAACAGATATTGCACAAATTAAATTAAAAAACATTGCTTCGATTATTCTGGATGCTTATCCAAAATTTCCGATCATGGCCCATGTTGATAAGCTGGCGTTCGATTCCACGACAACCAACAATGTTACAACATATGCGATTGAAGTTGAGCCGGATAAAATTCCGGACTTCATGAGAAGTGGTATGACAGCAAACGTGACATTTTCAGTACAGTCAAAAACTGGAGTTCTTCTGGTGCCGAGTGAGGCCCTAAAAGTTGTCGATGGAAAATCAATTGTTCTTACAAAAGGTGAAGAAGGCAAACCTCCGGTTGAATCAACTATTTCAACAGGACTCTCAGATGGAAAAAATACTGAAATTCAGGATGGTCTTGCTGAAGGCGATATCATTCTAATCCAGGACTACTCTATCGGTGACGGTACAACGAATTCGACCAGTCCATTTGCCATGAAATTTCCAAAAGGCGGAAAAAAAGGCGCAGGTGGCGGACCTCGATAAAAAACCAGAAGAAAAATATGATTGAACTAAAAAATATTACGAAGACATTTCAGATGGGTGTCGAAAGAGTTGAAGTCTTAAAAGGCATCAACCTGACCATTGAGCGTGGTGACTTCGTGGCAATCATGGGGCCATCCGGATCCGGTAAATCTACATTAATGAATATTCTGGGAATGCTCGACATTCCGACTACCGGTTCATACGAATTAAATAACATTGAAGTGGCCTCAATGACTGAAGATGAACTCGCGATCATCCGTCGTGGTGAAATCGGATTTATTTTTCAGCAGTTCAATTTACTTCCAAGACTTGCGGCCTGGCAAAACGTTGCCCTTCCTCTGATTTATTCAGAAGGGAAATTTGACTTTGAAAAAGCAAAAAAACTTCTGGAGCAGGTTAATCTTGGCGATAGACTATATCATAAGACCAATGAAGTTTCCGGCGGGCAGATGCAGAGGATTGCGATTGCGAGATCGCTGATCAACTCTCCACGGATTATTTTTGCAGATGAACCTACGGGTAACCTCGATTCAAAAAGTGAAAAGGAAATTCTGGATATTTTAAGAAAATTAAATGAACAAGGTATTACTGTCATCATCGTTACTCACGAAGAAGATATTGGTAAAGAAGCAAACCGCCTGATCCGCATGCGTGACGGAGAAATAGTTTCTGACGAACGTTTCGTTCCCCTTCGCAATGATTTAAAAAAAGTAGAACCTAAAACTTACGGCGGTAAATTTTCTTTCAAGGAAATCATCGAACACTTTAATCAAGGGACAAGAACTCTTGCTGCCAATAAAGTACGCTCGATATTATCAATGCTCGGAATTCTAATTGGTGTTGCGGCCGTAGTGGCCATGCTTGCTCTGGGAGCGGGTGCACAGAAATCAATTGAAGATCAGTTATCATCTATGGGATCAAACCTTCTTGTATTACGTGCAGGAAGTGTCCGTGTTGGTGGTGTTGTTCAGGAAAGTGGTACGAGAATCAGAATCACTATGGATGATGCAAAATCAATCAAGGAACAGATTCCCGGTATTCAGGATGTCTCTGCCAACGTTACAGGACGAGGACAGGTCACTTATTTAAACAAGAACTGGAACACTTCTGTTGCGGGAGTTATGCCGAGTTATGCACGAATGAGAACAGCAGTGCCTGACTACGGAAGATTTTTTTCGGACGATGAAGGGCAACAGCGCGCACTTGTCGCTGTTATAGGCCGAACTGTGGCCCGCGAACTTTACGGTGAAAAAAATCCGATTGGAACAATGTTAAAAATTAACAGAATTAATTTTCTCGTTATTGGTATCCTTCCTGAAAAAGGTGCATCAGGGCCGCAGGATCAGGATGATAGAATTCTTATTCCGGTTCAAACAGGTATGTACCGCTTGTTCGGAAAAAATTATGTCGATTCAATTGATATCCAGGTTAAAAATAAAAATGATATCGATGGTGTAGAGGAAAGTGCCAAAGAGGCAATGTTAAAACGCTACCGCATTCCGGTGTCTCAAGCTGATGATGCATTTCAGGTTTTCAACATGGCCGAACTACAAAATGCGATTTCTCAAAGTAGTAAAACTATTTCCACTTTACTCGCTACAATCGCTGCGATCTCACTGGTTGTTGGTGGTATCGGAATCATGAACATCATGCTCGTGTCTGTAACTGAGCGAACAAAAGAAATTGGTTTAAGAAAAGCAGTAGGAGCAAAACGAAACGATATCCTGATGCAGTTTTTAACTGAGTCAGTGCTCGTGAGTTTCCTCGGTGGATTTATGGGAATTGTTTTAGGCTGGACAATTACTTTCACATTTTCAGTGATCATCGGCTGGAATGCATCGGTCTCATGGCAGTCGATTGCACTCGCTTTTGGTTTTTCAGTTTTAATCGGGCTTATTTTCGGGATTTATCCTGCAGCGAAAGCATCGAAGCTGCATCCGATAGATGCATTAAGATATGAGTAGCTTGAAAAAGTTAGAACTCACTACGAAGTTTCATAAGGAGCTGGCCAAGTTTATCTTTGCCGGTTCCATCTCCTCCATCACCCCAGTAAATATCATTTTTCGTATGCTCATGAAGAGCAGCGGTGTTTGTAGAAATCAATAATCTTTTTAAATAATCATACTGCGAGAATTTTGCTCTCACCGCAGTTTCCATCGCCACATCTTTATACTCATCCCAGTCAGCACGTTTTGGAATGTTCGGATCACGGCCGATGATTGTAGCATCGTAAGGAGTTTTAGCTGCACGAACTTTTTCAATCAATTCCGGATCAGTGTATTTGTGGGCCTGATAATAATGCTCACTCGAAGGCCAGTCCACTCCATCAACGACGATTGGATACAAAGCAAAGTTTGAAAACTCTCCATATAAATCTTTCGTCGAATAAAAATTCAACACCGGATCTTTGTAATCCGTGATGGGAGTTTCAGCACTGGCCGCTGTCACCATAAGAAGCATAAGAAGGAAAAACCATTTCATGGCAAAATTATTCCCTGCAATTTGTCCTTCTTCAAGGGAACTTTTCACAACACCCAGCAAAACTACTGTCTAAACCACTCTAATCTCATTGGATGCCCGACTATTTTATTTCAACTTTCCGTCTCATTCTGCCCTCTATGTAGCGGCACAGGGATACGTTAAAATTTTATTTAGACCTTTGTTTAAAACGGGAGTTTTCATAGTGCATTTTTATTCTTTAAAACCAGCAACTCTGATGCTGATTGTGGCCTTCACAATGTCTTCATGTTCAACGCCACAAACTCATTCAATGCGAAGTACGGCTTCAGCTGAAGAAGCTGCTCCACTTATTCAAACTCTTCCAAAACTCACAACAGACAATGGTGAATTGCTAACTGAATTAAAAAAGGCGATGAAAAACAGAACGAAAGGAAAAACGGATGCAGAACTGACAGCTGCTTCAGAAAAAATCCGCGACTATCTTTTTTTTCTAGGCCTGAACGTCCGCGATTTAAAAAAAGCAGAAACGACTGTTGATGATGATGCAATCTCCCCAGCGAAAGCTCCGGTCAAAATAAAAGTGAAGGGCACTGCTCAGACTGATCCGGCAGACGATGGTGACACTGGTGGAGAGGATGACGATAAAACTCCTTCCAACCTTCGTGCGATATTAAGACTTTTTATTTCTTCAACACAATTTCTCGACTGCTCAAGCATGCTCGACTGGGAATGTCTGGAAAAAACACCGGCCATTAAACCAACTGCTGATTTTAGAATTGAGCAGAAAGATTTAACAACACCGGTGAACGCCGGAAAATCTCTCGACATGGATGTGTACTTTACTGAAGGATGGGATGGTAGTGCACGCTCGGGACTTGCAGATCGTTTCGCAGAAAAAATAAATCTTGACGCTGATAAAACGCTCTCTCTTGCGATGTATGGAATTGATGACATCAAAGGAAGTATGAGCGGAGTTTATGAGGCGATCATGGACAGAGCACGCTCGAAACAAACCGATGTAAAAGCGGTTGTCGATGTGATGGGAGTTGAACGCGGAGGTGGCCCGTGGATTTTCAATTATATGATGGCAGACAATGCTACTCAAAACGTTTTTTCTGTTTCAAAAAATCTTGAGACACCGGATGGAATGCATCTTACCTTTCAATATGACGGAACACCGACTTTCCTTCGTGAAATGAATGAAGGAATCACTACTCAGGAAGAGGCACGCGTACATATCGAATGGCCATTCGCCCATATCATGCATAACAAGTTTGCAGTGCTGGAAAATGACCAGGGAGAAAAATCTGTCTGGACAGGAACGGCCAACATTTCAAAAAACTGCATGGGTGTGGAGGCCAATGCCAACATGTCTGTTTACATCAGAAACAATTCCATCGCTGAAGCCTATCAGGACGAATTTAATTTAATGTATAACTTCGACAAAACGATTCAGGTAAAAAGTAAAATCGTCATGGCCGAAAGTGATGTGCAGCCGATTATCGTCGGAAGATTTCACCGCGCTAAATACCCGGTGAGTAAACGTCTTTTTACATTTGAAGACGGGACAAAAGTACGCGTACACTTCGCTCCTACAGACGATGCTGAGCACAGAGTTATCATTCCCATGCTGATGTCTGCCAAGGCCGGCGATGAAATCAGAATTTCAATGTTCGGAGGAACTGGTTATGAGATAGTCCGGGCCATGCAGTACGCTGTCGCAAAAGGTGCCAACATCAGAATCGCTTTCGACAGACGTTTAGGTCACGGACTGACTTCTTGGATCAGGGATGCTGTTCTCAACGTGAATATGCCGAATCCATATATCGGAAAAGTCGGTACTGCATCTCCGGGTATTATAAGTTACCGAGTGAGTACGTGGACTGGAAAAAATCATTACAAAGCAGGAACGATTTCAAGAAAACTTCCGAATGGTGCTTTTAGAGCAGAACAGATTATTCTTGGTTCACAAAACTGGAGCTCAGGAGGAAATGATGGCAACGATGAAAACCTTGTTTCAATCCAGAATTTAAAAACAGATGTTAAAGCGGCCGCAATGTTTAACAATGAATTTGATACGAGACTATGGCCGAAATCGAAAGAAGAAAAATCGATAAAATAAATTATTTTTTTAGATAATAAAAAAGCTGATCGATAGCTTCCGGTGAAAGTTGATTTAATTTTTTATCATTATTAAAGGAAATGACTTCACCGTCTTTCGGATTTTTCATCGCTCTTGCTATTTCTTCAAATCTTAAAATATGCAGAATGGGAAACGGAGATCTGTTCACCAGATTTCCCGTTTCACTAAATTCAGTATTTTCAAAAACAAACTTCGGGTGAAAAGCAACCAGCTGAAAACTATTTTCTAATGCTGCTTCTTCCAACATGAACTCAAGCTCGCCGACAAAATCATTGAAGTGTGAAAAATCAGAACTTGCATGGGGATAAACAATTACCGTCGTAGAGACAACATCGGCCTCTGTCTGGTTTAATAACTCCAGCTCTTCCAGGAAAAAAACCATCTGCTCGTCTTCATCCCTTTCCTCACACTCCACCACCCGGATCAGGCCCTTTTCGAAGGGAATTCTGGCAAACGGGCACAGATCAAGCCCAATGACGATGTATTCGAGCCAGTATTTTGTGAGACTTAGAGTGCTATCCATGAAAAATAGTGTATCACGAAAGAAGGGGTCGACAAAGTGATGGGGCCAATGGCATAGTGCCCAAAATTACAGAATCGGAGACCTTATGACAGAGACAACAACTATAGAGCCAGTAGAAACAACAACGACTGCTTTTCCTCCTCCACCAAGACCAGCAAAATCATTTCGTATTGTTTTAAATTTAAACTACCGTGAAACAAGAATGGATAACGTTCTTTTAAAAGCACTTCATGAGCAGGATGAAAATCCATCGCTGAAAATTATTTCTCGTGGTGCTCTTAAAGACCTGTTCACTAAAAGCAGAATCGAAATCAAAGGACAAAGAGCAAAGTCTTCGTCTGCGATTAACAAAGGTCTGACTTACGTTGATATTTTAGGCTTCTAGTTCACGACTTCTACGAGCACCGGATTTCGAAGCAGTTTTTCATCAGTCCAGTTTGAAAAATTCACTTCTGCTTTGATCTCCGGTTTCACCCAATGAATCCCCTTCGTCTTCAAAGTTCTTTCCGGTACTTTTTCCAGCACAGATGAATCAAGAGGTATTTTCGCCAGCTGCTTTTTAATTCTTATAAATTTATCATCGGCCAAAACTCTTCCTACAAAATAAAATTTCTCGCGCTCAAATTTTCCAAGAATTAATTCATTCGTCTCGCTGCTGTATCCGGCGATAATAAACTCTTCTTTCTTGGTACATTTAGTCTGACACCAGTTTTTATTTTTACCGGACATATAGGGCGCTGAGGACATCTTAGAGACAATCCCTTCAAGCTGCTGCTGGCAATTGATGTTGAAAAAATTTTCAGGATCTTTCGTTACGTGCCCGCTGAAGCGCAATCGCGGATGAATATCTGGAATGAGTTCTTTTAAAATATCTTTGCGTTCAATTAACGGAAGTAAACGCAGGTCTGCATTGTTTAAATATAGTAGATCAAAAAAGAATACTTTTATTTGTGTGTCGTCTTTAAAGCGCAGTGCTTTTTCCAGATGTGAGTACTGCGACTTTCCCTGACGGTCGAGTATGACAGCTTCAGTGTCGTAGATCGCATTCTTCACTTTAATCTCAAGAATGTTTTCGATGAGAGTCGGAAATTCATTGCTTCTCTCGATACCTTTCATATCGAAGGCCCTTACATACTTTCCTTCGACGTGAATCTGCAAACGCATTCCATCGAACTTTATTTCATGAAGCCATGTTTTACCGGCCGGTGGTTTTTCAACCCCGACAGGAATTTGCGGCTGAATAAATTCTGGTATTTTCTTTTTCGTAGTCATTTGGTTGCCCCCACAATGAGTAGAGCAAATGAAATGCCATGAACAACTTCTTATTCTGTGAATAATTTTCAAACGTTAGATTAAATTTCGCCATGGCAAAATTCCCTATGAAAATTAATTGCCCCATTATTAAAACGCGTTTTCTATTACTTAAACATGGCACTCCCCTTGCTCTATTAGTAGTGAGTTAAACTTTAAGCTTGAAGGATTAATGAAAAGTACAGCTGCAGAATTCATCAAAAAAACCGGAACACTTTTTATTGTGATGACGCTCGGATGTTTAAACGCTTTTGCCCTTACAGGTATAGACAACTGGAACGAAATAAGATCGAGCCGCGATGTAATGATCCAGCAACCAACTTTTGCCGGAGCGTTCGGAACAAACGGACTATTTAACGTCTGCACGACAGATGATGAATTCAAAAGCATCAATCCGGTAAAAACATGTCTTGAGTACCGTGAAGTCATACGTCATTCTGAAAGTGGAATGTACAAGGATTACACTTGCGTGAATTACGAGACTAAAGCAGTTTCTATCAGCCGTACTTACATCCAGAATGTTTGCGTAAGACATGCTCCGATGACAAATCAATCCTCAGGTGAATGTGTAGAGTATGCCTCTGTCACCTCGGTATACCCTACAAGTTTTAGCTTTGCAGTGATTGAAGCAAGCGGAGAAGAATACGGTGATTTTCTTTTCTCTAAAACGTTTGCCCTAAAGACCTGCGAATAATTTTTTAATCTTTTAAAATTTTACGTGGACCACTCTTTATATTTTATAAGATTGTGGTCCATTATCTATTTATACTTAAAAGGAGTTTTCATGGAAAAGAAAACAAAAAAAATTCGTTACGGTGTTGTAGGACTTGGAAGTATCGCCCAGATGGCAATTCTGCCGGCCTTTAAAAACGCATCGATGAATTCGGAACTTACAACACTAATTTCTGAAGACGCGGCAAAATTAAAAGTCCTCGCCAGAAGATACAAAGTGAAAAAAACATATCTCTTCGATCAGATGGAAGATTGTTTCAAAAATCAGGAAATCGATGTTCTCTACATCGCCACTCCCAATGACCAGCACAGAAAGATTGTCGATCTCGCTGCCAAATACAAGATCAATGTCTTGTGTGAAAAACCTATGGCCGTCACTAAAGAAGATTGCCTCTACATGGATCAGGTTGCCAGAAAAGAAGGCATCAAGATGATGATCGCCTACCGCCTGCATTTTGAGGCGGCCAATCTTGAAGCTATCCAGATGTGCCGTCAGGGAAAACTTGGTGAACTTAAATTTTTCAATTCCACTTTCAGTTATCAAGTGAAAGATAAAAATAATATCCGCCTTAAATCTTCTGCCGTTGGTGGTGGAGCGCTTTACGATATCGGTATCTATTGTATCAATGCTTCCAGATATCTTTTTAAAGCAGAGCCGATTGAAGTTGTCGCTTTCTCTGCAACCAGTGATGACCCGAGATTTATCAATACTGAAGAAATCACATCGGCAATTTTAAGATTTCCCGATGAAAAACTTGCGGCATTTACAGTCAGCTTCGGTGCCTTTGATTCATCTGACTATGAAATCATCGGTGAAAAAGGACGTATCCGTCTGGAAAACGCCTATGAGTATGCAGCGCCAATGGAGCTCAGAACATTCCTTCATTCAAAAGACGGAATTAAAAAAGCGACAAAAAAATTCAAGAAACGCGATCAGTTTTCCGCCGAGCTTCTCTACTTTTCAGACTGCATTTTAAAAAATAAAAATCCTGAACCGAGTTCAGTCGAAGGACTTGCTGATGTAAAAATCATAGAGGCCATACTTACTTCTATTCATACAAAAAAACCAGTAACACTGGAGCCGGTCGTTAAGGCCGCTTACGCCGATCAAAAACAAAAGTTCGTTCGCCCGGGAGTCAGAAAAAGAAAACTTTATCATGCTACCAATCCCGGTAAAGCGAGCAACAAACAATAAGGAGACAATTATGTTTACAGCTACTAATGAATTGAAAAATAAAAAAATTGCCATTCTTGCGACAGATGGCTTTGAAGAATCAGAATTGTTTGAACCAAAAAAAGCACTGGAAGATGCCGGTGCAAAGGTCGCTATCATCTCCCTTAAAAGCGGTGACATCAAGGCCTGGAAACACACAGACTGGGGTAAAAAAATTCATGTCGATGCAGTTGTCGGTGATTCAAAGTCATCGCAGTTTGACGGCCTGATGATTCCCGGTGGAGTAATGAATCCGGATAAATTGAGAATGGATAAAAAGGCCGTTGAGTTTGTTAAATCATTTGTGACAGAAGGAAAACCCATTGCTTCAATCTGTCACGGCCCTCAGGTCCTGATTGAAACTGGAATGACGAAAGGAAAAAAATTAACTTCATGGGCCTCCTTGAAAACAGACCTTATTAATTCCGGCGCAGACTGGGTTGATGAAGAAGTAGTTCTGGATCACGGCCTGGTCACCAGTAGGAGCCCCGATGATCTTCCGGCATTTAATAAAATGATGATCAAAAATTTTAAATAAGGAGGGTGTTATGTACAAGATAGATCACACAAGTCCTGCTTTTAGAATAAGCGCCATTATTCTCGCACTTATTTTACTGATGTTCAGCTTCAGAGCGTTCGCTTAAGTAATATTTTGGTGTATGATAACGTTTATGCAAATAGACGTTATCATACCTACTTTCAACCGTGCACAGGTTGTCACAACTGCGATTGAATCCGCTCTCAATCAAAGCTATAAAAATTTTCATATTATTATTGTAGATGACGGGTCAACTGACAATACTTCTGAAGTTCTGGAAAAATATAAATCCCATTCCAATGTTCTGCGCTTAAAAACAGAAAACCTTGGAGTGAGTCACGCAAGAAATTATGCGGTACAAAACTCTCATTCTCCATTTATCAGTTTTCTCGATTCGGATGATGAATGGCTTTCCAATAAACTTCAAATTCAAATTGATTATATAAAAGAAAACCCTGCATGCCGTTTTCTTCACGGAGAAGAAATCTGGGTAAGAAATGGTGTGCGTGTAAATCCTAAAGTAAAACATATAAAGAGTAGTGAAAACATTTTCCAGCGCTCACTTGATTTCTGCCTGATCTCCCCTTCTACCGTTTTAATGAAGCGCGAGTTATTTCTTGAATGTGGTATGTTTGATGAAGAATTTATTGTCTGCGAAGATTATGATCTCTGGTTAAAAGTTCTGGCGAAAGAAGATATAGGTTTTACCAGTGAAACTCTTACGATAAAAAACGGTGGACATGAAGACCAGCTCTCTACTAAATTTGTAGCTATGGATTTCTGGAGAATTAAATCGCTGGTGAACCTTTATAAAAACATTTCAGATGATGATAAAAAAAATCAAATCAAAAATGTGCTGATAAAAAAAAGTGAGATCCTTTTGCGGGGTTATTTAAAACATAATAATCAAAAATCATTTGATGAAGTTACGACAATGCTCACCTCAATAACGCTCCCGACAAAACATTAATCTATTTTTTATTTTTAAATTCGTGTGTATAACTTACGGCTTCATTTCCTCTTTCGTTAACCATCCATTTCGCCATCTGTCTGTACTTCACGATCATATCGTCGCGTTTCTGGATATCAGCTGGACATGCCTGCCCCATCTGCTTTAACCGGTCTGTAAATTTCTCTGCCGTTTTTTCTGTTGGAAATTTAGAGCAGTTAATTCCTTCATCCATTGAATCGTCGATATAATTTTTAAAATCGATTTCTTCAACCTGTGACCACTTATCATTTGTACAGGCAATATAAGGACCGATGTTTCTGTCTGCACCTAAAACATCATCGTGTTTTAACAGCATATGATTCCAGAATCTCATTCCATTAAAGTTAGCGCTTAAATCACCGTAGCTGAATACACCGTTGCCGAATTTATTTCCACCTAAGATAATTTTTTCTTTTCCTGCACCGATTTTTACAGTTTTGATTTCGCCTTTATCTTTTAAATAATTATTTGTGAAATAAGCGTAACCCTGCCCCCACATGTGCTCCAGTTTATCGACACCGATGAAGTGATCACCAACACGAATTTCACCGGACATTGTGACAGCTTTTTTACTTAGACTTTTAGAACCCATTCCAATTCCATCCCACATAGTCCAGTCCTGATAAACAGAGTCCTGAAGTTCAATTGTACGTTTTGTAATGTTATCATCAGTTAAAACATCTTTAGTAAGTTTCCCCTGAACGTGATTGTTGAAATATAATGTCAAGGCCCTATACAATTCTTTTTCTTCACATCCATTGCCATTAGCATTGGCAATTTTTAAAGCGGCCTTAACTGCAGCGTTTGATTTTTTATTCAGCAGTTCTGAACTGTCATTAAGAGATTGTCCACGGTAGGTAAATTGATCAACTTCAGAAGCAAAGGCAGAAGAAACTGCCATGAATGCACCTGCTACGATGATTGAAGTGATTTTCATATTGATCCTTTATAGTGATAACTTAAGTTCCCGCACTATAAAGGAATCTGAAAAAATAGGTATAAACTATGGCATTTTTACAGTGTGTTTTGCTCTATAGCGGATATTGAGAGTTTCCACGCCCAATGAAAACGCCATCGCAAAATAAATATACCCTTTAGAAACGTGCTGGCCCCAAGACTCAGCGACAAGCATGACACCGATAAGAAGCAGGAAGGCCAGAGCAAGAATTTTAATGGCCGGATGTCTTTCAACAAAGCTGCCAATCGGTCCTGCTGAAAACAGCATGACCACCATAGCGATGATCATAGCAACAATCATAATTCCTACATGAGAAACCATACCAACAGCAGTAATAACAGAATCCAGCGAGAAGACGATATCTAAAATGAGAATCTGGAACAGCATTGATCCGGAAGTTACCTTTTTGCCCGATTTTTTTTCTTCAGGTAAGGCATGATCCGGATCTCCTTCAACTTTATGATGGATCTCCAGAGTTGATTTACAGATAAGAAAAATACCACCGCCGAGAAGAATCAGATCACGGCCGGAAAAAGTATGCTCCAAGATTGCAAACAGCGGCTCTTTTAAAGTCATGATCCAGCTGATGGAAAATAATAAACCTATTCTTATAATAAGAGCGAGACCGATTCCAAGGCTTCTGATTTTCGACTGACTTTGAACAGGAAGTCTCGCCACCATGATCGCAATAAAAATAATATTGTCGATACCGAGAACAATTTCCATAACAGTCAGAGTGATTAATGAAATAATCATTTCGTTGGAGAATTCAAACACAGTGGACTCCGGAATTTTTTAAATTAATTGGCCAGTTTACAAGTTGTCTCGATAAGAACATCACGCGACCAGAAGGCCCATGAGATATCATCAGCAGCTGTTCTTAAATACCCCGTCGCATATGAACGGGATGGCGCGTAGGCATCGAAGATTTCCAGTTCGAATTTTGCATTACCTTTATTAGATATAAAAAATCTATAGTCTTCAGCATCGACATAAATTTCTTTTGAGTTGGCAGCAACATTGAAAACTCCGGTTTCAACCGCCTCACCACCATTTACAGAATAATTACATTGAACATTTTCCGCAAAAGCGAAGCTTGAAGAAATAAGAAATGTTAAGGCAATAAACATCTTGGGCATAAAAGAATCTCCTACTGTTTTATTCAGATATTGTAAATTGACGGCATTACCTTTGCAAAGTTGTTTATGCTACTAAACCTTAAAACAGGAAGACATACATGAAATCATTGCCCAAACTAAACAACATCTTACTCACTGCAACTTTTTTAGCGGCCCTTTCTGCGTGCAGCTCTAAACCAGTTGTCCAAGATTACCCCGCTGGAACAAATGCCGGAGAAGAAGTTACGAACCTTGAAAACGACATGAAAACAGCACAAAGCAATCAGGTTGATGTGCTTTCACCACACAATTTCCATGAAGCTAATGATGCATTAGTTGATGCAAAAAAATCTCACGCTAAAGGAAAAGACCCTGACAAAACTCTTCGCGAGGTAGCAATCGGTCGCGCTTACCTTAATAACGCCAACACTGTAGCAGAAACTGCACGCACAAACATCGAAGATGTTATCGCTGCAAGACAAGCTGCCGTCACGGCCGGTGCTCCTTCTTACTTCGGTAAAGAAATGTCTAAAGCTGACGAAGACTTTAAAGATGTAACAGAAGATATCGAAAAAAATAAAATGGGTTCAGTGGCAAAAGAAAGAAAAGAACTTCAGGAAAGATATCTTGCTCTTGAATTAAAGGCGATCAAGGAAAAAAATATCGGTGAAGCTAGAAAAACAATCGCTTTAGCTGAAAAAGAAAAAGCTGAAAAATTTGCTCCTACAACACTTGCAGCTGCTAAAAAAAGCTACATGGACACAGAAGCTTATATCACAGCAAACCCACATAACACTGTAGCGATTGAATCGCGTGCTGCGGAAACAAATGAAGCTGCAAAACACGCTTTAAATGTTAACCGTACGGCCAAAGGAACTGATAAAGTTTCTTCTGAAGAAAAAGTTTTAGCATTGGAAAAAGAACAACAAAGAGTAGCTGCTTCACAAAACCAGCTTACAAACGTTAAGGGTGAACTTGCGAACACTCAAGGCCAGTTAGAAAACACTCAAGGGCAATTAGAAAATACTCAAAGCGCTCTTGATGGATCAGTTGATGCAAATGCGGCCCTTCTTTCGAGCCAGTCAAAACTAGAGGCCGACAAACGACTTAATGAAAAATACGAAACAGCTAGAAAAGAATTTGATCCAAGTGAAGCAGAAGTTTACAAACAAGGTGACTCTCTTCTCATCCGTTTAAAAGGTATGGCATTCCCTTCAGCTAAATCAACAATTACTCCTAAAGGCAAAAGCCTTTTAGAAAAAGTTTCTAAAGTAACTGAAGATTTTGGTGCTCAATCAACAGTTCAAATCCAGGGTCATACTGATTCAGTTGGTGGTAAAAAAATCAACGATAAGCTTTCTCAAAACAGAGCAGACGCTGTAAAAAAATACTTACAATCTAATGAAGGTGGAATCGCTGTAGATTCAACTAAAATTGAAGCTATGGGTTATGGATACCAAAAACCACTTGCAACAAACAAAACTGCAGATGGTAGAGCTCAAAACCGTCGTGTAGATATTATTATTAGGCCAGATACAGCTAGAGAATAATAAGTTACCAACATTATCTAATCTATGGCCCCGCGCAAGCGGGGCTTTTTGGTATAAAATTGTACTAAGAATGCACTAATTGAAGTACTATTTACGGATGTCTAAAAAAGCTAAATTCAAGAAAATCATCGATCCCTTCACTAATGCTAATGACATTCAAAAAGGCCTGATCGATAAGAAAAAAAGCAAGCGTACGCCTGCTGAAAAGAATCGCCGAGAAAGACACTTGCAAAAAGAAATCGTCAGACAGTTAACTGAAGACCTGGTTAAACTTTCGGAGAAAGATATTCTCGAAGACACATTTAGAGACCACCCCGCTGAGCAAATCAACGAAGTCGTCTACACCATTAGACCTGTCAAATCCAAAGACGAATATAACTAGTTCGCCACACTTGTTCCGATATCTCTCGGATCAGCTGCACCTTTTAAAATTTTATCTTCATGAGCAACGGCCATTACAGAACACGGAACTTCCCTGATCTGAACTTTGTATCCCATTCTTTCTAAATCTCTTAAAACTTCCGGACGAGGTCCAGGAGGATCGATATCTAAAACATCAGGAAGCCATTGGTGATGATAACGAATCATTGTAATTGATTCATATAAAGGAACATTGAATTCAATATAATTTAAAATACTCTGTGCCACACAGCTGATGATTCGTGTTCCACCAGGAGCACCGATAGCGAGTTTTGGAATACCATCTTTCATCACGATTGTCGGAGACATACTTGATAGTGGCGTCTTCTTTGGAACGATAGCATTGGCATTAGTTCCGATCGCGCCAAATAAATTGGAAGCACCGGGCTTCGCAGAAAAATCATCCATCTCATTATTTAAAACAATTCCAGTACCCGGCACCACCATACTCGCACCCATCTGTCCGTTGATGGTTTGAGTTGAAGCGATAGCATTGCCCTGATCATCCATTAGAGAAAAATGAGTCGTCTGAGTTGATTCATGTGGAGGTACAACAAATCCGTGGCCTACAGCTGTTGACGGTCGCGCGGTTGTTTCTGAAAATTCTTTTCTTCTTCTTGCTGCATACTCTTTATCTGTTAATCCTTTTGTAGGTACATTGACGAAATCCGGGTCCCCTAAATACTCTGCTCTGTCAGCGAAAGCGGCCTGCAGAGATTGAGCGGCAAGATTAATTGAGGTCGTACTCAATAATCCTTTTTCTTTTAAATTATCATTTTCAAGCTGGTTTAAGAATTGAACAACGTGAATTCCTCCCGAGCTTGGAGGTGGCATAGAATAAATTTCAAATCCTTTGTAGTTTCCTTTCACCGGCTCACGCCATTTCACCTGATAACCGAGTAAATCTTTTTTAGAAAGAAGTCCTTTTTGATCAGCAAAAAATTTAACGAAAGCATCGCCGATTTCACCGTTATAAAAAATCTTTTTACCATTCTTTGCAATTTTACGAAGAGTTTTTGCCAGATCTTTCTGAACCAGAATGTGACCCATCGGCCAAGCTTTTTCCTTATTATCTAAAAATATTTCACGTGCAGCGGGATCTTTTTTTAGAAGTTCCTGTTTGTTATCAAGAGCATTTTTTAAATTGGGATAAACAGGAAATCCATTTTCAGCGAGATCTATCGCCGGTGCTATGACTTTTGAAAGTGGAAGCTTTCCGAAGCGTTTATGAATTTCGATCAGCCCTGCAACCATTCCAGGAACTCCGGCAGACATGATTCCATTTTGAGAAAGATTTGAATCAGCTGTTCCATCGGCCTTTAAAAACATTTTTTCTGTGGCCAGAAGAGGCGCGCGTTCACGAAAATCTATCGCATATGTTTTTTTAGTTTTTCCCTCGTGAAAAAGCATAAAACCACCACCACCCAAACCTGTAGAGTGTGGTCTTTCAACGGCAATCGCGAAAGAAACTGCGACTGCTGCATCAATGATATTTCCTTTTTGCGCAAAGATTTTTTTTGCGGCCTGTGTAGCAAAAATCCCCTGAGTGGACACTGCATAATGGGTTCCAACAGCTTCGGCACTTTTATGTTCGGCCCTTTCTGCTTTGGCCAGAATATAGGCCTCTGCCCCCTGCGGGACCGGAGCATCTGCCTTTTTAACAGGCACGGAACATTGAATAAATAGCAATAAACAAGGGAGAAGCAAAATGTGTTTTTTCATGAGATAAGCCTACTTCTCTGATTGTGGTTTTTCAAGGTCAAAGGCCCCTCTTTTGCATTGGTATCCTTGCCACACACAAGGAACCCGGGAGGGACCATGTTCGAAGACATCACAATTAGAAAAGGAATGACCAATCATAAACTTTCCAAAGCAGAATTTTTTGAAGAATATAAAAAATCTTTTTATGGTGAAAAATACCGCGCACTGGATACTGAAATCGATGCACTCGCAAAAATCGCCTGGAAAGATTACGATGAAGAAAATAAATCTCCCATCACAACAAAGGCAGGCCCTGAATTTAAAGATCCAGATTACGATTTATCAGTTGAATGGCTTGAGACAAGAAACCGCCTGATATATGCCGTTGAAAAACATAAAACTTCCAGAAATAAAATTCTCATTATTAATGGTTCACCCAGAAATGAACATTCATGTCCCAGTGAAATGTCGAAAACTTATCGAATGATAAAAAAAGCGGAAGAAGTTTTTCAGCATCTCGATACTGAATATGAATTGCTGGATCTGAGCCGAGTCACTTCAGACTTTGGAAAAAAAATTCATCCATGCAAAGCTTGTGTCTCAACCAGCATGGCCCTTTGTCACTGGCCCTGCTCGTGTTATCCCAACCACGCTCTCAATCAGACTTCGGACTGGATGGCAGAAATTTATGAAATGTGGACACGTGCTCACGGAATTATGATCATCACTCCTGTTCACTGGTATCAGGTTCCGAGTACATTAAAATTAATGATCGACAGGCTGGTTTGTGCAGACGGAGGAAACGTTGATCCCACCACTACAAAGGGAAAAAATCCGTTGCTGGCCAAACGACTTGAAGTAAAAGGATGGGACTTTCCCAAACATTTAGCGGGAAGAGCTTATTCCGTTGTCGTTCACGGAGACAGTTCTGGCATAAGTGATGTTCGAAGAAATCTATCGGACTGGTTGAACGATTTACATCTCATTCAGGCAGGTACAGGCGGTGTGACTGAAAGTTATATTGGTTATTACGGCACGTATGCCGAGAGCCATCACGAGCTTGATAAAAATAAAAACTTCATGATCGAAATTGAAACTGCGGCCGCAAGTTTAGTCCGACAAATTGAAATGAACCGCAGTGCCCGTTACGTACAACCGGATATTGGATTAGAACATCCAATGCAAAAATAGGAATAAAAAAATGATATTATCGATTGAACTAAAAATGCTTCTCTACTCTATTATCTTAGGACTGGTTCAATTGATGGCCGCTGCCCAGACAGCGACAAAACAAAAAAGAATGGCCTGGAATCTTTCTCCGCGTGATCAGGATAAAAACGGGCCGGAGCTGACTGGCCTTGCCGGAAGACTCGACCGCGCTTTCAAAAATTTTATGCAGACGTTTCCATTTTTTGTGGCAGCTATTCTCATTGTGCAAATTACGACACTTGCCAATGGCGTATCCAACACCGGAGCACAGATTTATTTCTGGGCGAGAGTTGTCTATCTTCCGCTTTATGCTTTTGGTATTCCGGGTGTGAGAACTGCAGTGTGGCTTATCTCGATGATCGGATTGATCATGGTTTTATCAGCGCTGTTCTAAAAATAGATCAGGCGCTTTTTTTACCTTCGATAAATGTATTCAGTCGAACAACCAGTCCTCTGAAATCCTCAACCTGATTTCCGAGTTGAAGAGCGGCCGCACTTGTCTGTTGCGAAGAAGAACTGTTCTGGTGAGAAGCACTATCAATCTCACTCATAGCTTTTGTAATCTCGCGCACACTTTGCGACTGCTCATGACTTGCCGATGAAATTTCAGAAATCATCATGTTCACGTTATTTACGTTTTGTGTAATTTCATCCAGAACATCATTACATTTTCTTGCAGTAATTGTTCCGACATCAACTTTTTCACGTGAAAGTTCCATTAACACTGCAATTCTTCCTTTTGAATTCTCTATCGTCTGTTGAACTTTTTCTGTACTGCTGGTTAATAGTTCTGTAATTTCTCTTGCAGAATTTCCACTCATGGCCGCCAGATTTCCGACTTCTTCGGCAACTACTGCGAACCCTTTTCCGTGATCACCTGCTCTTGCCGCTTCCACCGAAGCATTAAAAGATAAAAGTTTTGTCTGAAAAACAATTTCATTTATAACTTTTGTTTTCGCACCAATTTCATTAATGATATTGACGATTCCTGCGATCTCTTTATTACTGTCATCAATTTCATTTTTAATTTTTGAAATACTATCAGCGATCTGATCAATTGAAGACATGACTTCTTCAACTGCATGCTTTCCACTTTGTACACTCGACTTGCTGAACTCAGAAACTTCTGAAGATTTTTTTGCATTATCAGCATTGCTCACTACACTTTGACTCGTTTCTTCTACGGCAGCTGTCGTCTGCTGAAGGGCCGCTGCCTGTTGTGTGATGCTTGATGAAAGGCTTGAACTTGCAGAAGAAATTTCGCCGGTAATTGTTGAAATTTTATCTGACCCGTCTGAAAGACTTTCAGAAATTTCATGCAGTAATTTTGAAATAGATTGTGCAAAAAAGTATCCGATAACAAGACCACCCAAAACACCAAAGGCCATAATGAAATTCTGTAGCTGTTTTACGAACGATGCATTCGCTAGAGCTTCCGCAGACCACTCAGCTGCATTTTTCTGGTGGTAGGAAACCAGTGCTTTAATACTTTTGTCATATTTGGCAGCAGCTTCAGGACAATCTTTTAAGAAAATTTCAATCATCTTTTTCTTATCTTCTTCAGTTCCAGATTTCTGCAGACTTAAAACTTTACCACCGATCGCTTTAAATTCAGTCCAGTCTTTATCTACTACATCATAAAGTTCTTTTTCTCGTGGAGAAAATGGTGATGCTTTATACAATTCATTTTCTTTTTCATAAGCTGCAATCATAGCTAAAACTTTTTCTACAGATGCATCGGCCTCTGCCTTTGAAAGGCCAGGAAGACCAAGTGTACGAAGAGCAATTCTGATCTGGCTGTAGTCGAGATACATATTATTCGCTTCTTCGATATTAGGTAAACTCACCTTTACTATGTTGTTTAACCCTGTATCCATTTTGGTAATTCCCCAATAGCTCACACCTCCGACAATCACAGTTACCATCAATAAAGTTCCGCATAGAAATAGTAGTTTTGATCGTAGGCCTAAATTTTTGAACATGTTTTTCTCCCAATAGATTTCATGCAATACTCTTCTCGCACCATGTTGAGGTATTCTTTAATTAGCTTGCTTAATCATAGGAGAATACTGAGTTATTCATTAACTAGACAGACTAACCCATGACCGACTGTAAAGCATACTTGGAGGGATAATGTATTGTAATTATAAGAATAATTGAACTTACGCAAAATTTACGCTTTCTAAAAAAAAATTTATAATTTAAGCTCATTTCATGGAACTAAAAACAAAAATTTCAATTCTCGCAGACGCCGCCAAGTACGATGCTTCATGTGCTTCAAGCGGATCAAAAAGAAAAGCGATTCAGGGTGGAATCGGAAATCTTGAAGGCTCGGGCATCTGTCACAGCTACACTCCGGACGGACGTTGCGTCTCTCTTTTAAAAATTTTGTTAACTAACTTTTGTATCTATGACTGCAGCTATTGTGTGAACCGCATATCAAGTCAAGTTAAGCGCGCAAAATTCTCTGTTGAAGAGATTGTTAATCTTACCATGAATTTTTATAGGAGAAATTACATTGAAGGATTATTTTTAAGTTCTGGCGTAGCAAAATCGTCGGATGAAACTATGGAAGAGATGATTGAGGTTGCCCGTCGTCTAAGAGTTGATCACAAGTTTGGCGGCTACATTCATTTGAAAGCTGTTGCGGGTTGCTCGGAAGCATTACTTCTTAAAGCAGGTCTTTATGCTGACCGCTTAAGTGCAAATATAGAACTACCAAAACAAAAAGATTTAAATGATCTTGCTCCGGCTAAAACACACACGGAAATTGAAAAATCGATGGAGCAGATTCAAGAACGTATGACAGAGAATACTGAAGAGAAAAAACTTTTTAAGTCGGCCCCTTCATTTTCCCCAGCAGGACAGAGCACTCAGATGATCATCGGCGCAACGAAAAGCTCGGACCGCGATATCATGTCGAAGGCCTCTGACCTGTATGGGAACTTTAATTTAAAGCGCGTTTACTACAGTGCCTTCAGTCCGATACCAGACAGTGATCCTAATTTGCCGTCCCTTCGCCCTCCAATGCTTCGTGAGCACCGTCTGTATCAGACTGACTGGTTACTGCGCTTTTATGGATTCAACGTTAACGAAATTCTTCCGCAAGATGTACCGGAGCTGGATTTAGATATGGACCCGAAACTTTCGTGGGCCATTCGTAATCGCAAAGATTTTCCGGTGGATTTAAATGTGGCACCAAAAAATATTCTCCTGCGTATTCCGGGCCTGGGCGCGCGACTTGTAGACAAAATCCTAGCGCACAGAAAGTTCCAGAAAATACGTCTAACTGATTTATCAAAGATGCGCGTGC
>JACMNL010000113.1 GCA_014378525.1 Bacteriovorax sp.
ATATTGAAGGCCTGGTTCACGACGGTGAAGGCGGCTGGTGGATGGGTGAAGAGTACTCTCCTTCATTAGTTCACTTCAACGAAGAAGGAAAAATGCTTCGCAGACTGACTCCGGGGAAAGAACTTCCAAGAATGTATGCTGACAGAAAAGCAAACCGCGGTTTTGAAGGGATCGCAAAAATCGACAATAAAGTTTTTGGATTTTTACAAAGCCCGATTCCAAAAGAAACTTCTAAGGACGGTGAGTTTTCAAGAATCGTTGAAGTGGATTTAGATACGATGAAAACATCTGCTGAATATTTTTATTTATTCGAAAAAGGAAATGATAAAATTGGAGACGCTGTTGCTGTCGGCCCGAAATCTTTTTTAGTAGTTGAACAAAACGGAAAAATCGGCGAACACAGCCAGAAGTATATTTATCGAATCACTCTTGGTGAATCAGATCAATTAGTGAAAAAAACTTTGATTGCAGATTTAAAAGAAACACCTTTCAACAATATTGAAAAAGTTGAAGGGATTGCATTGATAGATGAACACAGGCTTGCCCTGGTTTACGACAATGATTTCCAGATCAATGGAAAAACAAATCACACTACAGGACTCACGCCTCTTAACGACGGCCAGAATCAGCTTTTGATTATGGAGTTTACGGAAAGTTTAAAGGATGAGTCCGCAGGTCTTTAATAATTATTTTTTTAAAAGGTCGCGGATCTCGCCCAGAAGTTTTACTTCTTCCGGCACTGGCGGCGTACCAAGCTCTTCAGCTTTTTTAAGTTTCTGCAGCTGGCTTACCAGCAGGAAAACCGAAAATGCGACAATCAGGAAACTTACTACAGTGTTCGCAAACGCACCGTACTTAATCAAGACTGCGCCTGCAGCACTTGCTTCCGCTAAAGTGTTATAAGGGCCTGGAGCTTTTGCTCCTTCTTTAATCACGACAAATAAATTTGAGAAGTCTACGTTCCCCAGAAAGAACCCGATCGGCGGCATAATAATATCATCGACTAAAGACTTAACGATTGTTCCAAAAGACGCTCCGATAATGACCCCCACGGCCAAGTCAACAACGTTCCCTTTAACTGCAAAATCCTTAAATTCTTTAATCATATTTTGTTCCTTACTTACGCATTAATTTATTTAGAGATTGCATTAAAAGCAATTGATCGACAAGACTCTATTTCACTAGACATATTTAGGTGTATGAGAGATTTAATGGGGCAAGTTTTTAATAGAAATTACACCATGAGGTCACAAATGAAATTCTTGTTTTTCGCTCTTGTGTTGGGCCTTTTAAGCAGTGCTTTTGCTGTTGAAGTTACAGAAGGAAAATTTTCAAATGAATCAGAGGCCGGTGTCTCTGTTGCTTCGGGAAATACTGATGCAAAAAACTATAACTTAAAACAAGCTAACGCTTTAAAGCTTGGCGAAAATGTTCTTAAATTTGACGCACGTTTCTTAAATTCATTTTCAAGCGGTGTTGAAAGCGCGCGTTATTTATTTGGTGCTCTAAGATATGAGCATGCCCTTAACGAAAGATTTTCTCTTTACGTTGCCCAGGGTTTTGAAAGCGATAAATTCGCCGGCTACTACCTCCGTGAACTAAGCGACGCCGGTGGAAAGTACAGCATAGTGAAAGAAAAAACGATCTACTGGTTTGTTGAAGCAGGTTATAGATATACAAACGAAAAATTCAACAACGGTTCTCACAACTATAAAAACTCTCTTCGAGCTTATACTGAGACAGAAAAAAAATGGAATCCGTCAGTCTCTACAAAATATTTTGTTGAGTACGTTCCTAATTTAAAAGAAAGCAAAGACTACCAGATTAATACAGAACTTTCAGTTTCTGCCGCTCTTACAGATGTATTTTCAATCAAGAGTGCTTATCTGTTAAGATATAATCATCTTCCTGCTCCAACATCGATAACGAAAACAGACACACTTTTAACAACAGCATTGGTTGCTAAGTTTTAATAAGGATTTTTATGATTAAAGAAATTGATGTTCAGGAATTAAAAACGAAATTAGAAAAAGGTGAAACTTTTCAATTCATCGACTGCCGTGAACAAGAAGAATGGAATGACGGACATATCGACGGGGCGACACTGGTTCCTCTTTCGGAATTCCAGGAAAGATACGAGTTCACTATGCCGGACAAAAACGCGCAGATCGTTCTTCAATGCAGAAGTGGAAAACGCAGTATGAACGCAGCGATGTTTTTACTTTCTAAAGGCTATACCGATTTATTAAATCTTGAAGGCGGAATTCTCGCTTGGACTGAAGCTGGATTTAGAGTTAAGTAAGGACCATTTATGTTAGATCTATTTTCTGAAGAAAAAGACGACAACTACAAACCAACTATCTCTGAGACGGAGTTATCCGACGATGAAGTTCTAGTTGAATTAAAAAAAATCAAAGAAGAACTTAAAGATAAGGTAGTGGTCTTAGGCCACCATTATCAACAGGACGACGTCATCGCCTTCGCAGACATCACCGGTGACTCTCTACAACTCGCTCGTGAAGCAGCTAAACTCGATAAAGAATACATCATTTTTTGTGGAGTACACTTCATGGCCGAAACTGCAGACATGCTCACAAAACCCAACGTTCAAGTCATCCTTCCCGATTTAAAAGCGGGATGCTCGATGGCAGACATGGCGAGACGATCTGAAATCGACCGCGCCTGGAACTTCATTACTAAATCAACGACAGAAAAAGTAGTCCCTGTTACCTACATCAACTGCGCTGCTACTTTAAAAGCATTCGTCGGTGATAACGGCGGAAGTATCTGCACATCTTCAAACGCAGAAAAAGTTATTTCGTGGGCACTAACTCAAGGTGAAAAATTATTGTTTTTCCCTGACCAGCATCTTGGCCGCAACACATGTTTTAAAATGGGAATCCCACTTGAAGACATGGTGATCTACAATCCAAATATGTTGAATGGTGGATTAACTGCCGAACAAATCGATAAAGCAAAAGTTATTCTGTGGTACGGATTTTGTTCTGTTCACCAGGGATTTACCAAAGATCAGGTTCTCGCCATCAAGAAAAAAGATCCATCAATGACAGTCATCGTTCACCCTGAATGCCCGTTTGAAGTTGTTCAGGCAGCTGACGATGCAGGATCAACTTCCTACATTATCGACAAGATTGAAAAGTCTCCTGTAGGTAGTAAGTTTGCCGTAGGAACTGAAATCAATCTCGTCAATCGTCTCGCTGCTCAGTTTCCAGAAAAAACTATTGTGTCATTATCGCCATATCAATGCCTTTGCACGACTATGTATCGCGTAAGACCACGTTGGTTACTTGCCAGTTTCCGTGCGATCAAAGAGAATATGCCGATCAATGTTATCAGTGTTCCTGAAGATGTTGCGCGCTCATCGATGTTGGCGCTTGATAGAATGCTCGCGATTAAATAAAAGGCAAAAATATGATTTACGCAGACTATAATGGAAGTGCTCCTCTTTGCAATGAAGTCAAAGACTACCTTTTCAAGAGACTTGAAAAAGGCCCTTTCGCAAATCCAAACGCTATTCACTATCTCGGTGCTAAGACGCTTATGGGAATGGAAAATGCCCGTGCAGTTTGTGCAAAAGTATTAGGTGCTGACTTCGATCAGGTTGTTTTCAACTCTGGAGCAACTGAAGGAATCTCTCATGTTTTTCACAGTGTTTTAGGCTGCGATAAAAATACGAAAAAAATTATCATCACATCAGGTATCGAGCACTCTGCGATCGTGAACACATCTCAATTTTACGCTAATGAAAAAGGTTACGAAGTTAAAGTCGTTCCTGTTAATGGAGACGGTGTAATTGATATCGGCATTCTAAAAGAATGGATCGGGCAGCATAAAAATAATATCGCTATGGTTTCGATCATGGCCGCCAATAATGAAACTGGCGTGATCCAGCCATATAAAGAGATGAGTGCATTATGCATGGCCGCTGGCATTCCTTTTTTGTGTGATACAACCCAGTTCATCGGGAAAACACCATTTAATTTTAAAGAATCAAATTTCGATTTCGCTGTTTGCTCAGGACATAAGTTAGGAGCTTTAACAGGAACAGGAATTCTTCTGGTAAAAAGTCCGGTTGAATTAAAGCCTCTCATCATCGGTGGCGGGCAGGAAAAAGGTCACCGCGGTGGAACTCAGAACTATCTTGGAAATGAAACTCTGGCAGTGGCCCTGTCTGCATTGAATGAAAATTTTAAACACCTGGATGCTCTTGCAGCTAAGAGAACTGAATTTGAAGCAAAAATTAAAAAGGCCTTTCCTTCAGTGGTAGTTATTGGAGAAAATGCTCCCCGACTGGCAACGACGACTTATATTTCTTATCCTGGATTACACGGCCAGGCCGTTCAGATTGAACTTGAGTCTCAGGATATTTTCGTGACGACTTCATCAGCTTGTTCAGACAACATGCCTGTGACTTCAAAAGTTTTAAAAGCAATGGGTATCAAGGACGATGTAGGCCGCGGAGTTGTGCGCATCAGTCTTTGTATGAACTCTCCTCTCGAATACTACGACCAGTTAACTGAAGCTTTAACAAAAGCCTATAACAAGCTTACAAAGGTTAAGAGCTTCTAATGACGAAACTAAATTTTCTTTTAATTTTAGCAGTTTTAATTCTTTCATCGTGCTCGAGCGGACAAAAGAAAAATACCGTCTCGATTTCTACGGCCAGCACTGGTGTCGTAAAAAACCACGACCTGGAGTTCCCTTTATACTTAACTGATAAAATTGAATTGAGAGAATCAGTCATCGGAAAAACCAATGCAGATGTTTTCATCGTTCACACAGGCCACCTTTTAAAGGCCAATGCTTCAAAGGCAGTAAATGAAGCGTCTCTTGAATCTTTAAAAGGAAAAGGCATTGATGTCGTCAATCTTTCGATTGAAGATTTCATCATCGCTGACCAGCAGGAAATTTCTTTTGAAAAATACCCGCAGAAATTCTTAAACAGCTCTGTCGTTAACCTGAACGAAGATAACATCATCGCTAAAAGCAACATCACTCCTTACATCATCCACGATGGAGTCGCATTGATCGGCCTGTCTGATAAAAATATCGACAAACTTTTATCTATGGATAAATTCCTGGTTTCTGATTATGTTCTTGCTGTTTTACGTGCGAGAAAAGCAGCACTTAAAGATTCATCACTGGATGGCACACCTTCAACACCGCTTCACTCATTTGTAATTGTCCATACGATGGGCCCTGACATTAATGAAGTGATGGAAAGACTTCCGCCGAACTTCATTAACTCACTGGCAGACTAAAATCTTATCGCCATTCACAACCGGCTCCAGGTCACTCTGGCATATTCCTGCTTCTAAAGGCTCGACAACTTTTATCCCCCGCGGACAAGCTGGCTCATTTTTTTCTCCGCAATGATTCTGCCCACAAAATTTCGATCCGCCTTGTGCGCATTGAAAGTCTACAACTTCATACCATCCGTAACGGCATTCTTCGCAGCGGTACTCACCTATTGTTTTGCAGTCTTTGTCGACCTGATGACAGCGAATTGCTGATCCTTTGGAGAATCTGTCGGATAATTTTCCCAGATAACGATTGCTGGCATTATCAAAGCTCTCGTCATTCAGTCTTAAAAATCTAAGCCCGCTCAATAAGCGTTTTTCAGTCAAAGAATGATACTTTTCGTGAACAAGTCCTGTTTCAATATTCGGCATAGGGATTTCAATTTTCTTTTTTTCTTTTTTGTACTGGAATTCCATCACCATTTTGAAATTTGAAAAATTAAATTTCAGGTTATTGATTCCATCGAGACTTACAAAAGTTGTTCCTTTATCAGAATTGTCCGGACAGGAATCTACGTCTTTTAATTCCTGAACTTTAAAGTTACTGACTTTTTCTTTATAAGGTACCGAGTAATACACACAATGAGTTTTGTGATTAAGTCCGCCAACTTGAGGAATGGATAATTCCATCACAAGTTGTTCGAATCCTGGAGGACGCGTGAGCTCAACGTCGTTGGATTTTAGTTTTGAAACTTTGTCAGTGTATATCCATTCCTGAGTTAGTTTTAAATCCATTTCAGCAACACTGATCTGCTTATCCATATTTCCGATGCATGAAGTGAGAATCAAAAATGTACTTAATAAAATTATTTTCATTGAAGCACCTCACGCATACAACGGAAGCCGACTTCAAATTTTTCAATCGAAGTAAATGGATTCAGCCCCCTGAAGTCAAAATTTCTTAAATCAAATCCCTCTCCATCCCAACCGGCGCGAAAGCCTAGCTTATGCCATGAAGATTTTGAATCAAAATAAAATGATGAAGCCTTTAAATTACTTTCCGGATCAATCGGATTTCTGAAAACTTCAAAAACGCCACCCATGGCATCGTGAATTCCGGCCCAGGTCGGGTCAGTGGAATTTAATGTATAGGCTTTTTTATTAATACAATCTTTTGAGTAAATCAAACTGCAGTCCGATTTATACTCGCTGGCTTTTTTGGTCCAGTAGTATGGTGAGCGCAGGTTTTTTTTCGGAATAATATCTTTTAAATCCATTGGTAAAAAAGTAGCGGCATCAAAAAAGTGCGCCATCATAACTTGTTTGCCCTTGAACGAACAATAATTTTCGATCTGCGGATAAGTCAGTTGCGTGGCCGGTAAAAAAAGTTCATCACCTTTTTTTTCTGTGAGACCGCGAGTGAAATCCGGATTGCCGAACTTAATCCAGTCATTCACTTCAGCGTTTGTAACGAGATGGAGGTCGAGATAAATATTGCGGTTAAAATTATCAAAGCGGTAATCTTCACCATCTTTAGCGACAGGCTGTTCACCGTAAGCATAGGCCCGCTGTTCAAGATAAACTTCCTGACACTGATCCGCTAAAAAAATGTCGAGACGTTTTTTGGTGACATTATCTTCGAGAATCACCGACACTCCCGCCTCGCGAAGTCCGCTATATGCCGAATTGGATTTCGTCATGTAACGATAAGGAGCATTGTCGTACTCTTCAAAGTTCACCAGTTTGTAATTTAAATTTTTTGAAAAGAGTGCATGACATTGAAGCAAAATCGGATTGCAACGAAGAAGTGATTCATCAAATTTCTGTGAAGCTCCCAAATGCTTTAAACATTCTGTCTTGATCAGGCTCCATTCTCTGGACTCTTCACCCTGGTTCCATAGCCTGTGAATCTCTGAAGAGTTTTGAATTAAGCGCAAAAAAGCTGCTTTATCCTGAATGAATTGCTCGGGATTATCGTTTTGTTTTTGAATCTTATAAAAAAGAGCTCCGCCGGCCACTAATATTGCGGCAACAACGAACACTGGAACAATGAATCTTTTGAATTTTTTCATAAGAGATTACAATATAACTAACAATGTTCCCAAAGGAAATACACATGAGCTACCAGGATTGGATTAATCAAGCTTCTGAACAAAGTGATGCGACTTTAGAAATGTTATCGTTTAGCGATTACATGAATGTTTTCGAAAAAAATTCGAAAGCAGAATGCCGCCCAACTTATGAATATATTCGCGACATGCTGAACCACTACGGTGTGAACAGCGATGGCTCATTTAAATTATTTCAAATGAAGCATCCTGACTCTCCAGCCGTTCACGGACAGATAAAAGTTCAACAGCAACTTTATCAAAACCTGGTGAACTTTAGTGAAGAAGGTTTTAACAATAAATTTATTCTTTTAATCGGGCCCAATGGTTCATCAAAATCCTCACTGGTTAATAAATTAATCAAAGGCCTCGAAGAATATTCAGAATCTGAAAGTGGAAAGCTTTATAGCTTCAGCTGGATCTTCCCTCTTGATACTTATGTAAAGGGATCACTGGGATTAAACAGTACTGTGAGAGAAAGCTCACACGGAAGTTACGCGCATTTCGAAGATAAAGAAATTTCTGCGATCATGCCTTCGGAGCTGAAAGATCACCCGCTATTATTGGTTCCCAAAGAGTACCGTCAGAAATTAATTGAAGAAGCTCTGAAAGGTGATGAAAGATTACTGGCTTCAGTGAGAAAGTCTTACTTATACCGCGGCGATCTTTCAAAAAGAAATCGCATGATTTACGATGCCCTTCTGAAAAACTATAAAGGTAAACATCAGGATGTTTTAAAACACATTCGTGTAGAAAGATTTTCAATCAGCAAGCGTTACTCTACGGCCGCCGTAACGATTGAACCTCAAATCCACGTCGATGCTCGTATGCAACAGATCACGATGGATAAACGCCTTCAAAGTCTTCCACCAAGTCTGCAGTCACTGAATCTTTTTTCACTTCAAGGTGAAGCTATTCAGGCGAACCGCGGAGTTCTTGAATACTCTGATTTATTAAAGCGCCCGCTCGATGCTTACAAATATCTTTTAATGACGATGGAAACAGGATCGATCAACCTTCAGGGTATTTTAACTGAACTTGATATTTTCTTCATTGGTACATCGAATGAAATTCACCTTGCTGCTTTTAAACAGCACCCGGATTTCAATTCATTCAAAGGCAGATTCAACTTCATTACAGTTCCTTATTTACTTGATGTTCGCCATGAAGAAAAAATTTATGAGGACCAGGTCACAGGGATCAAGGACCGCTCACAATTTTCTCCTCATGCCCTTGCTGCCCTTTGCTCGTTTGCAGTGATGTCGCGTTTACGTGTTTGTCAGACTAAAAATTATAACGACAAGAAGCTTGCTAACATTGCCACCAATTTAAATCCGCTGGAAAAAGCATTGTATTTAGCTGGAATGGAAATGCCGGAGAGACTGGATATTGAATCAAAACAAATTCTGAAACAAGGTTTTGATGATATTGCCAATGAGTATGTGAATGATAGTTTATATGAAGGAAAGTTTGGTCTTTCACCTCGCGACTTAAAACATATTATCTATCGCCTGTCGTCTCTTCACCCGAATGTAACTTTCGTAGAGGTGCTTGAATATCTTCAACACCTGACTCAGAAGAAAAGCGAATACGACTTTTTAAACATGGCCCCTCAGGCGGACTATCACAACCCCGGCAGATACCTTGAGTTGATCAAAGAATATAACCTGAACATCTTCGACCGCGAACTTCGTTCGGCCTTGGGTCTTGTTGATGACCGCTCTTATGAAGACTACATCCGCCGTTACATTGAAAACATCAATGCATTAAATAAGGGCGAAAAAATCAGAAATACAGCACTTGGTAAGTTTGTTGACCCTGATGATTTTTTCATCAAAGAATTTGAATCGGCAATCGGACTAAAAGAAGATGCGAAAAATTACCGCTCACTCCTGTTATCAAAGCTTGGTGCTTATTCTCTCGATAACCGCGGTAAAACAATTGTGTATACAGAAGTTTTCCCTGATTTAATTGATTCTTTACAAGAATCATTTAGAAGCGAGCAGAAAAAAGTGATTCAAAACATTTCTCGCAATATGGTGTTCTTTGAAGCAGAATACTCGAAAACGCTGGACCCTAACCAGGCCTCTCCTCTATCAGACGAAAACAGAAAACAAATTAAATCTGTACTTGGAAATTTAGAGAAACGTTTTGGATATACTGAAGGGGCAGCGATGTCTCTTGTGAAATTCCTTATTAAAGAAAGATACTAAAATTTGAAACACTATGAGCGTAATCAGTAAAATTTATCGCGACGATGTCTTCGAAGTCCGCCATATGGCGGACGAAGAACACGAAGGCATGCGTCTCGATCAATTCCTGGGCGAGTTCTTAGAGTCTTTTTCCCGCGAAATTATCAAAAAAAAAATTAAGACCGGCGAAATAGAAATCGTCGGCCGTCCCGGCACACATAAACCCTCAAGCCCCATTCACCACCGTGATGAAATCGTCATCCGCTTTTACAAAAGTAAATTTGAGGATGAGTACTGGGAAGGTAAAAAAGTTGAACTCCAGCTTTCTCCGGATATTGTTTATGAAGATAACGACCTGCTGGTGATTTCAAAACCTGCATTCATGTCTACTCATCCAGCAGGAAGACACTTATTCAATTGTGCGACTGTCTTTTTTGAAATGAAGTACAACCACACGATTCACTCTCTTCACCGCATCGACCGCGAGACGTCCGGCATTCTCATGTTGGGAAAAAATCCGAAGATGGCGACCGAGATGATGGAGCGCTTTGAAGATGATGACGTTAAAAAGTGTTATCTCTTTATTTCAAGGATCAAAAAAGACTATAAGGGTGAAGATTACTTTATCGCCAATGAGCGCATGGATAACCCGGAAGAAGGTTTAAAACGCGTTCTTGTTAAGTCATATCCTGAAAATTCACTCGAAGGAAAACACGCACGGACATTTTTTTATATTTTAGAAAAAACTGATGATTACGTAATCGGTATCGCCTGTCCGCAGACGGGAAGACAACACCAGATCAGAGTTCACGCAAAAGTTCACGGCCTTCCGTTGATCGGCGATAAACTTTATCTCGGATCTTACGAAATTTTTCAACATTTTAAGGATGGTGTTGCAACTCAGGAAGAACACGACCTGATGGAGCTACCTCGTCATGCACTTCACGCAATCGCGCTGAAAATCCCCTATAGAAAAGAAGAAAAATTATTCATCACAAAAATCCCAAAGGATATGGCCGACTGGATTACAACCAAAACTAAATTTAAAATTCCAGAACTGGAAGAAAAGATTCAATTAACAGTCAAAAAATACTACGATAGCATTACATGAAAAAATTTTTGGTTGTTTGCACTCTATTTATGATTTGCCTGTCTATTTCAAGAATTTTTCCTTGTGGGCAGCTGCTCAATCTAAAAGAAGTAAAAAGAACTTCTCCTCAATGTTCAGTTGAAGCAAAGTGTTCTATATCAGCAGAACATACAAGTTGTTCGGCCTATTCTGAATCTGTTTACGATATAAAATCCCTCCCTGCACTTTTTTCATGTGCACCAACTTTTCTGGGTGTGATATTTTTCAAAGATATTCACATTGAAGAAAAAAATGTCATCTTCTCGCTTGATCGTCCACCCGCTCTGATTTCTTAAATTCGTTTTTTAAGCATTACATTTATAAGGGATTTTTATGAAATCAAAAGATCGTTTCACGTTCATTTATCTGGCGTGGCTGGTGAACATCGTATCATTTGCAGGATCGATGTACTTCAGTAACGTCATGATGTTGCCACCATGCATGCTCTGCTGGTATCAGCGCATTTGTATATTTCCTCTTTCTTTAATTCTTGCCGTTGGATTTCTTAAGAAAGATAAAAACATTGCAGCGTACGCATTACCTCTCGCCGGAATCGGGTGGATCATTTCCCTTTATCACAACCTGCTCTACTACAAGATTATTCCCAAAGCGATCACAGCCTGTACCAGCGGAGTTTCATGTACTGACAAGCAGATTGAATACCTGGGATTTATCACCATACCACTAATGGCATTCACATCTCTTACAATCACATTAATTTTACTTTTTAATTTCTACCAACAAGGAAAACTCAACCATGAAAACTAATACAAAACTCATTCTCTTCCCTCTGATTGCTCTAGTCATTGCAGGTGCTGCTTTAATTTTCTTCAACAAAGAAAAACCTGCACCTGAAAAAGTTATCACTGAAACATCCAGCTTAGAACGTGAAGGCAATTATAAAAAAGGCCCGGCGACTGCAAAAGTTACAGTCGTAGAATTTTTTGATCCGGAATGTGAAGGATGTGCGGCCTTTCATCCTTTGCTTAAAAAAATTGCTGGAGAATATCCCAACGATGTTCAAATCGTGGCCCGTTATATGCTTTTCCATGGCAACTCTCATCCTGCAGCTCTGGCACTTGAAGGTGCAGGAAAGCAGGGGAAATTCTGGGAGATGTATAACTTCATGCTCGAGAGACAAAACGAATGGTCTCATCAAAAAGACCCGGTCAATGTTGTCTTTGAAAAATTCGCCAAAGAACTTGGTCTTAACATTGAAGAATTTAACAAATCGTATGAGGACATTACTTTTAAGGCAGCACTGGCAAAGGACATGGCCGATGGTCAGTCACTTGGAGTAAAAGGAACACCGACATTTTTTGTAAATGGAAAGATGCTTGGCAATCTAAGTTACAATGATTTGAAAGGTGCTATTGATGAAGAATTAAAAAAATAGATTTTATGGGCGCGAATCAAATCGCGCCCATCTTATAAAGTTTTTTTCAGGTAATTAAGAACCCCCCACGGCCCGACATTATCGTCACCAGTGAGAATCGTTGTAGGTTTAAATTCAAGCCTGTCGATAATCGTAGAAATATTTGCCACGCCCACAGAATTTTTAAACGATTTAAACATCGTCTGGTCATTGAGAGAGTCACCAAAAAATACACACTCTTCCGCTTTCACACCTTTTTGTTTCATGTAGTGCTGGACAGCTTTGTATTTCGAAACTTCACCACACCAGAAATTCAAATGAACATTCGATGTAGAAAAATTAATCTTTCTTTCAATGAGGAATTGCTCGATGTGAGAAAACAGAATTCCATCCGTTAAGTCATGAAGCTCAATAGCTCTGTCAGTTTTTCTTCCGAATGAATCAACTGACAAAGGTGTCGTTGGAAATTTTAATTTGAAATCTGTACAGAAATCAGCAAGTGTTAACACTTCAAGCGGACTGATCAGGCATTCTTCAGTGATGAATTTTCCATTCCTAGATACGATCGCTCCTCCACCTTCAACAATCACATCAGTTAAGAATGGAAAGTGAGTCAGCAGGAAATGTCCCCATGAAAGAGATCGGCCGGTAACAATAACAAGTGGAGTTTTTTTATTTTCAAGAAGAGAAAGCACATCAAAAAAAATGGGACCCAGACCTTCTTTGTAAGTCAGTGTCCCATCGAAATCTGAAAAAACTATTTTAAACATTTTATTTATTCTAGCGGGTAACCGAAACCAACGAACACACCGGAGAAGCTGTCTTTCAATCCGACAATCACTTCAGCGTTTGCAGTTACTGGTTTTGATGTCATTGAGTACTCAGGTGCAATTGTCCCGGAGATACCAAGGTTGGCACTTAAAGTTGTTTCGTATGAATTTCTTTTTCCATCAAGACTGATTCCGTAAGGAAGTGAAAGATATGGGAACGCTTCGTGGCCCCAGAAATCAAAACCTTTAGATACAGTCGGTGCAACTCCAACGATGTTTCTTCTTGTTCCAAATTCTTTTGAATTTTCGATGAAAGCTTTTAGTGATGTACGCGGCTGAACATCGTAATCAGGAAAAAGTTCGTAATCATATCCTGCAAACAAACGCGCAGAACGCTCACCAGCTGCGATTCCAAGACCAGCATCAACTGTTGATGTCGAAGTTAATTTTTGAGTGTATCTAGCTTGAAGACCAACACCAGAACCATTGTGAACGATCCCTGTGACTTCAGCAGAAAGAACTTTTTTATCTTCTTGAAGCGGAAAAGTAGAAATTCCCATTCCGTAACCAAAAGCGGCAGTCGATCCCAATCCTAGGGACATAACCAGACCTAAAAGTGAAAATCCTTTTAAATTCTTCATATTTACCTTCCTAAATAAGCATAACGTCATTTATTTAATTTAATAGCAATTATGTTAAAGAGTCAAAATTAAACAGGTAAAATCTACAACAACCACTGAGAAACAAAACATTTCCATTGACTGAAAAGCACCTAACCCTTATAAATGTGCTTACGAAATTTGGTTATGGTGGGTGTAGTTCAGTCGGTAGAGCACCAGATTGTGATTCTGGGTGTCGTGGGTTCGAGCCCCATCATCCACCCCATTTCTTCGTGACATTTATTGCAGTGAAAACCTTCGCAAGAAGTCGATCATATTAAGGCCCGGTCTAACCCACCGGGCTTTTTTTTCTAAAAAATCTACTTATAACCCTTAGTACTTCCATCTAGATTTTGTCTTGAGCATTTAAATCTAGATACTGATTCAGGTCTCGTTTGAAGATGCTTCAGATGCCCCAGATTGTTTGCTCTCACTCTCCAGCGCTGAAAATCTTTTATATCCAGAACTATTCTCATACATTTTACTGCTTCATTAGCATTGAGACCGAATTGTTCCTTGATTGCTTCAAATGGAGTTCTATCTTCCCAACACATGCGTATAAAACGATCTTTTTGTTCCGGGGTAAATGAATCTGCTAAAAATTTTATTTTATTTTTCATAGATAACTCTATTTAAACACCTTTTAATTTTTCATCTGAAATATTAATTAGAGTAAATTCGTTTTGCATAATTTTTTTGTCTTCAACTTCAATACTTCCCTTAAATCGAAAAGAATTATCTACTTGCTGAAGCAGCTCAACTTTTATATGTAGCAACTGCTGAGGGCGTGCAAAACTTTTATATTTTGCGTGATGAATTGTGCGCAGGACTCCGAGTGCATGTCCTTTTGTTTCATCTGAATTATAATCTGCTACAGGTGAGTAATATTCAGCAATCAATAATCCTGCAGCCTGCGTAGTCATCTCTTGCATCATGGCCCCAGGTACCACCGGAGCTCCGGGAAAGTGACCTTGCAAATAATGTTCTTCTAACAATGGCAATTTTGTTACATGAATCTTCTGTGATGAGTGTTCAATAACCTCATCGATCAGCAAGTATGGTTTTCTATGGTGAAGTCGCTTCAAAATATTTATCGTCATATGAATTCCCTTTTAATCTAGTTTAGATTCATGTCTTTCAGTTAGATAATTACCAAGTGCCTCTGACGATCTGACCGCCCCAAGTAAACTGCTACCACCAAAAGCATCTCCAATCAGAAATAATCCTGGTGCGATTTCTAAAAATAATTTATTAATCTGAGTTTGAGGGCGGCAGTAACGCCATTTTTTCAATTCAGCATTTTTAATTTTAGCTTTTGGATAGTCGGATTTAAAAATCTCTAAAATCTTATGCAATATTAATTCTTCAGAATTTTCAAACTCTGATTCAGAAAATTCAGCTGACATAGTTACTGTAAAGGCCGGAATGTTACTTACACCTTTTCTTTTCTGGTCACTAATCGAAAAAAACTGACCTGCTTCAAATTCACAATAACCACTGTCATTTAATATAAAATCTTCTTCCAGAGTAATTAATGCGATGAGGGCCTTGGTGTAACTAATTTTTTTTAATTCGGAAAATAAATTTGAATCAATAACACTTTCAGTAGATAACTCATTTAGCAGATTAACAGTTTGAGGTGTTGGTGAAGAGATAATCAGATTATTACAAAGCCACTCTTCATTATCCCTGGAAATTATTTTCCACATCTTATTTTCATAACGAATTGTTCGTATTTCTTTTAGTAGATTAATTTGCAGGTTTTCAGCTAAAGATTTAGCGAGTGAAGTCATTCCAGAACTTGCACACCAGTGATCGCCCAGATTGGACACAAACCACTGATGACTGATTCCATTTTGCTTCCAGCTTTGGTGAAGCTTTGTAATGTCCTCTTTAAGTCTATAAAACTGAGCTCCGTGATCGAACTTAGTATCTAGCGTGCGCCTTGTGGCCATGCGCCCACCGACACCACGGGATTTTTCAAGAACCTCAACACTGCCAAGTTTGAGATCATTTATTTTTCTTGCAATGTTTAACCCGCTTAAGCCGGCCCCAATAACTATAAAATGAGAATTCATGCATTACGACCTGATATAAGTATACGTGATACTATTATCTATGCTGCGTAACTTAACAACTAGACATTGGTTAGAGTGGACGGCTTTATTTAGTTCATATTAAAAAAATCACTTACTGGTCTAAGTTCAATGTCAGGCAACCTCTCAATCGTTGCATCTCTCATTAAGCGTCGTGCTTCACTTACCTGCTCATCATTTATATTTGAATCTTCTCTGGTTTCAACTGAAGGCCATTGTGCGTATCCATACCAAAGTCCGTCGTTTCCCTGATGAAGTCTTGACCCCAGGCTTCCGCAGCGTTCACGCAATTGTTCTGTCACGTAAGACCAGGCCTTTATAAATTGTGCTTCTTTTTCTGATTTAATTTTCCATCGATATAAGTAAATAACCATATATCATCCTATGTGGTTATTTATACTCCTCATTACAAGTCAGATCACGATCCAAAATCTCAACAAATCGTTCAACAGCAGTTCCTGATCTCTCAGCGTATAAAATATGCATCTTATTTTTCAAATCAATAATTCTTGATTCAAATGCAAAGCGGTCGACAGTGCTTGAAGGTGGAATAGTTGCTGGTTTAGAAATTGTGTCTATTTCGCTCATGGTATTTCCCTCGTTAGAATTTATAAAATCGTAACTGAGAAAAATTAAATTAGGAGTATGTAAATTTTATTCACACAGAGTGGCATAAATAGTTTTCAGTTCCGATAGCATTGTCTAATTTTTTTAGTTAACCTTAAACGGATGGAATTTAAAAAATATTATATAAGAACAAATCTTTACATGTGGTCTGCACTATTTTTCATCTGTGCTTACCAGGCATACTCCCATATCACCGGCAATCCATATTTCTTTTTACCAAGCTACGCTCTGCCATTAATCTCAAGTGCGTTTTACATTTTTGGTGTTAATTATTTTTTATTCAATCAACGTATTAAAACAAAATGGATTTCTTTTTTAACGACTCTCTCAGTTACATTGCTAGAATCGATTATCTGTTTCCTTTTTTTAATCAACCTTGTTGCACAAAAAAGTAGATTCGATTTATCATTAATATTTCTTCTCATTGTCCCAGTATTAATTTTAATGATTCACTCAAAAATTTCATTGAAAATTTTGATGTTTAAAGAGCACGCATTTGGTAATCTGATTGGACTGATTTGGGTAACGGGAATCTTTTATCTATGGGCCGAAACCGGCGACGGTTACCGCTGGGTACATCTCAATGACGAATCTTTATTAGCAGTGTCAGTTTTCCTGCTGATACCTTCAGGTCTTCCACATAGCTATTTCCTCTTCAAACGCTTGCGCCAAGCTAATTTAAATTCTGATGAATTCAAAACTGCACATTCTTAGAATTTCTAGATGCAAAAAAAACCTAATTGGTAGAAGGTGTTGAGCAATAATTTATACAGGCTGGTTGCTTAACCAGCCTTATATTTTTTTGAAAATTACAATTTCACAAAACTAAAATCGATTTGGTCAATAGCACAAGTCGTTCCACCACCTGCGCCATCACAGCCGGCCAGGGCCTTATCACATATTCCTCCAGCTGTATTCACAACTAATTTGCCAGATGAAGTTCCGGTATTTGTTAATGCTGTTGTAAGAGGTGTTCCATGAGTAGTGTCGCCTATACTTGTCGGTGGAAAAAATGCATCTCCATTTTTTCCGACTGTAGCAGTTGAAATATAAATTGCAATTCTATCTGCTGTTCCAGGAACACCGCAAGTTACGTTTGTTCCATCGATCAACTTTGATTGTCCTCCATTCGTCGTTCTGCAAATATCAAGAGTACTATCGACTCCTGTATTACAGTGCCCTGAAGTTGAGTTTGCACTTGGTCTGAATGTAAAGATATCTTCCATCTCAATAACAAGACATGGATAGGTTCCGTTTGCAACTACACCTGAACCAAGATTAGGATTTTGTAAAAAATCTGTTTCTACTGCTGATGTTCCATTATCCAATACGGTAATTAGATTTGTGCACAACGGGCTTGTTGAAACGGCCATTTTAAAAACTTTAAATTTTAAAGAAGTAGCAGATAAACCTGTATCAGCGGCATGCGCTCTTTGAAAATTATTTAAGCAAAGAAAAAGCAGAAAGAATGAGATTAATTTTTTCATAGTTAATTACCTCCACCCTTCAATGTAAATGTACTCCCCGATGTACTGGCATCATCATTACCACAAGAATAAAGTGCAAATACAGATGCAAGAACAACTGCAATTAAAATAACTTTCTTCATAATTTATCCTTTGTTTTTATCATTCTGCCATGTGAATTATTCTCCATTTGCAGGGAAAATTAATCCCGCACTTAATGAGTGTAAGACTAATAAACAGCTGACCAGAAGAGTCTACTGCTATCCTGTTCCCAATGACTTCGAGCGATTTCTCCTATGAATACCGTTACAATTTTGTCATCAAAGATGATTTTTTAAAGTTCAAGCTTCATTCAACCGTTCAGTAGAAACTAGTAGGCATGCCTTCTCTTTCTTTGTGATTCTTAAATCATAGGCTGGCCTTCTAAAACTTCTACAGGGAACGTTAAATGAAGCAGCCAAAATTTTTAATTCTACTTCTAGCAATTATTTTTTCTACAAACTCATACGCTTTGGGTGCCAAAAGACCAACTGTACCGGTTACGCCTCCATCGACCGGAACGGGATCAACAACAACTCCGACGACACCTACAACTCCATCAGTTCCGACGGCTTCTTCTTTTAATAACCCATGGAAGAGTTCTACTTCGACGATTGTCATCGATGCATACGAAGGTAATTCAATTGACTGGGACAAAATGGCAACTGATAAAAAAGTTGGAGCTGTTATCCACAGAGCAACTAATGGAACAAAAATCGATAGCCAGTATATCTCCCGTAAAAAAATTGCAAAAGACCGTGGTTATTTATGGGGAGCATATCACTTAGCTAAAAAAGGTGATCCAGTTGGACAGGCAAAAGCTTTTGTTTCTGTAATCAACAATGAACTTGATACACTTATGATTCTGGATCTTGAAGACACAACTTCTGGAAGTTTTATGACTACTGATGAAGCAGTGACATTCATGAACTACGTTTATGAACAAACTGGCCGCATTCCGGTTATCTATGCAAACAATACTGTTGTGAAAGAATTAAATTCCAAGTTAAAAAACAATACATTATTTCAACAGTCAAAACTCTGGTACGCGAGATTTAAATCAAGTGTAACTGATTACCCTGCGGGAATCTGGTCTAACTATTTCTTATGGCAATTCTCGAGCGAGATTAACTGTACTGCAACGGGCTCTTGTCTTTACAACGTTCCAGGAACTAAATTTGATATGGACGTTAACGTCTTTTACGGAACTCAACGAGAACTGGCTGATCAATGGAATAACTAAAAAAATAGAAAGGCCCGGTAGAAATACCGGGCCTTTTTTATTAAGCCTTCGCGCTTTTGTCCTGCAAGTTAGAAAGAATCGAGGCCATAATTAACCCCTGCATTCCTCCACCTTCACTTCCTCCGGCATAAATGTCGGGAGTGATCTTGATGTTTTTATCAGCAAGCTTGTTGATGATTTCAACAGCAGCTAAATTTTTCGCACCTAAAGCATTCGCACTCGCCTGATAAGCTTTTGCTCTAGCTTCACCGATTTTTTCTATCGCCTCAGCTTCTGCAATCGCTTTTACACGAACTGATTCAGCTTGCGCAATCGAACTTACCCTTAAAGATTCTGCCTGGGCATTCGCTTCAACTTTCACTCTTTCAGACTGACCTTTCGCGGCCTCGATGGATTGTTGTGCCATCGAAGTTGAAATTCTAATTCCCTGCTCCTGCTTAACAACTTCTGCCTGAGACTCGGCCATCGCAATGGCCTCAAGTAATTTTTTTCTCTCATCCTGTGCTAATTTTTGAGAAGCATAGGTAGTCTTCTCTTCGTCTGCAATCTTACGATTAGTAAGAGTCAGCATTAACTGCTCAGGTGGAATCAAATCACCGATCAGAGTATCTACAGCTTCAACGTCATACTCAAGAAGTGCATCTTTAATAAATTGTGCAGCTTCTTTCTGGCGTTCAGATCTCGTTCTGATGTAGTCCAGAGCTTCTGAAGCCTGGCACGAGTTTCTGAAATAGTTACCAATAATCGGTTGAAGAATATTATCTACAAGGTTCTGCATCGAACCAACACGTGCGATAACCTTTGAGGCCATACCAGCACCAACGTGAATGATCTGAGATACGTCGATACTCATCGAGAAACCATCTCGCGTTCTCGCTGTGATTGAGTTCAGGTTCTCATCATATCGATGAGTAGAACTTTCGCGTCCCCAGTTCAATACAATGTTCGTAGTCGGAATTTTCTCAACTTTTAAAATCTTTGTGTTCAGTGCATGTTTCCCCGGAAACAATGGCTCTGCCCAGATACCACGGTTACCTTTTTTAACGAGGTTCGTATGAGTAAACTCTATACCTGAAACGTCTTCATCAGAGTCCCCTGAAGATGAAACGACAACACCAACATAACCGATATCAATTTCCGTCATAGGAATCTGTTCGATTTTCGCGAACCACGGGTTGATCGTGTACGAACCTGGTCTCAACACATCTTCCTGCAGACCTTTAAATCCACCGTTTTTAATAAACGATTCACCATCCTGAAACGACGAGTGATTTAAAATACTCGTACCAGCAATTCGCCCTTCAACAAGCGGCTTACCATCGAGCACAGTTACGAGACCGACAAAGTCAGACTTAATCTGAGTCATCTTTAAATATTCTTTCGTAATCCCTGAAAGATTTTTTTGTTCAATGTTGTCAGTTGTAATAACTTCGAACAATGAAGTGTTAATTCTGTACACACCTGTAGTAAGCAGCCCCATCTGACGGCCTTTTTCACCACCGTTATTTAAGAACTTCGTTGCGTCCTGAAAGTTGTTACATTCAATCACGCCACCTAAAATTCTGTGCGCAGGAATCTGTCCACCGTCACGGGCAACTACAAGTCCGATCTCTCCTTCACGAATGATTGTGATCGGCTGTTTAATTACACTGTACATGAAACTCCACAACCAGAAGTGCCAACCAGGCTCAAGTGTCTTCGCCTGGTAACCTGCTTCACCATCAGTGGCGATGAAACGGTTATTCGGTAGTGGTTTACCGATTTTTTTCACCAGGATCCCTACCTGGTTTTCCGCGATGACCACGAGGCCAAGAGTAAATTTAATGAACAGAAAAAACAGAAAAATAATAGCAATTACCCAACCAAAAATCGGCATACATACTTCCTTTCAATGAAACCCGTAATGAGTTTCTTCATTTGTTATGAAATGAATCTTAGTCCTCTCTCAGGTTGCAAACAAAGATTTAATAATGATCGGATCTATATCGAAAAACGAATTGGAGAGGTCAAATATGAGTTTGAGAGATTCACTTTGCTCAAACAAGCTGGTTTACAAGGCCATGAATTTCCTGATTTCCTTATGAGATGGTAAGTTTTACATCGTTTTTACCTATTTTTTAGGGGTGAGGTATAAAAGGGAAAACCCCCTTGGAGAATAAACATGAAAGCATTATCAATTCTTGCCCTAACTTTATTATCTGCTCAGGCCTATGCCGGTAGCTGGTCATACAGCTGCGAAAGCACTGATGGAAAAGTTAAACTGACTCGCGACAATCTTGTGATTGTAGAAAAAGAAAAAAGCGGATCAATCAGCGCACTTATCATTAAGCCAGCAAACGATACAGTTAACACTGGCCCTGAAATCGGTGAATCACTGGTTTATAAAGATTCATATGAAGGAAAAACTGAAGGTGACGTTACTGTAAGCTTCACAAAAATTCTTTCTGATAAGCAAGTTGATGGCGAAGAAACAGATTGTCCTAAAGGAGACTCTGGTTCTCACGGTCCTGGTTTTTCAACTAACAAAAAAGTTTTCAAAGGTACTGTTTCTCAATACGACAAATCAACTCCTGTAACACTTAACTGTTATGAAACTTTCGGGTGGTCTGGAAGATGCCAGTTTGATGGCGAAGAAAAATAATAATTTATAAAAAAAAGGCCGGTCATTTTGACCGGCTTTTTTTTTCTTTATTTCGTAATAAGAAGTACTCTATTCATAGTCCATGTAAAATTCTGAACTCTCCCTAAAATCATATCGCCGATATCTGTATAATTTTGAGAAAAAGTAATCGTCGTATCGTACTGAGTTTTATCAGTCGTAAGAATCGAACCAATCTTCGCTCCTTCACCCTGTAAATCAACAGTCACCATCGTTGTATTATCAGCAGAGTTATAAGCGTAAGAAATGTTTCCTTTGTTTACAGCTGCTTTATCAATTTCAACAATTTTATTTCTCATGATTTTTACACCAAGAGCTGCTCTCTTCGAATCAATCTGACCTTTTAACTTAAAGCTTAGAGAATACTTTTTAAGTGTTCCGTAAATGTCATTCGTAGAAAGGTAAGCTAATTGTTTATTAGCGTTTAACATTGTGACTTTATAATCAGCAGTGATCGTATTAACAGTTCCATCATCTTTTGCCTGCACATCTTTTTTAACAAAAACTGCTGCGCGAGAATCGTCTGATCCATACTCTCCATCGTTTGCTGTTGCTGCGAGGGCAAGTTTTCCGTTTTCATCAAGTCCAACTGCAAACTCAGGCCCTAAGATTTCTGATAGAACATTAAATTCAACTGTCACACTCGCTTTATGAGTCTTAAGAAGTTTTTCAACCGGCACCTGGATTGTTTTTTTACATTCGTAATCTTCATTTTTATATTTCGTTACGTCCTTACAAACGTTCTCTGTGTATGGAACATCTTTACAAACATTCTTAGTTGGAACATCTGTACATTTTTGTGAGTAGTTATCTTTACAAACCTGATGCTCTACCGGAACGTCTTCGCAAACTTCATCACCTGGAGTTGTTGAACATTGTTGCTGGTATTCAGTGTGACAAACTTGTTCAGAGTGAGGAACCTGATCACATTGCTGACGAGAAACGTTTTCACAAACCTGTTCTTGTCTTGGAACCTGATTACATTCCTGACGGGAAGGACCTTGATGACATTCTCTTTCTTCATATGGAACCTGACGACATTCCTGGCGTGGAGGTGCATCTGAACATTCCTGGTGTGGAGGAATTTTAGTACAACGATTTTCTCCGTTGATCACACTACACTGAACATCTCCCGGCACTGTACGGCACTGTTGTCCGCCTGGTTGAGATGAACATTCTTGTCTGTAATGAACGACAACGTTACATTCCTGTTCACCTGGAACATTTCTGCATTGATTGTCATATTTCGTTTCGTAGTGACATTGTTGTTCAGTCACAGTTCTACATTGTTGTTGTGATGTATTCTGGTTTTCACAAACCTGATGAGGAACCTGAGTACATGATTGTGATCCGGGAAGGTTGTGACATTCATTTTCCATTGTAGTTTCTGAATGGCAGATAGGATTATTTACTTGCTTGCATTCCTGGTGAGCAGGAACGTCTTCACATACTTTTTTCTTTTTTGTGACGTCTTTACACTCGTTCACTTTATAAGGAACTTTGCGGTGACACGTATCAGTGATTTCTTTATCAACCATCGTCGTCTCTTTTAGAAAATTTTCTAAATTAAAGACTTCCTGTTTTTGATTTTCATACTGAATAGTTTTTGAAGTGTTGTCTTCCGCGAATAGTATGCTTGTCTGTAACAGACAGCACGTTACAAGAACATTGAAAATCAGATTCATTTTATCCCCCCCGAGATAGTTAATTTCGAACTCGAGCCTATAGAGCAACCCGCGGGCCAAATGAATTTGTGAATTGAAGTGCGTTAAGAAATTATATTTGTTTGATGAAAAAAATTTTGTGGAAAACTCAGGGTCACTCTGTCACCGAGTGAAATAGTCAGATAGCACCTTTCAACGCGTTAGCAATTGAAAGGCGCCATTAAAAAACTTATCTGTATTGAGCTGCGATTCTGTCTAAAACTGGAACTGGAATTTCTTCACCTTCACGTACTGTTTCATACTGGCCCATAACTGCATCGTGGAACTGTTCGAAGCGAGATGGGTTTACACCTGAAGCGAATGCAGTTGATAGAATCGAGTAATCAAGCTCAGTGTCCATTACTTCATCAATCAATGTATCGATAAGGTCCATAAGAGACATTGAGTTGATAGCAGGATCCATATCCGGGTCTTGAGATTTTAAAAATTCAATAATCGTGCGTCTTTCTAAATCCATTATTCAATCCTTTGAAAAAGTGTGTTGCTCACATTATTTTAACCAAATTTAAAATTATGTGGGATTTTTTTTCAAAAAAAATTATTTTTTATAATGAATTTTAAGCTTCTGCTCTCGTCAACATAGTTTTTTTCACTAATTAGCGAATTAAACTTGCACTCTAAATCAAAAAACAAACTAAGCTGCTTTTGTTCCTTGAATGGTTTTAACTAGAAGTTCAACAACAGACTTAAGCGATTCAGCTTCAGCAGATAATTTCTCTGCGGCCGCAGCTGATTCTTCACTCGTTGTAGCATTTTGCTTAGTCACTTGATCAAGTTGATTAATGGCCTTAGTGATTTCACCTACACCATCTGCCTGCTCCTGACTTGCAGTTGAAATTTCGCCGGCCATGTTTGAAACTTTCGACACGTTTTCTAAAATCTCAATGAGAGTTTCATTACATTGATGCGCGACACTCGTTCCATTGCGAACTTTTTCAGCTCCGCTAGCAATAAGAGTTTCTACATTTGATTTTGTATCTTTTACAATGCTCTCAACTTTAATAATACTTCCAGTAAGAAGTTCGGTAATTTCTCTCGCAGCATTTCCACTCATAGCTGCAAGATTTCCAATCTCCTCTGCAACAACAGCAAATCCACGACCATGCTCTCCTGCTCGCGCAGCTTCTACAGATGCATTAAACGATAAAAGTTTTGTCTGAAAAACAATTTCATTAATGATCTGTGTTTTGGTTCCAATTTCTTCAATCACTTTTACAATTTCACTAAACTGAGAATTACTGTGATTAATCTGCCCCATGATTTTATCATTGCTGATATTAATTTCATCCATCGAATGAAGCATTTTCTCTACAACTTTTTTACCTTTTTCTGCTTTGTCTTGAGATTCAGATGATGAAGAAGCCGCTTGCATGGCATTTTCAGAATTTCTTTTTACAAGAGAACTTGTAATTTCTGTAGCTGCAGAAGTTTCCACTAAAGAAGCTGCTTGTTGAGTCACGGCCTCTGAAAGTTGTTGAGAAAATGTCGCAATTTGTGTAGCCGTTTGTGCCACTCTGTCTGCATTTGCACTTAAATTAGCTCCAACATTAGCAAACGTCTTGCTGATGTATGTGGCGAAGATAAAAGAAACGGCGAGAGAAATAACAAAAGCACAAATTGATCCTACAATCGCATATATTTTTGCAGACCTGACTAATGCAAGACTTTCGATTTTTGAAGCTTCTATTGTGTCAGCATTATTAAGTTCGATATTCTGAATAATTTCGATCATGCTGCCTAGTTCCGGCTTAATTTGATCTTTAAATAAAGCACTTCCATCAGCAATTTTTTTTTCATTTAAAGTTTTAGTTGCTAATGATAACTGCGCCTTTGTATTGTCCCAGTTTTTAAATAAACTTTTGCGAAGCTTCTCAGCTTTGTCTGACATTGGATAAGTTTGGTATCGATCGGCTGCCGTAATGAATCTATCCATAGAAGCATCCACTTTCTCAAGATAATCACTCATGGCATCTTCATTATCTTTACTGGCAATGGCCAGTAAAAATGAACTTTGAAGTCTATTGAGTTCTTGCTGAAGCTGCTTACTGGTTGTTACAGCGGGAACTGTTTCGTTTAAGGTCTTGGACATATTATCTGAAATTTTTTGAGTCTGAAAAAGAGCAATCCCGGCAACTAAAATTAAAAATAGCAGAGGTATCATAACCACAATGAGAATTCTTCCACGTAGTCCTGAAAAACTAAAACTTAATTTAGTTTTAGTTTTTTCAGTTTCACTATTAAAAATTTTTTTCAGCTGCATAGATCGCTCCTAACTTAAAAAATAAAGTTATTCTTTTTTATATCCACAAAAATAAATCCCTTCGACCTTGTCACCGATCTTTAGCGGTTCGTAATATGTCTTGTACATTGTCCCGCAAACATCTGCTTCACCTGTGTATGAAGTTCCGCTTTTAATTGCACTATAAGCTGGTCCAGGATTTTTTAATAAAGTTCCCATGCAACGTTTGCCATCTTTATCTAAAGCATTTGTACTGATACGAATAAAATCCTCTCCAGTACGTACGAAGATTGTGCAAATCCCACCAAGTTTATCTTTGATAGCATCGACGACAGCATTTTCATTCGTATTAACTGTCATACTTCCGAACTTAAGCCCTGGAGTATCTTTATCCCCAATCTTGAATGTCCCTTCAATTTTTGGAGCACCTTTGCTATTTAATTTTTCTTTTAAAGCTGCAACTGATGACACTGGATCAGCGGCCATCGCGAAATTAGCATTTAAAACTAAGAGGGCAGTTGCAAATAGAAATTTTCTCTTCATTCTTAATCTCCAGGATTGGTTTATGAGGCATACAAATTATTTCAACTAGTAATCGGTAAGTTAAAGTTAAACTTAAAGCTAATCTTAAGATTATTTGTGAATTTTTTAGATTACTCTTTATATCGTACTGTTTTGATATAGTTTTTTTGATTAGAGATTTTTTATAGATTGCTTACGTGATTAGACAAGTGTTGTGAAGAGTAACAGTGATGGATACTTTTTAATATAAAAGAGGAGTCTCTTTTAAGACTCCTCTCTCATTATTTTAAATCTTACTGACAAGCTTGAATTTTAATTCCGTATGTACATGAGTATGCACCAGCAACAGCTTTCATTGCATTGTATGCAGCTTCAGTTGCGTTTCTACCTGTTCCAGATTTAATGTTGGCCTGGCTAACGTTTCCAGAAAAATCTTTACAACCAGCTACGCAGTAACTGTTTGGTTGAATTGATCTGATTTCTTCAGTTGCTCCAGTAACTATTCCGTATGTACAAGAATAAGTTGCAGCTACTTTTTGTTTTGCAACAGTTTCAGATTCAAGACCAACACGTCCTTCTCCACCAGCGATGTTTGTTAAACTGATGTTTCCAGAAAAATCTTTACAACCAGCATAGCTAAAGAACCCTAGAGTTCTGTTTGCTCCACCACGTAGATCGTCTAGTTGACGGCGAAGATCCATGTTGTCGTTTTGAAGTCTGTTGTTATCAAGAGAAAGATTATTGTTTTGATTTAGAAGGCTTGAAACTTGTCCGTTAAGACCAGCAACCTGATTTCTTAAATCATCATTTTGTCTCTGAAGATCACCATTAACCGGACCTGACTGGTTACATCTTCTCATAAGGTCAGTTAACTGGTTTTGAAGGTTATCGTATCTTCTATTAGCGTTGTCTAAATTCTTTAGACACATTGGAAGATCGTCACGTCCGCCTGGACCTGGCATAGGACCCGGGCCGCCTGGGAAACGTTGTGCGAATGCTGATTGAAAACTAAGTAAAGTAAGGGCGATAAGAATCGTCTTTTTCATATTATCTCTCCTGAGAATTTGTGTTGGAG